>CAYYYX010000044.1:16829-18784 GCA_964476065.1 uncultured Verrucomicrobiota bacterium | reverse complement strand
CTGACCTTTATGGATGTGGAAGATCTCGAGAAACTCAGTGACTGATCGATCGAAAGCCTGACATGAAAATTCGCAGAAAAGCAGATGAGGAAATCGCCGTCGACATGTCGCCCATGATCGACATGGTTTTCCTGTTGCTCATTTTCTTCATCGTCGCCTCACAGATCATCAAGGTGGAGAAGGTTCCAATTGAAATTCCCGACGCGGTGTATGCCAAGGTGCCGGAGGATGAAACTGGACGCTATTCCATTACGGTGGACCCGAAAGGGCAGCTGTATGTTGGCACCGAAATGGTAAGCCTTGACGGGCTCAAAGAGCGCCTGATCGCCGAAGTCGATCTCGATCCAAAAATCCGGATCGTGATCCGCGCCGATGGTACGGTGAAGTACAAAGTGAATGAAGAAATCATGGAGGCGTGCGCCGAGGCGGGCGCGAATGACCTGATCTTTGCTGCATTCGAGAACTAATTGGGGACCCAACCGTGAACTTGAAAAAGAATCAAATGGCCAGTGACCAGAAGGTTGAGCTGCAGATTGCCCCGTTGATCGACGTGGTGTTCCTGCTGCTGATCTATTTTATGGTCACCGCCTCCCTGATCAAAAAGGAAGGCGACATCTCCTTTATTCTTCCGGCCAATATTCCACAGAAAGAGGTGGTGGATCTTCCGGTTGAAGTGCTGATCGAAATCGATGCCGACGGCACCGTAGTTCTGGAGGGAATGCAGTTTCCGGCAGCGGACACGATGCTCGACGAGTTGGTCAACCAGGTTCGAGGTTTAAAGGCGATCGCCGCCTCCCAGCAGTCCGCGTTTTTTGTGAATCTTCTGCCGGACCGAGATGCACGGCATAACCGAGTGATTAATGTGATGGATGCGTGCGCCGCCGCCAAGGTGGACAGTCTGACATTCAGTAAGAGTCTGTAATGAAACAAGTGATAAAAAAAGCAAAGGGGCTGGTGAAGGGAACCTCCAGCGCTGTGTTGTTCAGCGCGGCGATCCACGCGCTTCTGATCTTCGTCGCCGGCACGCTGGTCGTTTTCAGCGTCATCAAAAAAGAAGAGAAAAAATTTGTTCCCCCACCGCCGGTTGATCGTCCAAAAATGGATCTGAAAAAACCACGGGTGAAAGTGAAGAAAACGACGAAACCCCGTGCGACACAGCGCATTGTTAGCAAAAGCGTTTCCAGCATGCCGGATCTCCAGTTGCCGGCCATCTCCAGCACGGGCTCCGGGCTCAGCGGAGGGGTCGGCGGCTACGAACTGGTCCCTGACATTGCGAGAATCAGTCTGTTTGGCGGAACCAAGTCCATGGCCGTCGGAAATGACTTTGAGGGGACGTTCTATTCGCTTCGATATGACCGGCGCGGAAAAGAAACCAACGTCGACGAGCCGGGATACGAGAAAACCATTCGCCGCTTTGTCGACTCGGACTGGAATCCATATGTTTTTGCCCCCTACTTTCGTGGCCCGCAAAAGCTCTACACCACACAGATTTTTATTCCGACGATCTTTTCGGAATTCGGGCCGTCCCACTTCGGAATACCGATCGGCCCGGACTTTGACCCGTACCTCTGGTGCGTTCACTACAAAGGAAAAATCATGCGTAAAGAGGGCGGACGGTTCCGCTTCTGGGGTTTCGGGGACGACGTGCTACTGGTCCGGGTGAACGGAACGGTGGTCTTTAACGGATCTTGGGAAAGTTTCCGTTCTGATATTTGTGATTGGAAACGCCACAAAGAAGACTACCAGTATTTTATGGGACATGCGGAAATGGCTGTTGGCGACTGGTTTGAGCTGGAACCAGGCGTTCCCATTGAGATGGAAGTGCTGATCGGAGAAGTCCCCGGCGGACACTTCTGTGCCTATCTGGTTGTTGAGGACGAAACGGAGGACTATGTGGAAAACCGAGATGGCATGCCCATTTTCCCTGTCTTTAAAACCGCAGAGATCCCCGAACG
>CAYYYX010000044.1:1836-16729 GCA_964476065.1 uncultured Verrucomicrobiota bacterium | reverse complement strand
AAACAAAAGCGGGGCAAGGTTCGAAATGCAGATTTTGTGCGAGACGGCGACATCATCAACGTGGTCACCGCCGAAGTCCAAGTCAGAAAAAAAAGCCGTGCTCCTTTCAACGGAATCCTGCGGGCCGAGGTCTATCTCATCGGGAAAGAAGTCGCTACAGATCACTACCGTCTCTCCGGCAGAGGGACCTCCCGGGTTCAGTTCACCGAAGAAAACCAGGGAGTGTATACGTTTCAAACCTCTGCGGACTTCCGGGTTTACGAAGAATATAATGATTTGGAGATGCGCGGCGCGGAGTATGCCGGCTATCTGGCCGTCGTTATGGATTCCATGGGGAACAGACTGGCCGCCGAGACGGACTTATCCTGGCTGAAAGATGAAAAAATCGATGCCCTGCGCAAATTCCATATCGACTCGTTTTTTGATGAGAACTGCCGCAAACGCTCCGTCCCCCGCCCGCGTTATTACGATGCCCGGTTTGATTTCTGACGCCCCTGCCCCGAGCGTCACAATTCTTTTATCGCCGCACTGCACTTTTCGATCCACTCATCCTTTAAATACCGGGACGAGTTGCTCGACTGGGCAAGAACCTCTCCGTTCACTGTAAAAAAGAGTACGTACCCTTTGTAGACATCCCCTGTCTCGTATTCATACGTCGTCGTATCGCCACTGTCGTACCACTCGGTTTCAACCGTTTTTTCTTCAAACACAAATGGTTCAGAAACCATCGATTCATTCAACGCGGCACCGGGGGACAGGACGATCTCCTTCTTGCCGGGACTGAACGTTGCCAGCACAGCTTTTATCGGTTCTTCATCGTAGGTGTCCCCCGTCGAGTGGTCTGAAATAAAACACCACTGAAGAACCCCTTTG
Source organism: uncultured Verrucomicrobiota bacterium (assembly GCA_964476065.1). Taxonomy (GTDB): domain Bacteria; phylum Verrucomicrobiota; class Kiritimatiellia; order Kiritimatiellales; family Tichowtungiaceae; genus Tichowtungia. The sequence goes on along the minus strand of CAYYYX010000044.1, from coordinate 15,856 downwards.
TATTTCTGATCCCGGTTGTTTTTCAGGTTAATCTGTAACGTGTAAACCTCCGTCTCCGTCTGGAATGCAGTTGTGGCAAAGCTCTGTTCTGTCTCGAGTTCTATCTCCCCGTCGTCGTCGTTGCTTTCCGATCTGGCTTTTACTTTAATGGACACGTCGGAGGCTGCGAAGGACTCGCTCGCACCCCACATGACCGCGGCAAAAACAAGACAAGTCAAAACCCGTTTTCCAACTAAAAAATAATGCATTGCGCCCTCCTGTATATTTTCTTAATTCTCACTTAAATAGACGGTTTATTCGACCAAAAACAAGCTGTAATCCACCGAGGGGGTCTGGTCCGGAACAACAGGAACATGTTGCACTAGGTTCGTGGCCCATTCCGAATAAACCACATCGCCGGCGGTCACATAGCCGATCCGGTATGACCGGCTGATCTCCATCTCTCCTTCGATCTTTGAAATCTCAATCTTGAGCCTGTTTGCTTCGGCACGGGAACAATCGAACCGATGAACCGCATAGTCGCCGGACTGATAGCCATACCCGTCACCCGCATCGTGATACAATATGCCGGAGGCCGAGCCGTCGGTCGCGGGATTGATCAACAGGGTGATTTTATCGGTGGTATAATCTTCCGTGCTTTGAATAACCGGTCCGGCGGGAACAATGGCCCCGGGACGAAGCAGCACGACCGGCTGATAGCCGTCATCGGCTTGCTCCAGTTTGATTCGATCCCAGTCGCCGGCCGGCAAATCAACGTCCGATGCCCATCGCGGAACGATCATCAGATCGCCGCCCAGCAGGAAGGCCTCCTGCTCGTCCCTGAGATCCTTATCGGACAGATCGGCAAAGAAAGCCGGGCGCATCACCGGCATGCCGGATTGAGAGGCCTCTCTGAACAGGGTGTACAGGTATGGCATCAACCGATACCGCCGATTAATCGCCGTTCGCGCGACATTTTCAATCTTGTCGCCGAACGCCCAGGGTTCCTGATCGATGGTGCCGTTCAAGGTGTGGTTTCGGGAGAAAGGATAGTAGGCCCCCAGCGCCATCCAATGCCCGAGTAGCTCCGCGTTGCAATCCCCTTTAAAGCCTCCGATATCCGGCCCGTTGAAAGGCTGCCCGGACAAACCCAGATTCAGCGACATGGGAATCGACATCTTCAAATGATCCCACGTTGATTTATTGTCACCCGTCCAGGTGGCCGCATAGCGCTGGCCGCCCAGAAAGCTTGACCGCGAAAGCACAAACGGACGTTTGTCCGGATTCACCTTCATGATTCCTTCCCGGCTGGCTTTCACCATCAACAGACCGTAGATATTGTGGTAACGCAGATGCGAGCCGGCAGGCAGCTCTCCGCCGCCTCGGTGAAGATTATCTTCAGGCATCGTGCCGTCCGGGCCGCCAAAGATGCTCGGCTCGTTCATATCGTTCCAGACGCCATCAATACCCAGCGCCATGAAGTCCTTATACAACCCTCCCCACCACGCACAGGTTTCCGGACGCGTGAAGTCGGGGAAGGCACAGGCTCCCGGCCAGACGTCTCCGTTAAATTCCTGTCCGGAACTCGTCTGCACCCAATGATTTCCCTCGCTGCCCTGATCATAGACAAAATAGCCGGCTTCCTTTTTCACCCCGGGATCGATCATATACACCGACTTAAAATCCTTCCCGTGCAGAGTTTCGTTGAGCTGTTCGGGGTCGGAGAAACCGGCCGGATCGAACGTAAAGATTTTATAGCGATCCATGTAGTTGATATCCATCCAGATGACATCACATGGAATCTTTCTGTTTCTGAATTCATCCGCAATTTCCATCACCCTTGTATCGGGGAAATAAGAATACCGGCATTGCTGGAAGCCCAGCGCCCACAGCGGGGGCAGCTCCATCTTTCCCGTCAATTCAGCCAGAGCTTTCTGCAGGTCGACAGGATTTTCTTTTTCAATGACGATGACACGAAATGCGGGGCCTTCGGACGTGATGGTGATCGGATTGGAGAGCGTGAATGACTGCTTCCAGGTGTTATCGGCAATGACCCCGAACGCCGAGCCGTCGGCGCGCACACCCATGACCCAAGGATGCGATTGATAGAGCCGTCTGCCCTCATGCAGCTCATAGCCATAGTTGTCGGTATTCCAGAGCGACACGTCCGTTTCGTTTCTTCTGAGCGGCCCCTTCACCTCGCCAGTGCCATACAGATCGACATCGCCTTGATAGGCAATCGTCGCAACAGCCTTGCCGTCTACCGTTGAAAAGTCGGGCTGTACCGCCCAGTCGGAAGGAACCGCCCCGTTGTTCTCCAAAGCCTGCTCGAAGATGACCGAGGGCTGCGTGCCCGCCGGATCAAAATGAGAAGGATTGAACACCGCGACGCCATCGGCGACCCGATACGCGCTCTGACCGAAAACCGGATTGCTGGAGATGCACAGCGCAACCGCGCATAGTAAAAGAAGTCTCTTCATCACCGTGTTTCAGATTTTATTAAAGGTTCAAAATTCACACGGATTGCCATTTCGGCTCCGCGGTCGGGCAGCTTGATTCCGAGCCGGCCGTCGGGCATCCAGCACCATCCCTGAGCGGCATCGTCAAATTCAGCAATCTCAGCAAGCTCGATGCCGTTCAGCATGACGCGAAGCTGCGGGTCGGTGCGCGGATTGTGGAGGTACACGTAGTAGTCACGCGAACCGGGATCGTACGTGCCTTCGCGGGCGTTGATCGTGAAATCCCACGCGGCATCGTTGCGATGGCTGACCATGCGTGCCTTGGCGAATTCGCCCTCCATAAAGTCCCAGCTCTCCCCGTCATCTTCATACAAAGTGAACTCACTGTCCCCGTCAGCCCAGCAATGAATATCCATCCATTCCGGAACGAATTGATTCACGTGTTGCATGGAGGGTCCCATCGGAATGATCGCGCCCGAACGCACAAACAGCGGACACTGCCCGAGAGGCGCACGGACACGAACGGTTTGGCCTCCTGAATAACGATCCCCTGCAGAGCCGTTGTTCGGGTGGCACGAAGGCCAATAGTACCAATCGACACCCGGGGCTTCTGGGAGGTAAACGGAACGGTCACTGGCGCCCTCCTGATAGACGGGCGCACAGTAAATGTAATCTCCCACTAAATACTCATAGTCACTAAGGGAGTGGGTGTTGCTGTCGGCGTAGTAATCAAACACCGCCGGAACATTCATCGGCTCCCCCGTCTGGGTCGCTTCATACGCCAAAGTATACAGGTACGGCATGAGGCGATAACGCAGCTTGATCAAATCGCGCTGGTGGCCCGCGTAGGGCTCAGCAAAGCGCCACGGCTCACGGTCGGCGGCCTCACGGTCGCAATGATTACGGAAGAACGGCGTCAGGAAATTTGCTTCCGTTGAACGCACCATCAGCTCATCGCCCGGCGTCCCCGCGAAGCCGCCCACATCGTTGCCATACCAGGCAACGCCAGAAATCATAGCTCCCATGCCGAAACGAAGTGTCTTCTCGTGGTACCACCAGTTGGCGCGCGTATCTCCGCTCCAGCTCACCGCATACCGTTGGAGTCCGGCATTTCCTGAACGTCCGAGGATAAAGGGCCGACGATCGGGATCCTTCGCCTTCATCGTCTCGTAGCTGTGTTTGGAGCAACGCAGCCCAAAGTAGTTGCGTTCGTTTGCCCAATAGCGGCGCGAATCATCTCCGGCCCCGTACTTCCCATCCTGCCACATCCGCCCGTTCCATGGAATCTGGTCCGCGCCTTCCGGCTCGGTTAAATCATTCCAGATGCCATCGAAATCCAGACCGCTCATCCAGTCTTGAATCTTAAGGCTCCACCACTCCTGCATCGGCGTGCTGGTATAATCGAACCAGGAAACATCTCCGCCCACATACATCCCTCGGCTCACCGTGTGGCCGCCGTCATCTTTGATAAAGTGGTGCGCTGCATGGGCCTCATCATGCAGCCGTTTGTCGTTTACCATGAGCCAGGGCTCAATGAGCGGAACCACGCGCACCCCGCGGTCATGGCAATACTTGATCATGCCGGCCGGGTCGGGGAAATTACTGTTCATCGTGAGTTGCTTCAAATTCCCGTCCAGCGGGTCGTTGTTCACATCGCTATCCATGTAATCGATGTCCAAATAGATCCCGTCCAGCGGGATATCTTCCAGCACAGCCTGATTGGCAACGTATTGAACCCATTCCTGATTGGAATAGCTAAACCGGGAAAGGTGATACCCGAAGCCCCATTTGGGAAGCATGACTGGGCGTCCGACCAATTCAGAATATCGGTCGATGACCTTGGCCATGGAGTGGTCTGCCCCCCCTCCAAAGAAGAAGTAATCCATCCGCCCATCGCCGGCTTGAAAGGACACGTTGTCACGTCCCTCTGTTCCGAATTTAAATTTTGGACGGGAGGGGTTGTGGAAAAACAGGCCGTAAACGTACGCAGGATTCCCGTTCTCGGCGGGCTGAACCCCATAAAAAAACGGAACATTCAAATAGGTTGGATTTGTGGATTCATCCCAATTATAGGTTCCGGTATTCCAGCACTCAATAATGCTCCCCCGTCGGTTCATCGGGCCGCCAGATTCACCCACACCGAAAAAGGCCTGGCTGGCCGGAACTATTTTTTGACATTTCAGTTTCGCGGTTTCGCCGCAACTCTGCCCCGTGAACTTATAGTCTGGGTCATACTCCGTAAAATCATCCTGAAGCAGGCTGAATCCGCTCTTGTCCTTGAAATGAATTTTGTAGGGTGCTTTTTCAATGTGGATATCGAGCTCCGCAGTCTCCATCCGGTAGTAGGTACCTTCGTCGGAAAGGGTGGCTCCGGAGGCAGACCAATTTCCCAACGGCTTATCAATCATGATTTGCTCCGTCGGAAACATCCCATCCCAATGGAAATCAACACGCACGACATCCGGCGCATAGGGTGTAATTGCGACCGCCCCCCCGCTACTGACGGCAAACGATGCAGTCCAGTTTCCCGACGCGGCGTTGGTCGTAACCGTGACTCCGGTAATGTCCCCAACCTGAGTGACTTCGGCACAGACTGTGGACACGCCCCCCCACAGCAGACACACGGCCAGCAATACAGCACTCCATCGGGTATGGGTCGTCTTGCTACTTGTCGTCATATCACGCGGCTACCTTTCTTGAATTGAAGCCTGTTCAACATGGATCGCCGAAATGTTGACCGTGTTGTATCCGCTAGCCCCTCCGCCGGGCCACGCCGTGTAGCGCTCGTTCTTTTTAAAATAGCTCATGTTTCGCGAGGTTCCATCTTCCCAAATACGCAGGGTGTATTTTTTCCCGGCAACCAATTGAGCGCTCACGGGCGTTGACAGATCCCACCGGTCCCATCTGCCGGATTGAGGCATCACCAGATAGCCGGAAGCGACCACCGCATTTGAACCGGACTCCAGCACGTCGAGTTTCTTCACCGCGCAGGTAATGCCGGTGTTGACCGGACCCGATCCGTTGGAGAATTTCGCGCGAATCACATAACGACCGCTGCGGTCCACCTTGAGAGGCTTGATCACGAGTTCATCCGCAGGCTTCCCCCACTTCTCGAAATGGTGGCCCGAAACCAACGTGCCACCCCGGTTTTTCATCTTGCGGGCCGGAATCACCTGCTTCTGGCCTTCAGGGAAATAGCTGAGAAATGGCGTGAGATGCGAGGCGTTACCGCTTTCCAGATCCACGGCCTCCACCGCGTAGCAGTGCACGATATCTGAATCATCGGTGGATGTTTCATCCACCCATGTTGTTTGATCAATGCCCTGCGCAATCATTTGCCCGTCACGATAAATATTGAAAGAAACGTTGGCCGGATCGGGATGCCGATAGCGCAGCACCCGTCGCCCTTTTTTAGTGGAAATACCTTTTTTCCACCCTCGGCCCCAGGTCGGCTGCACGGGTCCGAACAGCGCCCGCTCGTCCGAGGGATCCACCATCCGCAACGAACCGATTTCCTGATCCTGCTCGGGTGCCTGCAGAGTTATATCCCACTGGTTTTCCGGTTGCAGCGCATCCGCCGCAACAAACGTGTTGCCGACTGTTTTTCCGTTGAGCTTCACACCCTGAATGGAACACGCTCCGCTGCCTTGCGGCCCGATGGGCGGCAAATGGATGCGGACGTTGTTTTGTGTATTGCGGTACGAAAAATTCCGGAGCTCAACGACCTCGCTGGACCCAAATTTTTCGCGGCGCAATTGCGCGGTAATGTACGGCTGAAAACGGATGCCCTCCCAGGTTGTTTCTAATCCGAAGACGACGTCCTGTACCATCGAGAGGTAGCCGGCCACCGACCAAAGCTGGCGCCGGGAGTTAACCACGGGGCCGTTTAATGCCTTGCCCTCGACGTGCGCCAGGCCACTGACAAAGTCGTAGTTTTCCATATTGGAAAGGTTGGCGGCGGCGAGATGCTCCAGCGAACGAATCCCCTGATTCACGGCCTCGGCATGGTTCGCCGCCCGCGCGGCCTTGATCCAGTAGGCGGTCACGAATGGCCAGATGCCCTGGTTGTGGTAGATCGGCACGGTTCGCTCCTGCGGCCACACCACCGACGGACCGTGCGGCCCAACGGGATAATGCTCCAGAATCGACATTGCCTGGGCGGGGTCGGCGACACCCAGCACAATGGCCAGCGACTCGCCCAGCAGGTCGTAGCGTTGAACCGGAATGTCAACCATTCCATCCGAAAGCAGATAGGCGCTGTATAGGCCGGCTTTGGGATCGAAGAAACGCGCATTGATTGCGCCCTTCAGCTCCCCGGCCCACGTTGCGTAGCGTGCGGCATCGGCCGGTTGGTTCATGCGATCCGCGCACTCGGACGCAACCTGCAGCAGGAAGTAGTTAGCGACATTCACCGACAGCGATTTGGATAGGGCGATCGGCAAAACATTGTCCTTCGTCCAGCCCGGATAGGTCTGCTCCCGCCAGTCGAGAAAGGACTGCTCGCCGCAATACAGCCCGTCGTCGAAAATCAACTGCCGATCCTGTTCGATCGTGTCGTGGAGAATGGGATAGATCTTCTTCAAAAACGCCTCGCGCTCCCCGCCCGATAGATATTTGAGCGTCTCCCAGGCACCCAGCGCCCAGACGACGCGATCGGTGGATACAGGATAGCTTCCTCCGGATCCGGTGTCCTGGATGATCTGGTTCCTGAGGCCGCCGGGCACCGAGGATTTCAGAGTCGAGGTCTTGAACAGCAGCGAGCTGACGGCGCGCTGCGGGTCGAAACCGGCCAATGCCAGATGCACCGAATACGCTAGGTCGCGCGTCCACACATAGGTCCAGCTTTCGCCCGTCTGAAAAGCATCCAGCTTGATGGGCACCCCATTGCCATAGGCCCCATCCTTGATTTCAGAAACCGAGTTTTGCCGCGCCTCGTGAACCGCCATCGCATAGAGGCCGTCGAGCATCGCGTTGCCGCTCCGCAGGAGGGCATGATCGGCCGTTTCGGAAAACGCAACCTGCTTGCTAGCGGGCCGGTTGTCGCGCAAGACCGCATTGCTCTTCAGTTCATAGGTGCGCAGGTCGCCGGAGCGTTTGATCGTCATGATTGCCTGCAACGGGCCATCGGACAACATGGCAGCGGTTTGGGCTCTGGCGGATGCAAAGAATCCAACGGCAACGAGCACGACCGTTAAACACTCTGTTTTTAAACTCTTCATTCCACTCGCCTTGATTTTGCTGGCCTTGACTCAGGACGCGCCCTGCGTTGCATGACGGATCCGGAATTCGATGAACAGAGGGTCACACACATCCCACTGTTTTGCCTAGCTAGCCAAAGGGCTAGATTCCGAGAATTCGAGTTGCGGAAAGGCCTGCGCTCAGGGTGCCACCGGCGCTGCATTGAAGTCGACACGGTCCATTACACCGGTGGTGAGCCGACCGTTGTTGTGACTGGTCACCGCCAGTCCGGCCGTGGCGCCTACAGACAGGTTGACCGTCTGGCTTTTTCCAATCGGGGTCCACGTCTCGCCATACCGGGAATAGGAACCGCGGAAGATATTGTCCGAGCGCACAAGCCGCACCCAGCACGGGGCGCTCAACCCGCCTTTAACAACCGTACCGGTACCGCCGCCGGTTGCATTGCGGCATTGGAAAACAATGCCTTTGTCCGGAGTCACCATCACCGCCGCCTTCATGGCGTCGGCCGCTGTGCCTTGGCGGATCATGACCCCCGCCCTCGCCTTTGGATCGGTGTTCTCCAAACTCATCACGCGAGCCTGTATTGTGCAATCTCCGCTGACCGGTTGATAGGCATAATGGAACCCATCCGCCCCGCCCGGAATATCCCTGCCGGAACCGGTCAGGGTAAAGGTGTCTCCGAAGGAAAAGGCATCGCCGGGGAGACCGACAGGGCCGACATCCTGGGTCATCCATGGATCCGACAGCGAGGGGGAAACCGAATAGACCGCATAGCCCCGCGGAGGGGCCTCCACCGCCACAGTCCCACTGCCGCTGCATTGCACATCGGCGGGCTGCGCGTTCTGGCCATCGACATAGGAGTACCAAGCATAGCACTGAAGCGTTTTGCCTCGAAGAGATGGGTTGGCCGTGATGACCGTCGCACTTTGCGTCGATGAGTCGTTGTTGTTGATCACAACGATATAGCCGGGAGCGGTGTCCGACCCCGTCGAAGTCCCGTAGATGAGCAGATCCCTGCTACTGGTTTTAAGGCGTTGGATTCTGGGTTGTCCGCCGCCCAGCGCGCCGCGCACCCACACCAACCGCTTGATGCCGTTGCCAGGTTGCCCGCCGAGGGTTGCCAGACCCCGTTCAAAATAATCTTTCCAGAAGATGCAGGGGTACCCTTGGTAGGTCAGAATAAAAGCATAGGCGAGCATCGTGTTTTTCGTGACCGATTCGACGTCAACGTCTTTGTCGGTATCGTGATTGGCCACGAAGGTCACGGCGGTATCGGGACTCCCTACCGCGTAGACCTTGTCGGGATCAACCAGCTGCGAAATGCGCCCCCCATTTTTGAACACATCGACCAGGGTGAAATAGGCCGGAAAGTCGAAGGCCGGAGTATTGCCGGAGTATTTTACATACGAGTCGACGATATCGATGCTGTCCCAGCATTCGAGAATGCCGTACGCATTACCAGTTCCGGCCCGGAAATCCGCCAGATAAGAAGGGTGGACTCCTTTGACATAATCAAAACGCCAGCCCCCGTCGAACCCCGCGTTATCGGGGTCCGCCAGCCAGTTTCCCCATTCGATCAGATCGGCTCCGGCCGAGCCCTTTTTATTCCCCGTCACATGGCAGACATCAGGATATCCGCCGAACACGGCCTCATCGTTCCATTCGAAGCTCGAAGGATGGAACTGGTTATAGCGCCACCTGCACTTTCTGCTTTTCACGCTCCTGAAGTCCGTCCATGTCTTCTCCCCGTTCAGATTGTGATTCGACTCCTTTTTCCCGCCCGAACGATGATTCAGTACGATATCGGCCATGCAGACGATACCCAGTTCCCGGTAGGTCGCAATGGTGCTTTTCAGATCATCCTGCGTGCCGAAGTGGGTCGCAATCGTTCCTTGCTGATTGTATCGTCCCAAATCGAAATAGTCGTAAGGATCGTACCCCATGGAATATACGCCAGAGTCGCTCTTTTGCGGTGGGGGAAACCAAATTCGGTCAATGCCGTAGCCGCCCTGCATATCGCGCAGACCGGCGGCTTTGGCGGCCATCGTGCGGTACCATCCCTCCGGACAATCCCAGTAGAATCCCTGCATCATCACACCGGCCTTGCTGGCGCTAGCCGCAAGCGGAGGCGAAGAGACAACGGCCGGTGCGGCTACGGCAAAGGTCCAATAGGAACCGCCATTGTCATCTTGAGTTCCGCGACCGTTGTGGAAGGAATAATTGAGACTCTCGGCCCTTTCGGGGCACAGACCGGTAAGAATCCACAATCCCTTCGAGCGGATCATCGACACCTCATCGGACTGCAACCATCCGTTGACCCCCCTCTGGACATGAACCGTTTTTTCGCCGTCCAGCGGACCACCGGTCGGATTGTATGTCACAGTCATCGGGCGTCCCGGCACCGGCGTGGACGGGTTAATCGTGCAGCTCGATGCGCGGGCCTGGATAGCTGCGCCTGCCGCAAGACATGCGGCCAGCAAGAATCCGAACGTTCTGCCACGATTAAATTTCAACCCCATCATCATAAAGTCCTGCGAACCGTTCGAGTTCTCGAACCAAATTACGGCTCCCTTGATTAAAAAGAAGCCGTAATGTAACGCCTCCGACACAGAAGCGGAAGACGTCGTTTGATGTCTGTGTCATTTTTACTGCGGTGACACTGCCTTAAAGAAACGGGCATTACCTGCTGTCGGCACCGTAACGGTTTCAATTGTATTGGTGGCCGTGAACCCAGAACTCACAACATCAGTAAACCCTACACTACTCGCCAGGTTTGTTGATTCCTGAATCTTGTAGGTGGCACCGACCGTCAAGTCGATCAGCCCCAGATTAATCTGGATGCCTCCAGGCACCACGCTGATCTGGCCAATCGAAAACGGCCCGGACGGCGGCGTGCCGCCTCCAACATCCGCGGTGGCGAACTGATCACCGGCAATGGCGCTGAAATTCACATTGGTCGGATTTTCCAGCGACCCGTAAGGGGCGGGCAAACCAGCAAGCGCCTGATTGGACAGATAGTTGCGATCACTGCCGTTGATGATCGCCATCATTTTAATCTGGCCGGACGGATTGCCGAGATCGCGCAGGTCGATGCTCAGTTCCAAACCGTACAGCGAATTGGTCCAGTGATTGGCTGTCGCGGCATTGGTTCCGGCAACAACACCACCCGTATTAGCATTACTATAGGCAACTTCCATGGAGTAGTCGTTTGCATTGCCACCGTTGCCGGTTATTGCGGACCCTTCACTAGTGAACAAACCGTGGTAACCGGAGTCGTCCTCTGTGGCCAGATCGACCAGATTAAAGGCTCCGATATCGCGGCGGAAGAAACAGTGATAATCCGGCTCAAAGCCCGTATCAAAGGTCAGCCCATCCAGGTTTTGGCCATATTCCCAATTCACCGTGTTGAGCACACTGGACTGCACCGCGTCGGTGGTATCGAAAAAGAGCTCTATAGTGTTCCCGCTATCTTCAATGTTTCCGGCCAGCATCAGGTAGAGGCGGCCGTTGGTTACACAGGTATAGGCTGCGTTCAGCTCGTTCACATTGTCACCCCATGCGGTATTGACCGACTGTGTTTCAATCAGCGAATACACCGCGGAGTCCAGTTCACCATCCATCACAATGCCGTTCGCGCCGGGATTTTCTCCGTTCTCGGTCGGACTGGTACCATAGGCCACTTCCAAACCGTCGCCATAGCCGTCGTTGTCCGTATCGTCATCAAGCGGCAACGTGATGTAGGTGTACACTTCAGCGCCGTCTGACAGTCCGTCGCCATCGCTATCGGAATCCAGCGGATTGGTTCCTTCAGTCACCTCATCGCCATCGGTGAGGCCATCATCATCCGAATCATCATCGTTCGGGAAGGTTCCGTTCACATACTCATTGGTATTGCTGACACCATCACCGTCGAAGTCGCCGGTTGCGCCATTGGTCGTCGAGCCATCATTTGGATCCAGCCCATACAAGCCTTCCCACGCATTGGGCAGGCCGTCATTATCGGAATCCAGATTGCTTCCAAGAGTCAGCGTCGGCCAATCGTCCGATCCCCAGAACTCGCGGGTGCGAACTGCAGCGGAATCATTGGTGGCCGCCCAGGATTCCGAGCTGTAGCTCAGACGCAAGAAAACATAGTCTCCGGCCCCTGCGCCGCCATCGTAGACATCATTCATTGCAGCGAGCAGGTTTGAGTCGCCGCCCGCCCCGGTCTGCAAATAGGTGTCAACCACAGTGGCCGGAGTAATAAAACCCGCCTCAATCATGATGGAATTGGTGTCGTTGGTTCCGCTGTAGTAATCGGTACTCGCGACAATGTCAGAATTGGTGTCCGACCTGAGAAAATAGAGGTCCACATTTGTCAGCAGATCATTCCGCTCCAGGAACACCTGCAAGCTGGCAGTATCAAACGGATTCGTAACGCTTCCAAGGTTTGGAATTTGGAATGGCAGGACGGTACAGACCAGTCCGTTGGTTCCGTACCATTCACCGATAGTAGCGAACTCACTCGAACCGTTATCAAGGTGGTTAGTCGGTGTTGCCCAGCCGTCTCTGTATTCAATAATGCCGTCATTCGCCTCCGAATATACCGTGCTCCCGTATGGGGTTACGGCTACGGCGGATACGGAATCAGCAGACGTTCCCGCGTCGTTCGTTGCCGCGACCGTATAACTGTAACTGGTCAATGGATCCAACCCGATATCCTTGTAGGAAGCGGTTGACGATGTGCCGACCTGCACGCTATCACGCGAAACAATGTATCCGGTCGCACCGCTCACCGAGTCCCATGCCAGATTGATCTGTTCGTGGGAAATAGTAGAGGCAACCAGATTGCTTGGCACCGCGGGAACCACCGGCGGATCCCATGTGGTCGCATTTACGGAAGCGGACTCAACGGAAGCACCCGCTGTGTTTGTTGCAACAACTGTATAGCTGTAGTTGCTGGAGGAAGAGAGGCCAGAATCTGTGTAGCTGGTTGAGGCCGTTGTCCCCACGGGGCTTCCGTCGCGGTTTACGCCATAGCCAACAGCGCCGGAAACCGCATCCCACGAAACCGTAATCTTCGAACTGGAAATTGCATTGGCCGTCACATTGGTCGGTGTTACAGGCAGGCCCGAAACCACTTCGGTGGTTATAACTCCGTTGACGGCATCCACAGACAACGTTACGTAAAGATCCGCTTCGGTTATCGTAAACTGCGCGACGGCGGTATTGATGCCGCGGGTATCGCTACCGATAGAGTCCCATGCGCCCTCATCCACAGCCTTCCATGAATAATTTGCTGCTGTCAGATTGGAGAGGGTTAGTGAATAAATTCCGCCGCCCATCGAGGTCATCAGAGTATTCGTGTTAGCATTATCCCAATTACTGCCGCCAACCTGACTCTGAAAATCCCCAGCCGCAATCCATGTGCCGGGATCAACACTCACCCCGAGGCGGTCCGTTGCGGCGAGCCAACCATCGGAATAGCTGTTGCCGTCATACGTAATGGTTACGTTTCCACTGCCATCTGTATAGAGCCAGCTGTTGTCGACGGGAACCGTCGGATCCCAGGTTCCGTCCGTAATTTTGAACTCATACCGCGTACTGGCGGTCTGATTCGTAAAAGTTACTGTCCAAATGTCTGATCCTAAAGAGGTCTCCGTCATAGGACTAGCAGATGGATCCCATCCCTGGACACCTCCAGCAACATGGGGCGTAGCAATAGTGCCCGCGAAAGCGGAGCCTATGCTTGCAATAAGTGCGATGAATATCCACTTTTTCATATTTTCTATCTCCTTTGTTCCTAATTGGCTTCCTACCTAATTCTGTCTCCAACGATTTTTTCGACAGCGACGATAGATTGGCAGAGAAAAGGGAAATTGCCTAGCTAGCCGAAGGGTTGGTTTTTCGGCTCTTCTCGGATTTGCGTCAAATACGGTTTAAAGTTCATTTTTACGATACCTATATAGGTACGGGAATAAAACTTTTGTAACTTGCTTATAAATAAACAGTTAACATCCGAATGTCGTGGAGCAATTTGAAGATTCGAATTTGTTTGTTGTATGTTTATAAAAAAGGTTCATCTCGGAAGTGTGTCGCACAGGATCATTTTCCAGATAGGGGTGACCAGCGAGCCGACTGAAAGGAGACGGGCTGGTCAAAATCGGCGTATTTGACACACTTCCGAGAAGAACCGGTTTTTCGAACCTTGCAAAACCGGAGGGTCGGCGGTTTATCCCGCCGCAGGCCTTGGGGCCCCGCCGATCGCCTGCCGAGCCGGATCACGGATATGGGGCCGGCAGACCTCCGCGTCTCTGCGTGGACGCGTTTCCAAGCCTTGGAACAATTCTTCCAGACCTTGGAAAAGTAACGTAGATGCGGTGTCCTCACCGCATAACGCCTCG
>CAYYYX010000044.1:0-1736 GCA_964476065.1 uncultured Verrucomicrobiota bacterium | reverse complement strand
GCATCATAAATTCACCGTCGCTAAGAAACGCGGTGAGGACACCGCGTCTACAAAAAGAAAACCCGGCAGTTCCAGACCTTGGAAAAGTAACGTAGATGCGGTGTCCTCACCGCATAACGCCTCGGCATCATAAATTCACCGTCGCTAAGAAACGCGGTGAGGACACCGCGTCTACAAAAGAAAACCCGGCGGTTCATAAATCGGCAGGGCTCACCACGCTGACTCCCGGGCGATTGATCACATGCGTGTAAATCATCGTCGTGCTGACATCGGCGTGTCCCAGAAGTTCCTGAACCGTTCGGATATCGCTGCCGGCCTGCAACAGATGGGTCGCAAACGAATGCCGCAAGACATGGCAACTCACATTCTTTGGAATTTCAACCTTGCGGGACGCCATTTTGATCGCCTTCTGAACCAAGTTCTCGCTCACATGATGCCGCATCATTCGTCCCGAGCGGGGATCGGCACTAATCCTTGATGACGCAAAAACATATTGCCACGCCCAATCCTTGAGCGAACCGCCAAACCGGCGTAACAATCCATCCGAAATAAACACCTCGCCAAAGCCCGCCGCCAGATCCTGTTCATGCTGTATTTTTCGAATTTTTAAGTGTGCAATCAGCTCGTCTTTATAGGCCTGCGGCAACGGAACCACCCGATTTTTCCCGCCCTTTCCGTCATGCACCTGAATCAAGTTATTGCCCAGGTCCACATGTTGAACGCGCAACCGGACGCACTCCATCAAACGCATGCCCGTCCCGTACATCAATCGCGCCATTAAACCGGACGTCCCCGACATCACCGAAAAAAGCAAATCCTTCTCGGCTCGAGTCAGCACCACCGGCAACTTACGGCTTGGCCGCGCCCGCTTAAATGTATCCAGCACGCCAATGTCCATCTCCAGCACTTCGCGATAAAGAAAGATCAACGCGTTCAGCGCCTGCGCCTGCGTGGCCGCCGCCACATTCAGCTCCAACGCCAAATAATTTAGAAAAGTCGGCACATGTTGCGGCGATGAAGGCAATTTTCCCTCATTATATATCAGATAGCGCTCCGCCCAATCCGCGTAGGTTTTCTCCGTTCGAATCGCCATATTTCGCTGACGAATCACCTCTCTGAGCTTTCGCAATGCACCGGCCGCCTCCGCATCCAGTCTGCAATCCGCCTTCGAAAGGCTTTTTTCCACTATTTCCGCCGCGCTTTGGGTTCGCGCCAGCGTCACATGCTCCGGTTTCAGTTCCTCGCAAAGACTCCCTAGCTCATCCCAATCAACCTGCGGGCGATCCGCCGAATCGACCATCTTATCCATCAGAATCTGCACCGCTTTGAGCGCTTGATGCAGTTGCCAACCCTCAAAATCCCCATTTCTGTCTAAATCCTCAACCCAGCGACGGACCAACGCCTGCGTCACCGCTTTTAAACGGACTCCCTCCAATGAATAGACAAAGCGTTGCGCCCATTTCGTCAGATACGAACCCGCCTTTCCTATGTGGTTCAGCTCGATTAGTTGCTGGCAATAGCGTTGCCAAAAGGAAATCTCGCTCTTTGTCATTTCATCTGCTCGCTTGACGGGTTTCATGCTTCTCTGATAACATCATTCAGTTTTTAAAGCAATGGAAAGTGCGAGTCGTTTCCGCCGAGCCACAAAGGTGTTAGACGGAACGATTCCATACAATTAACTGTTCGCTACATATGAAAAATAGAGAGGCACATGAAATTTCTAAAGAAACTCTTCT
>CAYYYX010000043.1:13438-21573 GCA_964476065.1 uncultured Verrucomicrobiota bacterium | reverse complement strand
AAAAGTGTTGCACTTTTGGGCCGCCGCCCGCCGCACTTTTCAACCGGCGTTTACATGTTGACCGTTTGTAGGCCGTCTGTTACGCTCAAACCTTATACGAAGCGAGTCGTGCAAAAGGAGGGTTGGAGTGAAAGATACGAAACAGGTTTCCCGCCGTGATTTTTTTAAAAGTGCCGGTGTGTTGGCCGGTGCCGCCGCACTGGCCGGGGTCAGTGCGCAGACCGCCCATGCCGCCAAAAAGCCATCGGGCCTTGAGGTTCGCAAGCTAGGTAAAACCGACCTGATGATTCCTGCCATTTCGATTGGGACGGGTCCAGGGCAGGATGTGAATGTGATGAAGTACGCCATTAATCAGGGCCTGAATTTTATTCATACCTCGGTGGGGTACAAAAAGGGTGTTGCGATTGATCATGTGGCCGAAGCGATCAAAGGGCAGCGCGAGAACGTGATAATCGGACTGAAGATTACCTGGAAGCCGGACGATGACGCCGCGATGGATGCTGCGCTTGAGCGGCTCGGCGTGGAGAGTGCAGACATTGCTTTTTTCAATATCCACAAAGCGGATCAGGTTCGCGATTCGAAATACCGCGATGCGGCGGAACGCTGGAAAAAGGCCGGTAAATTTCGCTACATCGGCCTGACTTCGCACAAAGAAACCGCCGCCTGCATGGAGGCGGCACTGGATCAGGGTTTTTATGACGCGTTAATGCCTTCGTATAACCTGAGCATGGAAGAAGAGTTTCTCCCGATTTTTGAGCGGGCCAAAAAAGAAAATGTTGGCATTGTGCTCATGAAGACCAAGAAGGGGTTCAGCGGGGATACCTATTTTGATGCCGTGCCGCACTATCTGGCTACAGCAGGGGTCTCTACCATTAATAAAGGGGTGAGCTCTTTTCAGGAAATCAAAGCAATGGTGGAGGCTTCACAGCGTGAAGCCGATCCAGTATCGGGCCAGCGCCTGCGGGAGACGATCCAGGTTTCAATGAGCGGTCACTGTACGATGTGCGGTGTCTGCGAACAAGAATGCCCCCTTGGATTGCCGGTGGCAGATGTGGTGCGTTGTTCAGATTACTACATGGAGCATTCAGAATATATTGCCACTGCGTTCGAAACCTACAACGAACTGAAGCAGCGACCGCGGGCCTCCGCCTGCGGCGATTGCCATCTTTGTGAGCGCACCTGTCCCAACGGAGTGCCGATTGCACACCATATTCGTCGTGCGGAAAGCGCGTTGGCCTAAGGAATGTTTATATGGCGAACCGCCGACTGATATTGATCGCCGGATGGATGCTTCCATTTGTGCTCGTGTTGCTCTTCTTTCTGAAGGGTAGGCGGTACGATCCAGCATTTTTTGATCCGCCTGTTGAAGAGGTTTCGACGTTGCCTGTTCCGGCCTCGATTGCCGGATGGATGTTGGAGAATATTCAGTCACTGCCTGCGGATCGCATGTACGAAAAAATCAACGGGCGCACCGATTACTACCTACAATACGGTGCGAGCGGACTCACCTGCGGGGAATGGGTCGCCGGCATTCAGCGGTGGGATATGTATCTCTATAAATTTGATACCGCTCAGGGCGCACGCGGGGCGTTTGCCGGGGAACGTCCGACGGAACATCAGGTTCTTAACGGCATGGACGGATATGTGGTTCAGGGGCAGGTCGCAGCGGCGGCGGGTCAGTTTTATCTTCAACTGAGTGCACAGCAGATTGCGGCCGATACGGCTCCGGCGGAAGAGCTGGCCGTTGCACTGGTAAACTATTTTGGTGGCTCGGAAAATATTTCGGCTGAAACGGAAGCCGGCCCAGTCGCGCTGGCTGGGAAAGCTGTCGTACCGGGTTCGGAAAACTTTCTACTTGAAAGCGCTTTCGGGTTTTCCGCACTGAACGAGGTGCAGGCCGTTCGTGTTTCATTGGACGGAGGCGAGGCGGTCTGGTTCAGCGCAGCCGGCGGACCCGAAAGTCTGATGACCTATCTCACCGAGCTGGCGGAATACGGCGGCGAAGAAATTTTCGAGCAGGACGGCGGTGGCGGCGGTTCGATGTTCGGTACGTGGGAGTTCGCCGCGGTTGTGGATGGAATTCTGTGGGGCGTGCGCGATGCCCCGTCGAAAGAAATTTTGCTGCAACATTGGGTCGCAATGCAGGCAGCACTGGAGGAAAAGTAACGATGAACTCTTCCAGTCGAAGATGTTTCCTGCAACGCATGGGTGCCGCCGCTGGGTTTACGGCGGGTGCCGCAGCTCTGACCGGTCTTTTCCATAACCGTAATCTTGTTCCGGGGATGCCCCCGGCTAAAACGATTCCGTCTTTCGCAGTTCCGGGCACGGAGAGCATGATGGTCGTCGCGGAAGGGACCGATCATGCGGCGGCGGTGCGGGCGGCACTTCAGGAGCTCGGCGGCATTCAGCGTTTTATCAAAGCGGGGGATCGGGTTTTAATCAAACCCAACTGCGCCTTCGACCGTCCGGCGCATCTTGGGGCCACCAGCTCCCCAGCGGTAACCGGCGAAGTGGTTCGGCAGTGCGTCGCCGCTGGGGCAGAAGTTCGTGTCATTGATAATCCAATTAACAACCCCGAGGGCTGTTTTGTGAAATCCGGCCTGATGGAAGCCGTGCAGTCGGCGGGTGGAGAGGTCTGGCTCCCGTCGGCCTCTTTGTTCGAGCGTGTGCAGATCGGGACTCTGCGGATTCCAGAATGGGAGGCTCTCTATCGTCCGCTGGCGTGGGCCGACAAACTGATCGGTATTCCGACCGTAAAGTCGCACAACCTTTGCGGTGTGTCGCTGACCATGAAAAACTGGTACGGCCTGCTCGGCGGTGAGCGTAACCGGTTGCATCAGGCAATCGACGAAGTGATCACCGATCTCGCGCAGTTCATTCGCCCCACACTGGTGGTTCTAGACGGGTCCCGCCTGCTGGTCAGCAATGGCCCGACCGGCGGAAGCCCGGCCGACGTTCGTCCCGGTCATGTTATTGCCGCCGGTACCGACATGGTTGCTCTCGACAGCTTTGGCGCGCGCCTGCTTGGTCATGCTCCGCAGGAGATTGGATATTTGGGAATGGCTGCCAATCTAGGGCTTGGCGTAATGGATCCGGAAGAACTCCGGTTGTTTAAAAAAGTGAGGGCTTCGTCATGAGAACCCTGCGACGTTTCTATCAGGCGTTCTTTCTGGCCCTGTTTATTGCGGCCTTTGTGCTGACCGCGCAGGGGCTTCTTAAGGGGTATCCCGTTACGGTCTTTCTGGACAGCTCGGCACTCAATGGGCTGGGCACACTGCTTTCTGCGCAGAATATTGCCTACACCATGTGGATCGGGTTTCTGATTTTGGCACTGACCGCATTCTGCGGCCGTTTTTTTTGCGGCTGGATTTGTCCGCTGGGAACACTGTTTCATATTGCATCATTTCTTTTGCGTCCAAAAAAAACTACCGACCGGATCAAGCAGAATCTTTATAGCCGGGCGCAGGTTGCCAAAACCCTATTGCTGATTGTTCTATTGATGGCCGCCGGATTCGGGTTCATGCAGGTTGGACTGTTTGACCCGATTGCTCTGCTCACGCGTACTGCCGCCGCACTGGTTTCACCCGGAATGCGTGCCGGGTGGCTGTTGATTTTCATTTTTGCTGTTTTGCTTTTACTCAATGCCTGGCGCCCCCGTTTTTGGTGTCGCTATATATGCCCGCAAGGGGCACTGCTCGGCCTGATCGCCCACCTGATGCCCGGCGGAATCGTACGCGACGAAGAAAAATGCACCGATTGCGGGCTGTGCAATCGTGACTGCCCGGGGGCCTGCAGTCCGAGTACCCGCACCCGCATGGCCGAATGTTTTGTTTGCGGAAACTGTATGCAGGATTGCCCAGAAAATGCGCTGAGCTGGCAGTGGATGCCGCCTCGTGAAAAACTCGATTTGCAGAGCGGATTGACCCGGCGCGGATTCTTCGGGGCGATCGCCGGAGGCGCTGCGGCGGTCGCCGCACTGCGCACCCAGCCTGCCGCGGGCTATCCCGCTCGCATCCGCCCGCCCGGCGCGCTCGACGAGCCGCACTTTCTTGATCGCTGTCTCAAATGCGGGCAGTGCATGAAGGTCTGCCCAACGGGCGTGTTGCGCCCGGCACTTTCCGAAGCCGGGATATCCGGTCTGTGGACACCCGTCATGGACATGGAGCAGGGCTACTGCGAATACAACTGCACCCTGTGCGGGCAGGTCTGCCCGACCGGTGCGATTGAACGACTGACGATCGCTGAGAAAACCGAACAACCCGTCAAAACCGGAACCGCATTTGTCGACCGCTCACGCTGTCTGCCGTGGTCGTTCGGGCGCAACTGTCTTGTTTGCGAAGAAGTCTGCCCGGTTTCACCCAAAGCAATTTACAAAGAGACCGTTGAAGTGGAAATAGACGGGAAGACCGTCGAGATTCACCGCCCGCGAGTCGATCCCGAACGCTGTATCGGTTGCGGTTTGTGCCAGCACGAATGCCCCGTCAACGACCTCGCTGCCATACGCGTCACCTCTGCCGGCGAGTCTCGTTCGCCGGACGGGAGCTTTTTTCTGCAATAGACATTTCCAAGCATTGGAAAAATGGAGAGAAAAAGTTCCAAACCTTGGAAAAACGTGATGCCTTCGGGATACGAAGCATTGAAAAGCAACGTTGTTGCTTCCAAACCTTGGAAAACGGGGGCTTCGGGGCAGTTTTTCGTTTATTCAGGGGAGCCTCTGGGCTATTCTCGGCCCTCAATTTTAAGGATTTTTGATGAAATATATCAGTACAAGAGGGCAGATGGAGCCGGTGAGCTTCCTGGATGCCGTGATGACAGGCCTGGCCCCCGACGGCGGACTGCTGCTGCCGGAGAGTCTTCCAAACATTGGAAACAAACTGGAGGCGTGGTCGAAGCTTTCGTATCAGGAGTTGGCATTCGAGGTGATGAGCCTGTTTACGACCGACATGCCTGCCGATGATCTCAAGCACCTGATCGAGAAAAGCTACGCCACCTTCCGCGCGGATGACGTGACCCCTGTGGTGCCGGTCGGTAATGTTCATATTCTTGAGCTGTGGCACGGCCCGACGCTCGCCTTTAAAGATGTTGCCCTTCAATTTCTCGGCAACCTGTTCGAATACATTTTGGAAAAACGCGGCGGCGAACTGAATATTCTCGGCGCGACCAGCGGCGACACCGGCTCGGCCGCCATCTGCGGTGTGCACGGTAAAGAGAACATTAAGATTTTCATTATGCATCCCGAAGGGCGCACCAGCCCGATTCAGGAAAAGCAGATGACCAGCGTGCTCGATGACAATGTCTTTAACCTAGCGGTCGATGGAACCTTTGATGACTGTCAGCATCTGATGAAATCAATTTTCGGTGACGTGGCGTTTAAACACAAACACTCGCTCGGTTCCGTCAACTCCGTTAACTGGGCGCGTGTACTGGCGCAGACGGTTTACTATTTCTATTCGTTCTTCCGCGTGCAGGAGCGCACCGGCGCAAAGGAAGTTCAATTCTCGGTGCCGACAGGAAACTTCGGCGACATCATGGCGGGTTACCTCGCAACGCAGATGGGCCTGCCAGTTAAAAAGCTGATCCTCGCCACCAACGAAAACAACATTCTGTCGCGCTTCTTCAACAGCGGCGAATACAGCATGGGTTCGGTGGTTCCGACGCTCAGCCCGTCGATGGATATTCAGGTGGCCAGCAACTTTGAGCGCTATCTCTATTACCGCACCGGCAAAGACTCCGCGAAGCTATCCGAGCTGATGGATGGCTTTGCCGAAAGCGGCGCGTTGACTGTCGAAGGCTCGGACGATCTGTTCGCCGCAGGTGAAGCCGGAACGGAAGAAACGCTGGCGACGATTCGAAAGTATAGCAAGGAATGTAGAGCAAGCGTCCCGCTTGCTTCAAACGAGCGGGACGCTCGTTCTACTTTAAATTCCGGCTATATGCTCGATCCGCACACCGCCGTCGGCGTCGCCGTCGCGGAACGCTTCGCGGACGCTTCGGCGCCAACCATTTGCCTGGCGACTGCACATCCGGCCAAATTCACCGAAGCCATCGAACAGGCGACGGGTGAGACCGCGCACCATCCCGTGCTTGATAAACTCGCCAACGCCGAAACCCGCTGCGACTCCATCGCCAACGATGAAGCCGCGATCCGCGACTACCTTGTCGAAAAAACCCGCTCCTAAAAGTAGAACGAGCGTCTCGCTCGTTTAAAGCAAGCGGGACGCTTGCTCTACTTTCTAGAATGTGGATGGAGGGTGGGGCGACGCATCCGGCGGAGCCGTGAAGGTGTTTAACCGCGAAGGATCGCAAAGAGCGCAAAAAATTATGGGGCCGCTGTCTTTTCAGATGTTGACGACCTTTTTCCGTGAGAGTGTAGCCGCCCGTTTGGCAGAGCTGGAAGAATGAAAACATTTTGCTCCTTCAAAGATCGATGACTCACGCACACTGTCCGAAACCATACGGTGCCGTTTTCCGAAGTTCGACCAACCTGAATTGTGATCGCAGGGCCGAGCGAGGCGGCTATTTGCGACTGTCTGGTTCGGAATACGCGAGCCAAGCTCCAGTCTTGACTCAGAGTTGTACAATTGTTACTTTTCGCCCATGAAAAGCATCGTAATAGATACCTCTGCGCTAATTGCTGTGATTGCGAATGAGCCGGAAAAGAGCCGGCTGATTTCACTAACAACTGGCTTTTCTTTGATTGCCCCCCGGTCGGTCTATTGGGAAGTCGGGAATGCCTTTTCTGCAATGATGAGGCGCGGAAGGGTTTCGTCCGAAAAGGTAACAGAAGCATTAAAGGCCTTTGATGCGGTTCCGGTTCGGTATGTGGAGCTCGGACTGCGGGAGTCATTGGAGATCGCATCCAGATATAATATTTATGCCTACGATGCTTATCTGCTGGCTGCGGCTTTGCGTTATAAATCTCCGCTGTTATCGCTGGATCAGCAAATGGTTCGTTTGGGCGATGCCATCGGTATTCAAATGTTGGAGGTGTGATATGGAAGTTTTTACCTATTCAGAAGCGCGACAGAACATGGCGACCTTACTGGAAAAAGCGGATCAAGGGGAATGCATCCGCATTCGCCGGAAAGACGGACACCTTTTTGAACTCCGATCTGCCAAAGAAAACCGATCTCCCCTCGATGTCGACGGCGTTGATTTAGGTGTCAGCACTTCCGAAATCGTCGATGTGGTTCGTGAAAGCCGAAGCCGCTATGAGGTCGGCGAGTGATTTTGGAGAGTTTCGATGAGCATGGAAGAGACGCTAAAAAAAGGTGAAGAGGCTTTGGAATGCCTTCGCCATGCGGTGTATGACGAAATGGTTAAGAGGGCGAAGCTGGGGCAGTTTGCGATCATCAACCGCAATAATAAGCCGTATAAAATTAAAGCCAGTAAAGCGGTTCGGTTGATTGAAGAAGGTCGTACTAAACGGGGCGAGGCTCCTTACTAGATAAATGAGCTGTAGATCAGTCTTTTTTTTGTTTTTTGCGATCTTTCTTGACCGCCATAGCTTGAAAGCGACGGCGGTTGCGGCTAAATTCTTTTCTTTGATTTCCGCAGTATTGGACCGGGAGCTGTATTCGCGTTTATTCGTGTCCATTCGTGGTTAAACAGGAGTTGATTTAGATGAGAATACTTTCAGGGATACAACCGTCCGGTAAGCTACATATCGGAAACTATTTTGGGATGATGAAGCCCGCGCTTGAACTGCAAGAGCAGGGCGAGGCATTTCTATTCATTGCCGATTACCACGCGCTGACGAGCGTCCGCGATGCGGATGCCCTGCGACAGATGACCAAGGACGTTGCGCTCGACTTTTTAGCCGCCGGTCTCGATCCGAATAAAACGGCCTTCTATCGCCAGAGCGATGTGCCGGAGGTGCAGGAACTTTCATGGCTCCTTTCGATCGTTACCCCCATGGGCTTGTTGGAACGCTGCCACTCCTACAAAGACAAAACGGCGAAGGGGATTGCCGCAACGCACAGCTTGTTTGCCTATCCGGTTTTGATGGCCGCCGACATTCTTTCCGTACAATCCACGGTCGTTCCGGTCGGCCGCGATCAGAAGCAGCACGTGGAAGTGACCCGCGATATCGCAACCAAATTTAACAATCAGTACGGCGAGGTCTTCACCATTCC
>CAYYYX010000043.1:0-13338 GCA_964476065.1 uncultured Verrucomicrobiota bacterium | reverse complement strand
TGCTTGAGAACGAAGAATACAAAGTAAACCTCGAGGTCTTTGAAGGCCCGCTGGATCTCCTGCTCTATCTCATCAAAAAAGATGAGCTGGATATTTATGATATCCCCATTGGTCGAATCACGACGCAGTACATGGAATATCTTGATTTGCTCAAGATCCTGAACCTCGAGATCGCCGGCGACTTCATTGTGATGGCCTCCACGCTGATGCTCATTAAAAGCCGTATGCTGCTTCCGGATGATGATCGCGGCCCGATCGATGAGGATGACGAGGATGATCCGCGCTGGGATTTGGTTCGTCAGCTGGTGGAGTATAAAAAGTTTAAAGACGCCGCGGGCTTCCTTGAATATCTGGAAGAGGAGCAGGAAAACATTTTCAGTCGCGAGGGCGAGCATGTTGAGTTGGGGTTGCATCCCGATGTCGGCATGTCCGATGTGGGCATCTTTGATTTGATCAGCGCCTTGAATCAGGCACTCGACCGCGCGCCCGAAGAGGAGCTGGGGGAGATTTTTTCCGAACAGTTCACGGTGGGGGACAAAGTAGACATTCTCCTGCAGATGACCGAAAAAGGGAAAACCATTTCTCTGGGACGTCTTTTCATGGGGATGCGCTCACGTCAGGAAATTGTCTGCACGTTTTTGGCGGTACTGGAGCTGATCAAGCTCAACCGGCTCATCGCGCGCCAGGACAGCCATTTTGAAGAGATCGTCATTGAGCAGGCCGACGAGACCGAGTGGGAACCCATACTGAGTGAGGATGAGGAACTATGAGTGACATCGAAGTACTTCCCGAATTGAAAGAAATCATCGGCTCGTTGCTGTTTGCGGCCAAAAAGCCAGTGACCGCGAAAGAGATTCGCAAAACACTGGTTGAGGCCGGCAAAAACTACGGCGGACTCTACGAGCAGTTTGCGAGTGTGAAAGAGAACGATATTCTCGCCGCGATCGAAGAGTTGAAGGGGGAGCTGATTCACGGCAGTACCGGCTTGTCGATCGCCGATGTGGCCAACGGGTTTCGTTTGCAGAACGAGATGAACTGCGGCCCGTGGGTGCGCACATTCCTCGATAAAGACCGTAGCGCCAAATTGTCTAAGCCCGCGCTCGAAACCCTCGCCATCGTGGCGTATCGCCAGCCGATTCTTCGGTCAGAGATTGAGTCTGTGCGCGGCGTGGCCGTCGACCACGTTCTCCGCAATCTGGTTGAAATGCAGCTGGTGAAAGTGGTTTCCCGCAGCGAGCTCCCCGGCCGCCCGTGGCTCTTTGGAACCACCCAGCGCTTCCTGGAGCACTTCGGCCTGAATGTCCTAGAGGACATGCCCGGCATGGATGAGCTCAAGCGCATGGAGCTGGAAGGCGACAAGGCCGGCCAGACAAAATCTTTCCCTGAAATGGAAAAAGAGTTAGAACAGCGGGCAGAAACACCCACAACGGAGGGCGACGATGAGTCTGGAGAAACTTAGAAAGCAGATTGACCATCTCGATGAAAAGCTGATCAAGCTGCTCAATGAGCGGGTCAATGTAGCGCTTGAAATCGGGAAGACCAAAAAAGAAAGCGGCGGCGAAATTTATGTGCCCGCTCGCGAAAAGGCCGTTTTTGATAAAATCAGCGAGCTGAACCAGAACGGTCCGCTCCCCGATAAATCGGCCCGCGCGATTTACCGGGAAATCATGTCGGCCGCACTGGCTTTGGAGAGCAATTTGAAGATTGCCTATCTGGGTCCGCCCGCCACCTTTACCCATCAGGCGGCGTGTTCCAAATTCGGCGCCAGTGTGGACTATCATCCCGCTGGGTCCATCGACGATGTATTTGCCGCCGTCGAAAATGGCAACGCGGACTACGGTGTGGTGCCGATCGAAAACTCGACCGAAGGCGCGGTGACGCATACCTTCGATCAGTTCACCGGAACCACGCTTAAGATCTGTGCGGAAATTTACCTGCCCATTTCGCTCTGTCTATTGGCCTCGGTGCCGAAAGAAAAGATCACTCGCATCTGCAGTAAGCAGGAGGCGCTTGGGCAGTGCCGCCGCTGGCTCAACGCCAATATGCCCAGCATCGAGTTCGATGCGGTCAACAGCACGACACAGGCCGCGGAAATGGCATCGACGAGCGACTGCGCCGCCGTTGCCAGCAAGTTCGCCGCCGAGCTCTACGACCTCGATATTCTCGATGAGAATATTCAGGACGTCAGCGGAAACACCACCCGCTTTCTGGTGATCGGCCGCGCCTGTTCCGACCCAACCGGTGAAGACAAAACCTCCATCTACTTTGGTATCAAAGACAAAGTCGGGGCCTTGCACGACACGCTTGATACGCTCAAAAACAACGGCATCAATATGAGCAAAATCGAGTCGCGTCCCAGCGGAGACAAGGTTTGGGAGTACGTATTCTTCGTCGATTTTGAAGGTCACTCCGATAGCCCGAACGTGAAAAAAGCGCTCGAAGAGATGGAGGAACACTGTGCCATCCTTCGCGTGCTCGGTTCCTATCCACGAGCCGATGTCTGATTTTTAATGTTTGGAATGACCCTGAAATAACATGTGGCCTCAGGGTTGTTGTCTAAAGGAGTTTTCTGTGCCGTCTCATCATCATCAATTTCGTGTCCGTTACAGTGAAACCGACCAGATGCAGACCTTCTACAACTCCCGCGCGCTGGAGTGGTTTGAAGTCGGCCGCACCGAGCTGTCGCGTTCGATGGGCGTTCCCTATGCGGAGTGGGAACATCGCGGCATTCGACTTCCTTTGATTGAAGCGCATGTGTATTTTACCGGCCGTGCAAAATATGACGATCTGCTGGAAATGACTACGAGCATTCATCGCGAAGGGCGTGCCCGGATTCGTTTTGAAAACCGTATTGTACAGGATGACGGCTCAGGAAGTGTAGCGCATGGATCGACTGTGCATGCCCTGCTGGGGACAGACGGACGACCGGTCCGTGCGCCGGACTGGGTATTGGAACTTTTAGAAAAGGAATAAAAAATGGACCGACAATTTTTAATGGGAAATGAGGCGGTGGCTCTAGGCGCACTGCATGCGGGCGCGGCCCGCGGAATTGGGTACCCCGGTACGCCATCCAGTGAAATCTTGGACGTGTTTAACAAGTTGGGTGGCTCGGCGGAGTGGGCCCCAAACGAAAAAGTTGCCGCCGAAGTGGCGCTGGGCGTTTCTTTCGCTGGCGTTCGCACGTTCACAACGATGAAGCATGTCGGGCTGAATGTGGCGGCCGACGTGCTGTTCACCGCCGCCTACAGCGGCGTCGATGGCGCGCTGGTATTTGTTGTGGCCGATGATCCGGGCATGGCTTCAAGCCAAAATGAACAGGACACCCGTCGTTACGCCGTAGCGGCCGGCGTGCCGCTGCTGGAACCGTCAGACTCTCAGGAAGCGTACGAGTTTACCCGGCTAGCCTTTGAAATTTCCGAACGTTGGAAAATTCCGGTCATCCTCAAGCTGACCACGCGGGTTTGTCATTCCGGAACGATCGTCACACCGCGCGCGGCGGAGACGGATCTGCCCACGGCGCACTTTGAGCGCAATATTCCCTATCATGTGATGGTTCCCGGGCATGCCCGCCCTGCGCACCGCCGTCTGCGGCAGAAGCTGGCGGAGATCGCAGAGTGGAATGAAACCGAAGGTCCAAATCAGAAAATCGAAGGATCAAAAACCCTCGGGCTTCTGGCTTCTGGTGTTGCTTCGCAGCATGCGCGCGAAGCCGCGCCGGACGCCTCCTTTTTGAAGGTGGGCATGAGTTATCCACTTCCGATCAAGCAGATGCTCGATTTCGTTGAATCCGTTGAGCGCGCCGTGGTGATTGAGGAAAACGATCCGTATATGGCCGATGCGGTGCGCGCCGCAGGCGGTGCAATTGAAAGCGCACCGGAAATGTACCGCTTCGGCGAGCTGGATGTGGGGCGCATCAAACGTATTTTGGCGAATGACACGTCGCCGGAGGCGACGCCGCCGCGCGGTAAGCCGCCGCAGCTTTGCGCCGGCTGTCCGCATACGATCACCTTCGAAATATTGAAAAAAAACAAGTGCATCGTCGCGGGCGATATCGGTTGTTATACGCTGGCCGCACTCCCGCCGTTGGCCTCAATGGATACTCAAATTTGCATGGGTGCGAGTCTCGGCATCGGCCTCGGGTTGCGCCATGTGCTGCCGCGTGAGGAAGCCAAACGCGTGGTCAGTGTGATCGGGGACGGCACCTTCGTCCACAGCGGACTCACGGGGCTGGCCGAAATGACCTATAATGTGCCATCGACCGGCCATGTTCTGTTGATTCTTGACAATGGCACGACCGCCATGACCGGTCTGCAGGAGCACCCCGGAACCGGTCGCCTTTTGGATCAGACCCCTGCTAATCGGCTCGACTATGAAACGATTGCCCGTGCCATGAATGTTCCAAACATTGGAACGTTTGATCCGCTTCGTCAGTCTGAAGAATTCGAGGCGGCCTTGGTTGAGGCGCTTGGAAAAGATGAATTGACCGTGTTGATTGTGCGACGGCCCTGCATTTTGTCAGTGGTCCGCAACTCGGTGAAACCTGCCTAAGTTGAAGGAAATTTCTATGAGTGAAAAAGTAACCAGTATTAAAATTGCCGGACTGGGCGGCATGGGGGTTTTGACTTCCACGCAGATTCTTGCCGAGGTGTTGTTTCGTCAGGGATTCGATGTGAAAAAGGCGGAAGTGCATGGGATGAGTCAGCGCGGCGGATCAATCTGCAGCGATGTGCGCTTTGGAAATAAGGTGTTCAGCCCGATGATCCCGAGTGGAGAAATTGATTTTCTGGTTCTGTTTCAGGAGGACCAGCTTCCGTTGTATGAAGCGGATTGTTCGTCATCGACGGTGCAGATCAAACCGACGACGATTGATTCTTCAAAACTGGCGAATAAAAAATCACTTAACGTGGCGATGCTCGGCGTGTTGAGTTCTAATCTGGAGGCTCCTGTCGACGTCTGGTTGAGTGTCATCCGGGATATCCTTCCCGAAAAACTGCATGTCGCGAATGAAGCGGCCTTTGAGCTCGGGCGCCAATCTGCATAGGAGACTTTTTATGATGGAGCGAGACATTCATCCGGAATCGATGCCGGACTATTTGGATTCCGGTGAGCTAAAGGCTCTGCAGCTCACACGACTTCAGGCGACGGTCCGGCGTTGCTACGAAAACGTCGATCTCTTTCACTCTCGGATGAAGGAACTCGGGTTGCTTCCGGAAGATATTCAGACTCTCGACGATGTCGCTCGGCTTCCCTTTACTCGCAAAACGGATTTGCGCGACACCTATCCCTATGGACTGTTCGCCGTGCCGATGAATCGTGTGGTTCGTTTGCACGCCTCCAGCGGGACCACCGGTAAGCCTGTTGTGGTCGGATACACGCAGGACGATCTGGATGTCTGGAGCAGTGTCATGCTTCGCTCCTTTGTCGCCACCGGCATGAGTTCTGAGGACGTTCTGCAGAACGCCTACGGCTATGGCCTGTTCACCGGCGGGCTCGGCGCGCACTACGGCGCGGAGCGCCTAGGTGCCACCGTGATCCCCATTTCAGGGGGAAACACTGAACGGCAAATGATGGTCATGCGGGACTTCGATGTCACCGCCATTTGCTGTACGCCCAGCTATTTCATCCATCTCATTGAGCGGGTCAACATCGGCGAGGTTTGCTTCAAAAATCTTGGAGTTCGCATTGGAATCTTCGGGGCCGAACCGTGGACCGAAGAAATGCGCACCTACATCGAGCGCGAGTCGGGCATTAAAGCATTTGATATCTATGGCCTTTCCGAAATCATCGGCCCCGGGGTCGGGATCGAATGCACCGAACAGGCTGGGTTGCACATTTTCGAAGATCATTTTCTGATGGAAATTATTGATTCCGAAACCGGAGAGGTGCTCCCCGAAGGAGAAGAAGGAGAGCTGGTCATCACCACGCTCACCAAACAGGCCTTTCCCATGATTCGCTACCGCACGCATGACATCACCTCCATCATCTCGGAGCGGTGCGCTTGCGGTCGGACGATTCGCCGGATCAGGCGCATCCGCTCCCGCAGCGACGACATGATGATTATTCGCGGCGTAAATGTCTTTCCCTCACAAATTGAAGCCGCACTCCTCTCTGTTGAAGAAGCCGTTCCGCACTACCAAATTCTGCTTTCGCGGAAAGGCGGTCTCGACCAAATTGAGGTTCAGGTGGAAGTGACCGGAGAATTACTGGGCGACCGGATTAGTCAGCTCGAGGCAGTTCAGAAACGGTTAGCGTCCGCAATTGAGCACACCGTCGGGTTGCGGGTGCCGGTGCACCTGGTAGAGCCGCAGACGATTGCGCGTAGCGAAGGCAAGGCAAAGCGGGTTATCGACCTGCGCGATCAACCGGAGGAAAACGTATGAAGTTGAAACAGCTATCGGTCTTTCTTGAAAACCGTCCCGGCCATTTGGGTCATGTTTGTAAAATGCTAGCAGACGCGGGGATCAGCATCGAAACGCTGACCCTCGCCGACACCCAGGAGTTCGGTATCCTTCGCTTGATTGTGCGCGACTGGGAAAAAGCAAAACGAATTCTTGAAGTGGGCGGTTCGGCCGTGAATGCCGTAGACGTCATGGCCATTGAGGTGCCCGATCAACCCGGCGGGCTCGAAAATATTCTGAAGGTGGCCGAGCAGGCCGGTTTAGGCATCGCGTACATGTATGCCTTTGCTCTCAATGGTGAAGGGAACACATGGATTGTGATTCGCTTCGACGACCTGGACCGCGCGGCGCAGGTTTTGGCGGATGCCGGAATCGGGGTTCTATCTGCCAATGAATTTTATAAGTGAGGAGAAACGAATGATCGCGAAAGAGTGGATTTTGAATGTACCGGTGTATCAGCCGGGTAAACCCATCACCGAGGTTGCGCGTGAGCTAGGGTTTGATGATGTCGATGAGATCATCAAAGTCGCCTCCAACGAAAACGAGCTCGGTCCGTCCCCCAAAGCGCTTGAAGCGATGGCCGCCGTGGCGAGCGAGATGCATCGCTATCCTGATGGCGGGGGTTTCTATCTCAAAGAGAAGCTGGCCGATAAACTCGGTGTAAAACCCGAAAACATCCTGCTCGGTAATGGGAGCAACGAGCTGATTGAATTTCTCGGCCATGTATTTTTAAAGCCCGGCGCCAATCTGGTGATGAGTGAATGCGCATTTGTCGTTTATCGTCTCGTCGCCGCGCTCTTCAATGCGGAGGCAGTTTCTGCGCCAATGAAAAACTTCACGCACGATCTCGATGCCATGCTCGCGGCGATCACGCCCGAAACCCGCATGGTCGTCATCTGCAATCCCAACAACCCGACCGGCACCCTCAACACGCCCGCCGAGATCGAAGCCTTTCTCGAAAAACTTCCCGATCACGTATTGGCGGTATTCGACGAAGCCTATTTCGAGCTCGTTCCCGATGAAGCCAAAGCTGACCTCCTGAAACATGTTCGGGCAGGCCGGAAGAACGTCATCGTTCTTCGCACCTTCTCGAAAGCCTACGGGCTGGCCGGACTGCGCATCGGCTACGCCATTGCGGACGAAGAGCTGATCGCCATGCTCAATCATGTTCGCCAGCCGTTCAACGCGAATTCGATGGCGCAGGCCGCGGCGCTCGCCGCGCTCGACGACGACGACCACATCGCCAAAACCCGCGAAATGGTTTTCCAAGGGTTGGAACTTTTTTCAACCGAGCTTCCAAGGATCCTGTCGCGCCGTAGCGAAGCGAAGGCGGATGGAAACGGGCTAGAGTTTGTGCCGTCCTTCGCCAATTTTATCCTCGTTAAAACCGGCAACGGGGTCGAGGTGTTCAACGAGCTTCAAAAACGCAAAGTCATTGTTCGCCCCATGGCGGGTTATGGCCTTGCTGACTGGATTCGCATCACCATCGGCACGCCGGAGCAGAACCGCGCCGTCCTCAACGCGCTAAAAGAAATTTTGTAGTTTAAAATATTTCATCTGATGCTCGGGATCGTCTGCGTTATTTGATTCGGAAGGCGGTTCCGGTGAAGAGGGCGACCTGTTGGCCGGTTTGTTCGTTGTGGATTTCAATTTCGTAAATGGAGATGGTGTTGCGGCGGCTGACTTCGCGCACGTGGGCCCTCAGGATGCTGCCAAGCGGTGCGGTCGAAATAAAAGCCATGTTTGTTTGCAGGCCGGTCGAGGTGCGGCCGTCGGTGTTGGAGGCCATGGCAAACGCATAGTCGGCCAGTGTGAAAATCGCGCCGCCTTGCGCGACGTTCAGTCCGTTGAGATGGGTTTCGGCCACCGTCAGGCGCGCAGTCCAGGTTCCGTCGTCACATAGAACTCGTTCGATTCCAATGTGATCTGCGAAGCGGTCGTTTTTGAGATGTTCTGCTAATTCATTCATGTGGAGAATTTGCCACAGCCCGGCAGAAAATGAAATTTCCAACCCTTGGAAAACATTTTGGCTTAGCGTGTGCCTTTGAGATAGGCGAGGCGGAGGGGCTCGGGAAAGCGCTCAATGGCGTAGCGCAGCATCGTGCGGGGCATCTGCTTGTAGCGCAGGAGCAGGAAGGCTTCTTCGACAGCGAGATCGCGGTTGCCGACTTCGCGGAGCATCCATCCGACCGCCTTGTGCATCAGGTCTTCTTTGTCGTTCAACAGAATATCGGCGAGGGCGAGGGTGTCCTCAAAGTCGTTTTTTCGGATGAAGTGAAACGTCGAAATGATCGCGATGCGCCGCTCCCACAAACTTTTAGATTCCGCCAGCTTGGTTAGCGGTTTGCGGCTACGTTCAAAGAGGTGCGCACCGACCACATGCTCGGCCGTCACATCCACCAGATCCCAGTTATTGATTCGGTTCGTGTTGGCGAGATACGCACGGTAGAGGGGGAGGGAGTTGTCACTGCGCTTCGCCTGATAGACCCATATCAGCAGGGCCAGCATCCGCGCCTCGTGGAACGGGGATTGCAACAGCTCGATGGCATCATTAAGTGAAAAGCCAGCAAGACCCACCCCGCCGTTCCGGCACCCCTCCGGCGGAGGGGATTTTAGAGATTCCCCTCCTTTGGAGGGGTGGCCGACCTGCCGCGCCGTAGCCGCGCGAAGGCGGGAGGCCGGGGTGGGTGAGTTAATAAGCTCCTTCGCCAGCTTGCGTAGAACCGGCATGCGGATGCCAAGAAAGATGTCTC
Organism: uncultured Verrucomicrobiota bacterium; assembly: GCA_964476065.1. Classification (GTDB taxonomy): domain Bacteria; phylum Verrucomicrobiota; class Kiritimatiellia; order Kiritimatiellales; family Tichowtungiaceae; genus Tichowtungia. Next base: position 4,187 of record CAYYYX010000043.1, on the reverse strand, counting down.
CTTCACCGTATTGACCCGGCCCCGTCTTGAAAAACCGCTGCGCCTGTTCGGCGTCGGCCTTTCCCCCCAAACCCTTCAGCCGCTTCTCAATTTTCTTCGCTGGGGTCATGCCTAGATTACTTCTTCTTTTTATCCGTGCTGACTTTATAGGGCTCGGGCGCTTCGTGAACAACCAGTGCTCTGCGGTCAATCAGATTTCCACTGGCGTATTTGTGGATGATGCTCGAAATCAGCGTTTGGTAAGGGATGCCTTCCTCTGCAGCCACAGTCTGAATATCTCCAAGATCCTTGGCCGAGAGTCGAATGTTGATTCGTTTGTTTTTGCGCAGTGTGTTGCGCGCGGCTTCGCGAAGCATCGCCTTTTCTTCTTCCAGGTTATCAACGGTTTTCCATTCACCCCGTTCGACTGATTCAAGCCAGTCTTTTTCTTCTGCGTCTAATTTCGGATCTTCAAACGGATCATTTTTCATAGTTCACCTCAAATATTTTGCCGTCATTTTTCGGCTAGGAATGATTGTTTTCAAAAATATTTCATCTTCGGTTTCAACACGAGGAACCAGATATGCGTACTCACCAATATTTACAATATATATTTTTTGATTCGGATACTTTTTTGGGTTCGGGTGATCAATTACATCTAGTTCACCCGATTGCTCAAGAATGGTTGCGACCTCTTCAAAGCAGACACTGCGGTTTTCCTTCAGCCACTCGTTCTTTCTCGGATTCCTGTTAATCACCTTCACAGCGGGAGGGTATGACATCGTGTGCCTTTTGTCAACATGCCGGCCGGTAGGAGCCCGGTGAAGATTTGTTGGCAACAAATAGGGGGAGGGAGATTCCTCGCCCCGAATCCTCGGGGTCTCCGACAGAGCCGAAGAGTGCGCGGAGTTTTCCAAGGTTTGGAAGAATTTGGACAGGATAACAGGATGGACGGGATATTGGGTAGGGCGGGCCTCTCCGAGGCCGCCGCATTTTCGAGGCATTGGAAAGTTTTGATCCGCAAGTGATCCCGCTTCGCCAAAGGCTTCGCAGGGCAGGCGCAGATGGGCGCAGAGTCGGTGCGGATCAGATTCTTAGCCGCAAAAAGGCGCATAAATCCCAAAAGTTTAAAAGATAGGACTGCTTGTCTGCCATCGCCTCTGGCGACGGCTGGTTCCAACCATTGGAAAAATATGGGTGCAGGCTCCCGCCTTCGCCAAGGCTATGGCGGACAGGCAGCCTGCCTAGATTCGCTCGGGGGTTTCGATTCCTAAGAGAGCTAGTCCATTCTTTAGAACCGATGCGGTGAGTTCGCAGAGGCGGATGCGGCTTTCGCGCGGGCCTTGGTCGGCTTTGAGGAACGGAACGTTCTGGTAGAAGGAGCTGTAGGCCTGCGAGAGGTCGTAGAGGTAGTCGGCCATGACGCTGGGGCGGTGCAGACGCGCGGCGGATTCCACAGCGGCAGGGAAGCGGGTGATTTTCAGCGCGAGGCGGCGTTCCTGTTCTTCGGTTAGAACAATCGGGAATTCATCGGGGTTGATGTCGGGAAACTGCGCGGCGTATTTGTCTTGCACGGATGCGATGCGCGCGTAGGCGTATTGCAGGTAGGGCGCGGAGTTGCCGTCCATGGCGAGCGCTTTTTCCCAGGTGAAGGTGACGAGGCTCGTTGGATTCTGGCTGAGGTCGGTGTATTTGATGGCGCCGATGCCGACGGCGCGGGCGACTTCTTTCTGCTGGGCTTCGTCCATGTCAGGACTCGATTTTTTGACCACTTCGAGGGCGCGCGCTTCGGCTTCGTCGAGCAGGGCTTCGAGTTTGATGACGTTGCCTTCGCGGGTGGAGAAGGTGGCTTCGGGCAGGCGCATGAGGCCGAACCAAACGTGGGTCAGTTTGGTGGGAATTTCGAGCTTCTGGCAGATGTGGAAGAACTGCCGGAAGTGGAGCTGCTGGCGGTCGTCGGTGACGTAGATGATTTCAACCGGATCAAATTCTGCGGTGCGCGAGGCGACGGTGGCGATATCGGTGGTGGTGTAGTTGAAGCCACCATCGCTCTTACGGACGATGGCAACGGCGAGGCCGTCGTCTTCGAGGTTGCAGATGGTGGCGCCGTCGGACTCTTCGGAGAGACCGCCGGCGTCGAGTCTTTCGACGGTTCCGGCTAGGTCGTCGTTATAAAAACTTTCGCCGCGGTAGAGGTCGAAGGAGACGTCGAGGCGTTTGTAGGTTTTGTCGAATTCGGCGAGGGTGAGTTCAATGAACCGTTCCCAGAGCGCGCGGTTTTCTTTGTCGCCTTGCTGGAGCTTCACGAGCTCGGCTTTGGCGCGGTCGCGCCAGGTGTCGTCCTCTTTGGATAGGTTGTAGCTGGTCACATAAATGCGTTCGAGCTCTTCGACGGGTGCGGTCTTTAAGGCTTCCATATCGGCGAATTCGCGGTAGCCGAGAATGATGAGACCGAACTGGGTTCCCCAGTCGCCGAGATGGTTGTCGGCAATGACGTTGTAGCCGAGGGCGCGATAGAGGCGGTCGATGGAGTTGCCGATGACGGTGGAGCGGATGTGGCCAATGTGCATCGGTTTGGCGACGTTGGGACTGGAGTAGTCGATGATGACCGTTTTGTTTTTTCCAGTGTTTGGAAGGCCGAGTTTGCCGTCGGCAATCATCGCGGTGAGTTGGTCGGCGAGTCCTTCGTTTTTCAAATAAATGTTGATGAAGCCGGGGCCGGCGATTTCAATTTTCTCAACAAGGTTGGGTAGGGTGGCGCTGTCGACAAACTGCTGACCGATCGCGCGCGGGTTGTTGCCAAGAACTTTGGCGAGCTTCATGGCGGCGTCGCATTGGTAGTCGCCGAACTGTTCGTTGCGGCTGGCGTTAACACCGAGATGGATGTCGGAAAGATCCGCGTCGGGGAAGCAGGTGGCGAAGGTTTCGGCGCACCAGTTAGAGAGTTGTTTTTCGATCAGTTGAATTTCGTTTTTCATGTCGTTTATTTCCTTAAAAAAGCAGGCCGGATGGAATCATATTTCAGAGGGCAGTTAAAGCGCCTTTTGGTATCTCTATTCTCAATGCCCATCAGATTTTTATTTAACGCAAAGACGCTGAGTGCGCAAAGTTTCGTAGAGTCACCTTTGCGATCCTTTGATTTCTCTGCGCCTTTGCGCTGAACTCTTTATTAGGTTCCGGTTTCGGTGGGTTGGGAGAGATTAAATAACGGGATATAAAGTTTGATTTAAAAACGCATGGAATTACATTTATCCAGAACACAACGGGAGACCGCTGAAGATTTGTTTAGAAATAAAATGGGGAGAATATTATGGCTGCAAAAAAAACAGCAAAGAAGGCCGCCGCGAAAAAAGTAGCGGTTAAAAAAACAGTAAAAAAGGTTGCCGCGAAGAAAGTGACGAAAAAAGCGGTTGCTAAAAAAGCACCCGCCTCTGCCAAGGCTACGGCGGGCAAGCCGGCAAAGAAAGTCGCTAAGAAAGCAGTTGCTAAAAAAGCTCCCGCCTCTGCCAAGGCTACGGCGGGTAAGCCGGCCAAAAAGGTCGCGGCAAAGAAAGTCGCCAAGAAAGCGGCTAAGAAAACCGTCACCAAAGAGAAGTTTTATTCGATGGTTACGGAAGCATCATATTTTGCTGCGCAGAACGATGGCAACAAAAAGGGTGCCACCGACTATTGGATGGAAGCCGAATCCGCTATTTCTAAGAAGTTCAAAATCAAGTAATTGATTCGAACGGTTGGAAAATAGAAAACCGCTCGACCGAAAGGCCGGGCGGTTTTTTGTGGTTTGGAATGGTGGGCGTTACAGGATTCGAACCTGTGACTTCTACCGTGTGAATCTGTTCCCAGACTCTCTACCAATCAATGTTGTGTTGCAGATTGTTTCCCTATCTGCTTAACCACGAGAATAATACACGATTTTGCGACGAGTGCAAGAGGAAGTGAAACCTTGTGAAATAAGGTGCTTTTTTGTGGTCGAAAACAGAAGTTTCTACAGAAGCTTTCAGGGCGTTTGTCTTCCATCCTCCGTCTTCCGACCTCTGTTCTCCGTCTTCCGGTCTCTGCCCTGGCAGTTTTCGCCGTGCAGGCCGTCGTCGTCATCGTGGTGTTTCTCGCGCAGATGCTCTGGATTGCGCTTCAACTGCTCGCGCTTTTCCTCTGCTGGTTGCTTCCGATCCTATGGGAAGGATGCGAACGACTGGGACAGGGGCTTA
>CAYYYX010000042.1:13592-21675 GCA_964476065.1 uncultured Verrucomicrobiota bacterium | reverse complement strand
CAACATCTTGGGGTGATCAAACCTCAACTTGCGTTAAATTGATACCCCGCTTGGGGAATAGCCACAAGGAGCACAAAAATGACGCAGAAAAACACAGAACTGGTTTTATACAAAAGAAAAGACGGAGGTTCGGACTTATCCGTAGAAATTCTCTCGCGACCCGAATCGAAGCAAGGTTAACGTTTGTTCATCAAACTGATACATGAGCCTGAATTGCGTCCCGTGCGTATTGAAGGTTTGTGTAAACGCTCCCGACAAATCGCCCTTCTTCGCATCTCCCTTTTCCGGAGATGCCATAATTTTCCGGACAACCCGGTCAATTGACTTCTTTTCATTCGGGTGAGCTTTTTTCAGGGCTCGCTTAAATGTCTTAGTCTGGATGATTTTCTTCATCATTATCCAAACGCATATTCCGACACATCCCCCGCCTCTGCTTCCGCCATGGCTTGCAGCGTCTCCTTGATCTCAAGAATCGAAAGATCGGGATTATCCATTGCGCATTGGGCCAGATCGATCCAATACTCAATCTGTTGTGCGGGTTTCCGGTGTTCAACCTTCCCGATAATACGGGCCCTATTAATAATTGCCTCTGGCAGTCTAATTGTAGCTGTAGCACTCATACGATCTCCTAATTGTCACAACTGTAACAAAAGGCCTTGCTTGTGTCAAGCGCTATGCCATCTGTCAGATTGAGACTTTGTGGCAAAGGCTCTCTGAGTGATCAAAAAAAAGCCTCTTTTCTCAGGTTTGCAAAACGGCCGAAGAAGGAGAACCCACCCCGCCGTTCCCCTTCGACAAGCTCAGGACAGGCGGCACCCCTCTAAGGAGGGGATCGTTCCTCCATGTTTTTCAGTCCCCTCCGCGGGAGGGGTGGCCGGCTTGTCCGCCGGAGCCTTGGCGAAGGTGGAAGGCCGGGGTGGGTTCTAAAAGGCTCATTCTTTCCCATGAATTCAAAAAATCACCCACAGATTCTGCGGAAGACCCAAAAAAAAGGCGCTCCGTTTGGAGCGCCCCTTCCCTTCCTATTACAGGAATCTATTTCTCGGTTTTTTCGGTGTCGCTACTGGCGTAAATGACGCGGTTGGTTTCTTCGTTGGTGATGGTGAACTCTTCCATGTGGAAGTGGCCATCGGCAACAAAGGTGAGATGTCCATGGAATTTTTTCTCCATGTCGATGAGCGTCTGTTCGTCTTCCTTCCGCAAGCGTTCGAGCACGTTGGGGTTGACGGTGATTTTCATGGAGTGCGCCCCTTTGTTTTTGCGCAGTGCGGCAGAGAGCCGACGCTGAAGCTCAACGCTCATGGTGAGCGGAGATTTCACGCGGCCGCGGCCACCACAATATCCACATTCCTCATAGGTGGAGGTGTAGACGCTTTCCTCGAAGCGCTGACGGGTCATTTCCAGCAATCCAAGTTGCGAGATGGGAAGCACGTTGGTGCGGGCCTTATCTTTACGCAATGCGTCGCGCAGCGTTTTATAAACCAGGTTCTGGTCGCGTTTGGTTTTCATGTCGATGAAGTCGAGCACAAGCAATCCGCCAATGTTACGCAGGCGCATCTGACGAGCCACCTCTTCAGCCGACTCAACGTTCACCGCGAGAATCGATTCGTCGGCATTTCTACCGCCTTTGTGCCGGCCGGTGTTCACATCCACCGCCACGAGCGCCTCGGTTTCGTCGAAGATGAGATACGCACCCGACTTGAGCCACACTTTGCGCCGGAAAATGGATTCGATTTTCTTTTCGACGTCGAAATGGTCAAACATTGGATCCTCACCGGCGTACATCTGCAGCCAGCTACGCGAGCGGCGGGAGTATTTCGCGATCATGTTCCGGACTCTTTCATAGGTCTCTTTGTCATCGAGATAGACGCGATCGATATCTTCGGTGAGATGGTCACGCACGACACGCTCGGCCAAACCGGGTTCGCTGTGCAGACAACACGGCGCAGGCTTGTTTTTCATCCCGTCGTCGATTTCTTTCCAGATTTCGAGCAGAGTGCGCGCATCGCGGACAAAGCTGGTTTTCCGAGTGCCGGAACCCGCGGTGCGAACGATGATGCCGACATCTTTTGGGATGGGCAGCCGTGCCAAAATTTTCTTGAGACGGTTACGCTCTTTGGTATCGCCGATCTTTTTGGAAATGCCTTTGAGGCCCATACCCGGCATCATGACCAGATAGCGACCCGGCACGCTGAGGTTGGCACTCACGCGCGGACCTTTGGTTCCAATGGCATCTTTGGTGACCTGGATGATGATCTCAGAGCCAACCGGGAATTTCTTCGACATTTCGCCGGGTGAGAATTTGCGTCGGCGCCCTACTCCGCCGCGACGATTTCCACCCTCTTGCTGGGAGAGGCGAACCGCATCTTCAGGAATCATATCCCAGTAATGAATGAAGGCATTCTTCTTCATGCCGATGTCCACGAAGGCAGCCTGCAGGCCGTCTTCGAGGTTTTGGATTTTTCCTTTAAATATGCTTCCGACAATTCGGTTGTCGTCGGCGCGTTCAATGTGGAAGTTGTCTAGTTTGCCATTATCCAACACGACCACGCGGGTTTCGAGCGGTTCAATGTTGATGAGAATTTCTTTATTCTTTCGAACGTTTTGTTTCGATTTTCCTTTGATTGGATTGAGCATGTTTATTGCTCCTTTCTTTTTTTTAAATACGACGACGCAGGTAGACGCTTTGTACAAGTCCGAGCGCGGCCATGGTGGTTACCATGAACGAACCGCCATAACTCATCAGCGGGAGGGGAAGTCCCGTGATGGGCATGAGACCCACTGTCATCGCGATATTGATAAATACATGTGTGAAAATAAGAGCGCCGACCCCTGCCGCCAGCAGGCGACCGAAGAGTTCTTGCGCCTTCACGGCGGTGCGCATGCAGCGCACGACGATTGCAGAATAGAGAACCAGCAAGCAGCTGCTACCCACAAAGCCGGTTTCCTCCGCCACGACGGAATAGATGAAGTCGGTCGGAGCGACGGTTCTTGGGAGAAAACCGAGAATATTCTGGGTTCCCTGAAGATATCCTTTTCCGAGCCATCCGCCAGACCCCACTGCAATCTGAGACTGAAGTTTATTCCATCCGGCACCGAGAGGATCCTGAACCACGTTCAGGTAGACCAGAATCCGGTTTTTCTGGTAATCGGCCAAAATCGGGAATGAGTCGGGGAAAAAGCGCAACCAGACAACAATCACCAGCAGAACCAGTCCCCCTGCCCCGATCAGGAACAAAATCGGACGAACGGGAACGCCTGCGCAGAAGAGAACGACTAGAGTGACGGGAAGCAAAACCATGGCGGTTCCCAAATCCGGTTCGACAAAAATCAATAGAAATGGAATCGCCACCAGCAGAAGGGTTTTTCCAAAGGTTGGAAGTTCATCCACATATGTAGAGGGGTTCCCCAGCCATCCGGCCAGAGTCAGCACCACGGCCAGCTTTGCGAACTCCGAGGGTTGCAAATCAAAACCGGGCATCGGGATCCAGCGGTGTGAACCATTTTTTTCCGGGAAAAGAAAAACCAGCAAGAGCCCTAGAATGGCTGCCGCATAAACCCACCAGTGAATGGTTTTCAGTTTGCGGTAATCGAATGCGGCGGCGACCGCGTAGCACCCCAGACCAATGGTCACCCACACAATTTGACGGCTAAGCAGTCCGCGGCCGGCCCCTTCACCGGTTTGATAGCCCGCGCTATAGATAAACAGGAAGCTGAGCACCAGAAGCACAAGAATGGTGCCAAATATCGTCCAGTCAAAACGGCGGATTCGTTGAATCATGAAACACCTCCGGGGGAGGTGAAAATTTTAAATTTTAAATTTGAAACTTGAGAAGAAAACCCGGCTACCTTGACTTTTGACCCCTGATCTCTGACTTCCGACCTCTGATCTCCGCTCTCTCTTTTCATCTTTTCGAAAAGGCCCTGCATCAGAATTTTCATCCGAGGCCCAACGGTCGACCCTCCGGAAACCCCGTCTTCAATCAAAAAGGCTACGGCGTATTGCGGATCATTAAACGGAGCGAAGGCGATCATCCACGTATGTTTTTTTCCTTCACTTTTGATGCCGTATTCTGCGGTGCCGGTTTTCCCCGCAAACGTAAGGCCCTTGACCGCGGCTTTGCGGCCCGTTCCTTTTTTGTTCATGATGACATCGTGCATTCCGCCACGCACGACATGGAGTGCTTCCTCTGACCAGCTCATTTTCCCCACGCGCCGCCCCGGTGCGGGCGTATAAAACTCGGCAGTAGGTTCACGATAAGCTTGCAGGAGTCGCGGGCGATACAGGGTTCCGCCGTTGGCGATGGTGGCGGTTAGCATGGCCATTTGCAAAGGCGTTGTGGCGAGGAAACCCTGCCCGATGGCCAGGTTGCAGGTGTCGCCGTCCGTCCAGCCGCCCTGGCCGGTTTTCTGTTGCCAGTCAGCGTCAGGAACCAGTCCGCTTCGTTCAAAATCGACTTCGACACCGGTTTTGCGACCCAGCCCGACAGCCAGTGCTTGTTCAACAATGGATTCCCAGCCGTGTTCAAGAGCGGTTTTAAAAAAGTATACATTGGCTGAATGTTCCAGAGCCTCCCGCATATTGACTTTTCCGTGGCCGCGCGTGCGGATGATTCTACGCCCAACCTGAAACGTTGCGGGGCTATCATAAACCGCATAGATGGCGGCGGGATCGACCGTGGATGCGGCAAGCCCTGTGAGCGGCTTGAAGGTGCTGCCCGGAGAATAAACACCGGCCACGGCGCGGTTGAGTAGCGGCTTGTCTGGGTTATTTCGAATCCGGTTCCAATCTTTGGAACGAAGTTTTGGGACAAACAGATTGGCGTCGTAGCCGGGCCCGCTGAGCATGGCGAGCACATCGCCATTATTGGGATCCAGCACTACGACCGCTCCGCGATTGGTGGAGAGAGCCTGATGCGCCAGGAGTTGAACTTCCATGTCCAGGGTAAGTTGAAGGTCGCCGCCCGCGGAGGGCGCGCGACGCGCCAGCTCTCCATGATGATAGATTCCGACGTCCACTTGAACCAACTTGACACCGGCTTTACCGCGCAAAAACGGGTCGAAGAGTTTTTCGAAGCCCGCCCGGCCCGTCATTTCCGGAAGGTCGTAGTCGGAGCGTTCCTCGCCCGAAGAGTCTGGGTCGAGTTCGCCAACATAGCCGAGCAGATGGGACGTGTATGGACTGTAAGGATAGTTTCGAGTGGCCTGCGTGTAAATATCCACACTGGACAAAGAGACCCCCTGCTCCGCCAACCGAGCCATGGCTTGCGGGCTGATATCCCGCCACAAAATCAGGGGGAGCGGACGATACCAGTTGATATGTTTTTTGATATCGTCACGGCTCAACACAGGAGTCAGTCCGGTCATTTTGGCAACGGCGTCCATGACGTCGACCGCCCGATCAATTGTTTTTGAAAAGGATCCCGCGCAACGGATTTCCTCGGGGAAAAGAGCAATGGAATAGGTCGGGCGATTATCAGCCAGACACAGTCCGTTGCGATCGTAAATTTTCCCGCGAATGCCGGGGAGTCGAACCCGGCGCAAACTCTGAAGTTTCTGACGATCTTCAAATTGGGAAACGTTGGCCACCTGCAGCCGCCATAACGTGCCCGCGAGCAACAGGAAGCCCACGCCCATTAGGAGGAGCACCCCGTAGATACGCAGTGCGGACGAATTCTCTGTGCGGCGGATTTTCATCATGCGATCCACCTGCGCTGACGAAAGACCCGCCCGCTCGGGAGCCGGGAAATCAGCAAGAAAATGAGCGGCGTTGCAACGAGTCCGAGAAGGCCGTTTCCAAGCAGATGAACGGCCAACGGGGCTATGCCGAACGGCCGCAAACCCGCCACCGATAAAACAAGGGTGAAGTAGAGTGTTTTTGACAATGCGCCCAAAAGACCGAGTACGGCATAGGTGATGATTTGGTCGCCAAAGACCTCCTCACGAAGAGCGTGTACGCCTAAAGCAATCAACAGGAAAAATGGAATCGAAACGCCGAGGGGCGCGGGGCAGAAGGCATCATGCAGCACCCCCGCCAGAAGACCGGTAAGCAAAGCGCGCGGCCGATCGATCCGGAGCGCAATGCAAAGGGTCAGACCCAATAAAATGGGCCCGCCCGCTAACCCCAGAACAACGGGCGCGGCTAAAAGGGTTTGCAGCGAAGCGCCAATCAGCAGAAGCAAGATGATGAGAAGACTGCTCATTCGGCACCGTCCGTCTTCGCGTTGCTTCCGCCGTCGGGGGTCGTCACAAAAACGACATCGGTCAGATTAATCACAGCCTGCGGGAGAACATCGGCCACTTGGTAGAGACCTGTTTCTTCGATATGAATTTCTTCAATTCGCCCGATTAAAATATCGCGAGGGAAAATTCCGCCCAGCCCGGAGGTGACCACCTCGTCGCCTACCCGCACGGGCGTATCTTTGTGGATAAACTGCATTCGGGCGACCGGGTGTCCTTTCAGATTCACGCCGCGGCCCACCACCAGGCCGAACGAGCCGGTTCGGCTGATGCGGGCAGAAACTTTGCAGGCCGGATCGGAAACCAGCAGAACATCCGCGGTCCAGGCCGAGACGTCAGCGGTTCGCCCAACGAGCCCGTCAGGAGAAATCACCGCCCGGTTGGGTTGAATCCCGGATCTCAACCCCTTCCCGAGTCCAACGCTTTGCCACCAACCACTAATACTTCGTGTCACCACCTGCGCAGGAATCAGCTCAATGGACTGCTGATTTCGAAATTCAAGCAATGTCCGCAAGCGAAGATTTTCAGCGGCCAGATTTTCGTTCAACCGATTTTTGGTTTGCAGCGAAACGATGCCCTGATTCAGGCGATGGTTTTCTTCAGCCAGTCCGCCAAAGCCGCGCACACTGTCGAGCCCTGCCTTTAGACTGCTTCCGCTTCGAAGGAAAAATCCCTGAACCGGTATGAGAAGGTTCTTAAAAACACCTTTGACGCGGGCGGTACAACCGCCCGGTAAGCTAAAGAGAAGCAGCAGCGCCACGGCGGCGGCTCCCCATTTCCAAATTATTTTCTCTCTAAACATAGACCCGTTCCGGTCCTTCTGGAACCCGGAGGAACGAATCTGAAACGGAAGGCTCCGGCGCGACTAGCGCGCGCGGGCTTCGGAAAGTTTGCGAAGGAAGTTGATCTCGTGCAGAACCACACCGGTGCCTTCGGCCACCGCGCTCAGCGGATCGTCGGCCACATGCACCGGCAAGCCGGTGTTTTCAGCAAGGTGCCTATCCAGACCGCGCAACAGCGCCCCGCCACCGGCGAGAACCATGCCCCGATCCACGAGGTCGGCAGAGAGTTCAGGCAAGCAACGATCGAGCGTAATACGAACCGCATCCACAATTGCAGCCACGGGCTCTTTGAGTGCACCGCGAACCTCTTCTGAACTGATCTGTAGTGTTTTCGGAAGGCCAGCGACCTGGTCGCGACCCTTCACTTCCATCGTAATCTCTTCACCCGTCGGAATGGCCGAACCAATTGTAATCTTCACTTCTTCTGCGGTCCGTTCTCCAATGAGCAAATTATATTCCCGTTTCAGATACTGGACGATTGCCTCGTCCATTTCGTCTCCTCCGACGCGTACGCTGCGACTGTAGACAATACCCGCCAGAGAAATCAGTGCCACTTCCGTGGTTCCTCCGCCGACATCGACAATCATATTGCCGGCCGGTTCCTGAACCGGCAGTCCAACACCGATCGCAGCAGCCATCGGTTCTTCAATTAAAAAAACATCGCGCGCGCCCGCATGCATTGCGGAATCCTTCACCGCGCGCTTTTCCACTTCTGTGATACCACTGGGTACCGCAATCACAACACGGGGGCGCACCATGCGCTTACGGTTGTGTGCTTTCTGCATAAAATATCGAAGCATCGCTTCGGTAATTTCAAAATCTGCAATCACCCCTGCCTTTAGAGGGCGGATGGCAACAATGCTGCCCGGCGTACGGCCCAGCATCCGTTTGGCCTCATCCCCGACGGCCAATACGCGATTCGTCCCCGCTTGCACAGCCACCACCGACGGCTCGCGCAAAACGATTCCGCGATCGCGGACATACACGAGCGTATTGGCGGT
>CAYYYX010000042.1:0-13492 GCA_964476065.1 uncultured Verrucomicrobiota bacterium | reverse complement strand
TGAGCGGCATGATTTCGAGTAGCGGCGCGGTGACTTTATGAACCAGCGCTTCGCGGCGGGTATTGATCAATACGAAGCCGATAACCATGTTGGTGAGAATAAGCGACAGATGCCACATCATCGACAAGCCCGTCCCGAGCATGACCACACCGAAGACGATGATGAGCATGTCGCGCGAATTTTTGATAAAGCGAACCAGTTGGCAAAAAATAAATCCGAGCACGGTACCGACGACAATACTCAGAACAATCTCCAGCGTGGGCGCTTTGAGCATTTGGAAGAAGCCTTCGGAGACGTGCCCCGGCGTTTCGGCCATCAACAGGCTTTTTGCAATGGCGGCAGAAAATCCAAAGATAATGATAGCGAGGCCGTCATCGAACCCGACAACCGCGTAGAGCGCCTGCGTGAGACTTCCCTTCGCCTTATACTCTTGAATGATCGCAACGGTTCCGGCGGGCGCACTGGCGGGCGCCATCGAACCAAAGATCAGCGCCATCGGCAGGTCACGTGTCACGGCATAGATCAGTCCGGTCACGACGAAAAAGGCCGCGAACGATTCAGAGAAGATAATCCAAACGATTCCGTTACCGAGGCGTTTGAGCGATTTCATGCTGAGTTCAGAGCCAATACTAAAGGCCACAAACCCGAGCGCCACTTGCGTGATAAACGAGAGACTGTTCTGAATGGACTCGGTAAACACTTCCATTCCGAAGTGCTTAAACGACGGGCCGAAAAGCGCGCCAACGAGCATGTAGCCGATCAACGATGGCAGAGAGGTTTTTTTGATCAGCTTGCCGGCATAGAAACAGACGATCAGCATCGCACCGACGAGGGTGAAAAGCATGGGCAGTCCGGCAGAAGCTTCCGCCGCGTGTTCAATTGCAGGTACAGACATAGAATTTTCTTTCTCTCAAAATTTTCGTCATCGAACGCTCTCTCATGAAGCAACGTCAACCGCGTTGATCATATATTGCCGATTTCTGACTTCTGATTTCCGATTTAAAAGCCGAAGCATTCAGCTAACCAATCGACATTCGGCAATCGGCAATCTTAAATGTTTAGGCTGCCTGCGCAGTAGAAGAGCTCTTGAACGGTGAGCAGGATATCGTTTCGCTCATCGAGCGAACCCGTGTGCTGCTCGATGCGACGAATCGTTTCGTTCGTATCTTGTTTATCGACATTCGCAAGGATGACCTTGCAAAAATCAGATGACTTATCGTTCCAGAACCCGGCAAAGAGCGGCATCTTTTGCAGATAGTTGGCCGCGGGCTCCGATTCGGAAACCATCACGGTCGTCGCCTGGAATCCCTCAAAAACCTGGAGGACTTCATGAAACAGCTCTTCATTCTGGATCTGAATCCGGAACAGGTTCTTTGTGTCGTGCTGTTTGGGATCGGCCTCGTCGCGAACGTGGCGCAGGAAGTTTTCAGCGAGGACTTCTGCGGTCGGTGCCGCGAGCATCTCAGCCACATTCTCTGAAACCGTCAGCACCTGCGAAATGCCCGATAAGATTTTGATGTGATCGTTCGAGCTGTTGGCCGGAGCAATAATGAAAACAAATAATTTTACTGGCTGATCGTCCATGGCGGCGAACTCCACGCCAGCGGGAACACTCAGCATCCCAACCACAAAGTCGGTTACATTCTCCAGACGACAATGAGGAATGGCAATCTCATCCCCGAACCCGGTTGAGCTCAGTTCCTCGCGTTCCCTCAGGGCCTTGAGCAGCTCCGCCTCACTGGTGCTCGCTAACAGGGGCGATTGTTTGGCCAGTTTGGCAATCGCGGCCAATACATCGGCGCGAGTTGCGCATTCCACGTTTGCGCGAACGCATTCAGTTCGTAAAACATCCAGTAATTTCATCGTCCTGTCTCCTCTTGATTCCCTGCTTTTAAAAAACCGGAGTCATCTAGCCACACTCTATTTACAGGTGTCGAACCAAAAGGAGTAAAGCCTGCCAGGAGGCCGGCCGCTCGTGTAGTTCAACACCTTCATGCTCGCCCCTCCGCTATAAACTCATTTCTGCTTTTTCGTGTAGGTAATGCGAAAGAATATGCTTGGCCTCCAGCGTCCCCAACAGATGCCCTTCAGAATCCACGACAGCGATCTCCCGGATACTGTTGTTGTTCATCAACTCCAACACCTTTTTCAAGGGACAATCAGGCTGAACACTAACCACTGTCTCGGCTAAATCCATGGCATGGCGATAATTCAGCACATAGGCAATGGCGGGAAGCATCTCTTCTGCATCCTCTTTGCGTGTCGAGAGGTTGAGGATTTCCATGGCGATGTGCTTCGCCTGGATGACTCCACACAGCTGACCCGATTTACGGGTTAGATAGACTTTATAGCGATCCGAGGTGCAGAGCATCTCGGCGAGCGCTTCGAGTGAAGTGTCGGCATCTGCCTGCAGACAGGATGAATTAATGAGACGCGAGATATCCTTCACGAGGGTTGTTTCTAAATTTGATTTCATGGGAACCTTTTGGTTTTAAATTAATTAATAGCCAGCCCATTTGGGCTGTAGAAAATACAGAAAAGTGCTCTAAGACATTCTGCAGTTTGATGTGCACTGTTTCAGATCAAATACGCAGTGGTATTGTCTGAACCGAAAAACGAGCCACTGAGTAATTGACCGCAGAAGCGTCGCAAGTCGTAAAGAGCGACTGGACGGAGAAACGTCTCTCCTCGGACAAGAACAATAGACTCCCGATCGTATTCGATCGGCTCCGGAAACATTCCTCTTCCAGGTTCTCGGTTAGCAGCTCTTCCACCTCTTCCCCCACCAAGGGCTGGTGATCGGCGCCCCGTTCTGCATGCGAGAAAACCGCACACGAGAGAACCAGCCCGCCGATAAGAAGCACAGGCAAAGCAACTAAAGATATGGATCGTATTTTCATCTTACATCGTACTACGCAACGGCGGTCTGTCGGCGAAGAAGTTCGGTGCCCACCATGCGGCGTGCGGCACGCAGGTCGAGAACCCCGAGGAGCGTTTCGCTCTCTGTGCTTTCGATCACGGGCAAGGCTTCGGCCTGCATGTTTTGCATGTCAACCATCGCCTCAGCCAGGTTGGTTTCCGCCAAGAGATGCTCCTGAACCGGTTGCATGACATCCCCGACCAGCATCCATTGCCAGCTATCCCGGTCCACCAAAAGTTCTTTGAGCAAATCGAACGTCAGCACACCGATGATTTTCCCATCCTTGGAAACCACCGGATAGACAAACGTGTCCTGCTCCGAAAATTCCTGGACGACGACATTGAGCGGAGTGCCCTCCTGGAGCGGAATAATATCGGCATTTACCACGTCGCGCACACTCCACTCGGCCATCACATCCTCTTCGGTCACATTCCGGCCAATCTCTCCGGCCTTTTTGATCGCCAGTTTGGCAAAAGCGGGGCCAATCAACTGCACACAAAGAGTCGTCGCCGTTACCGTGAAAATAATCATGTCGCCCAGACTCATTTCAGGGGTGACCTGAATATGCTGAAGATTGTGACTGGCCACAATGGACAAACCAACGGCCACACCGCCCTGCGCAAAAATCGCCATGCCCAGGTAATTTCGGACCGGCTTCTCCGCCTTAGAAATTCGAGCGCCCCAGTACGCACCGATCCATTTTCCGAGACTGCGCATCAGCACATAAACCGCGACGAGTCCCCACAGCCAGGCGGGCATACTTCCCAGCGAAAGCCGCGCACCGACGAGTACAAAAAAGATAATATAGATGGGCGTCGAAAAGGAACGGACCGTCTCAAACAGTTTTTTACTTCGTTTGGGAGCCTGATTGATGAGCACAATTCCCACCGCCATCGTGGCGAGGATAACATCCATATCAAAGGCAACGCACAGGCCGATACAGAGAAGGAGAATGCCAATTGAGATTCCAAGCCGTTTCTCCGTTTGCGGCATATAGTGCATCATTGCATTGAGAATAAACCCGCCAACCACTCCGAGCAGAATCGCTCCGCCGAGTTCAATTCCCGTATGCATCAACGACACCCCGATTGAATCGCCCCCGCTTTGTGTCAGAATGGTGGCCACACTGGTTCCCAGACCATACAGCGTCATCGCCAGCGCATCGTCGAGCGCCACAATCGCCACAATCGCGGTAGAGAGCACCCCGGCCGAGCGGTATTCCCACAGCACATCGATGGTTGAAGCGGGATCCGTTGCCGAAGCAATCGCACCGAACACCACCCCGGCGGCAATGGATGTGACCCAGTCGTGAACCACCAGATTAACGATGATCGTGGAGGCCACGCCCACCAATGTAAATGCGGCCAGCCCTTCCCCGAGAAGAATCGCGGTAAATTGTTTTCCGTATTTCTTAAAAATACTGCCGCTCAGCTCTCCTCCCACCAGAAACCCGATCAGCCCGAGTGCAAAATTATTAAACGACCCCAGCGCCTCAATATCCGCTGGATGAAGCAGCCCAAACCCGGTGTCACCGATCAACACGCCGACGACGATGTAGCCCACCACCTGCGGGACCTTCATCTTCTGAAAAATCCACGCGCCGACCACGCCGCCGGCCACACAAATCCCAAGAACCGCTAGAATACCCAAATGTACATCATGCATAACTCAACCTCTGGCTCTAGGCCATCTCAGCTGTAAACAGTTTAAACGCAGATCCGGCATCCGGAGCAGCAATGAGTTCGGTGCGAACCGAGTCCCCTTTCAAACGGGAACTCAGCACCGAAAGGGTTCGAATATATTCTGGATGCTGATTCGCCCCCGCTGCAACCATGCAGACGATTTGAACCGGCACCTCGTCGAGGGATTGATAATCGGCCAACGGTTTGCGGGCAATTCCAAGCGCCATCACAATGTCCGCCACGGAAGGCAACCGCACATGCGGCACGCCAATCCCAAAACCAATCCCCGTGCTCATCAGCTCCTCGCGCCGGAAAATGGCCTTCGAGAGCTCTGCTTCATCGGGAACCATCGGGGATGTGGCCAGTGCGGCACAAAGTGTTTTGAGAGCGTTTTCTTTACTGGAACCCTCCAGGAAAACTACGCGATCCGGCGTAAGAATTTTTGAAAGCAATCCATTTGCCTGCGGAACAGGCGCGGAGGGAGTCCCGAGCTGACGGTTGACCCAGCTTTCGATGTCGCTTCGCTTAAAACGCCAGGTGGTTCCCAGCTTTCCGCAAGGAAGCTGCCCCTTCTGCGCCCAGTCATAGACCGTTCGTTCCGATACCCGAAGATACGTCGCCACCTCTTCAATCGTCATGATTTCATGATTCATCTGAGCCCTCCTCTGTTGAAGAACGGGACTATATGCGAAATATGACAACAACCGCAAGGAAATACCCCCGCAGATCGACAGGAAAACGATCCTGCAAGAAATGATGAGTTCCCAGTTATCGAATGTTTTGACAGCGTTTCAGTGTCTGAATCAAAAATCGTTGCTGCTCTTCTGTATCTTTATCAGAAGCCGGAGTGTTGCCGTGAGAATAGCGTTCGACCTCGACCCGCTCAAAAAGCTCGTTTAAACGAGTGAGCGTGTCGGATGGCAATCCGGAGCCCTGAAGCATCTTCAAAACGACGGGTGCGGTTACTTCGCCCGGCGCAAGGTTTAGTCGATTTCCAAAGTAATCCGTCAGGGCATTTCCCATTGCGTCATAAAACGCAGCTGGTTCGTCGTTTTTGCGAGCTAGGGTTGCCTTTTTCAAAGCCTTTCGCGCCGCCTTCGGGGCGTTTTGGCGACGGAGCCACGCCACGTCTTTCCGACGCCAATGGTAAAACTTTTGTGCAAAAAACAGAGCCAGTCCAACCCCGAGTACCGTCGGGAGAATCCAGAGCCAAGGGCGGACGGACCGCCATGCGAGTGTCATGAAGCCGACGGCGCGTTGCACGTCGCTCTCTGCCACAAAGGGAAGATTGGGCTGCGTAATGGTTTCTCTGGCGGCGAAAAGCTGGGCCGTATCGTTGGACGACCCCGTGACAGAAATCGGGATGGCCCGGCTTTCCACCGTTTGGTATTTCCCGGATTGCGTATCAAAATAGGAGAAGACGATGG
The DNA here is from genome assembly GCA_964476065.1 of uncultured Verrucomicrobiota bacterium. Taxonomy (GTDB): domain Bacteria; phylum Verrucomicrobiota; class Kiritimatiellia; order Kiritimatiellales; family Tichowtungiaceae; genus Tichowtungia. The sequence goes on along the minus strand of CAYYYX010000042.1, from coordinate 7,463 downwards.
GTGGAATGATTGTGACCTCTGCATTCGCCGGAGAAATGACCTGCTCAAACCGCACGCCATTATTCCTCTGCTGGCGAACGGCATCGCCAAACAGACGGAAATCGTCGTGGGTAGAAAGTGCGGGCGGCATCACGCGTTCAAAATTTCCATTTCCAATCAGAGTCATCGTGACCGTGATGGGGTCGCCCGGATGCACCTCCAGCGGCTGAGCGGTGACACCGAACTGAAAACTTCCAACGGCGCCACTGAATCCGGCAGGTTTTCCAAGGGTTGGAAGCGGCTGAACCGAAACGGTTGTTTTTTCAACGGAGAGTTCAACTGGACGGGTCTGTCGCTGATTGAAAAAGGAGCCGAAAGGATCGCGGCGCTGTTGTTGCTGAGGCTGAACGACCTGCACCGTCACCGTGGGCTCAAACTCAAACCGACCCGATCCCATTGTACGGACGGTGGTTCGATACATTTGCACATCGTAAAGACTCCCGTCCACCCGCTCCTGAGTTTGGGTGAGTTCCTTCCATTTCAGATCAGAAAGACCCGTTTCAGGCATCCCCTGCAAACCAATATTTCCCGCCAGTTGAAGCCCCGGCCGCGAATAGACTGCAAGGGTCAGCGTGAACGGTTCCTGCACATAGACGTTATTTTTAGAGGATTCCAGTTTTGCGAAAACCAGATCGCTCCAGCTTTGCGGCTGGGCGGCATCGCCCGAGGTGGCAACGACCTTTAGTTGCCCCTGGAGGGTTTGGGTCTCTTTGCCGACGGTATAGATGAACGGACCAATCGAAAACTCGCCGGTTTTCTGAGGATAGGCCGTGAACGTGAATGTTGTGTAGCTGTCCGACTTCCCATTAACCCATGAGTGCTGGGTTGATTGTCCTGCGGCGGAAAATGTGAGGCCGGGAACCTTGGGGAGAACAGGCGGTTGCGGCCTCTTCGCATCCCGCACCTCGATGCGGACCTGCGCAGATTCGCCCATTGAAATCAGGGGCGGATTGACCGTCATTTTCACATCAAGCGCAATGGCGTGAAATGCAATCGCCCAAGCGAGAAGTCCCCATTTCAAATTTCTAATTTTTAGTTTCAATGTTTTTCTCATTACCAGTCCTTGTTCACCCGAACGGGTTGCCCGAGATAAGGGCGTAAATTTGCGCGCTGATCTTTTTCGTTTTGCTTCATCGCGTCAAGCAGTTGCTGCGCCTCCTCCTCACTCATCGCCCCGGCCTGCCGAGGGTTGGACGATTCCTGTTGTTGGTCTTGCGACGGCTGATCTTGGTTCTGTTGATCCTGCTTCTGCTTGTCCTGATCTTGCTGATCCTTTTGGTCCTGCTTTTGCTGATCTTTGTTTTGATCCTTTGAGTCGCTCTGGTCCTGCTGATCTTTCTGCTTCTGTTGTTCTTCAATCAGCTTTTTCAATTTAAGCAGTTTTTCGTCATCCGGAAATTTAATCAGCGCCCGCTCGACCAGATTGCTGGCGGCGGCGGTGTTGCCATGGATGTATTCACGGGCCGCCGGATTAAATACCTGACGGGCGGTCTGCGCTGAAGCCGTTCCACAGAGCAGGACGAAAATTAGAATGGAGAAGGTTTTTTTCATGGTGTAAGCCGGGTTGCGGGGTTGGGCGAGGCGGCTTGACTGGGCTGGCTTGACGGATAAATAATTTGGATGATCTTTTGGTTGTTTTGGATCAGTTCTTGAAATTCCTGTGCGAGTTTCTCATCTAGATCAAATGCCCAGCGGCGTTCCGGTTTGTCGGCGAGCATCAGATTGGCCGCAGTTTCATATTCGTAGCTGTCAATTGCGCGCTTGGCTCCATCCATTTCCGCTTGGGTCTGTTGCAGAGCCTTTTTCAGCATTTGCAACGATTGGTCCGCTTTTCTAATGAGTGCATGCACGTCGGGCTGCTCTGGAGAAAAATCTTCAACGATCGGATCCAACAGTTTTTTTGCAGCGATGTAGTTTTCCTTTGCGGCCTTGGCCTGATATTGCGGGAGCAACTGATCGGCTTCGTTAATCAGGCGCTTGGCATGGCCAATCCGTCCATTCACGATCAGATGGATGGCGTGTTCCAAATTTATTTTCGCCGCGACATCGGTTGGGTCGAGTTCGAGCGCCTGCTCGAACAAGTCGACCGCCTCGGCGGCCGTGATGAAGGCCTCGTTGGTAACGGCTGCGGGGCTCCGGATCTCCGTGCGGGCGATGAGGAACAGCGCCGTGCCTCGGTTGTAGAGCGCCTTTTGCCTCAGCGTCTCGTCCTCGGTCTGCGCGGCGGCATCGGCGTACGCTTTTTCCGAACCTTGGAAATCTTTCATCCGGTACAGGGCGTTACCCCGATTATAATTTCCAATGTCTGGAACTTTTTCGGCTAGTTTTTCCAACCCTTGGAACGCGTTGGTGTAGTCCCCTGCCCGATACGCCTTCTTCCAGTTTTCCGCCGCATCGGCGCGCGGCGTACAGAACAGGAGCAAAAGAAGCACTGCGGCTTTCGGAGCGCGGAGAAGGCCTTCGGCTAATAGAAAAAGAAGAGCGGCGGCGACGAACCAGCCGAAGCGTTCTTCGTATATTTTTGCCAAGCGGGTCTCTTGTTCATCGCGCTGCAGACCCGCGATGCCGAGCTTGTAAATCCGGTCGAGACCGAAGTCGCCGGGCGCGGAGCGAACGTAGAAGCCTCCCGTTTCGCGCGCCAACTTTTCGAGCAATGTTTCGTTCAGCGCACTTTTAACAACACGCCCGTTTTCATCTTTTAAATAGCCGCGACCGTCGGCGGTGGGAATCAGTTCCCCTGCGGCCGTACCGACTCCAATCGAGAAAAGCTTGATCTGTTTTTCTTTCAACTTTCTCGCGATTTTCAGCGGGTCGCCATCGTGGTCTTCCCCATCGGTGATCAAGAGGATCACGCGATCGGAAGTAGACTCTGGGTCAAAGCTGTTCTCTGCGGTGTCGAGAGCCTGGGCGATCGCGGTTCCACCGCGCGGGATGATGCCGGCGTAGAGGTCGTTCAAGGTCATGGTGAAGGCCGCGTAATCCACGGTTACCGGGCATTGCAAAAAGCTACTTCCGGCAAAGGCGACCAGCCCAATCCGGTCGCCCTTGAGATGCTGAACAAAGTCGCGAACCGCCCATTGCGCCTGTTGCAGGCGGTTGGGTTTGATGTCGGCGGCCAGCATGCTTTTGGAGGTGTCGAGCACGACGATAATATCTAGGCCACGCTGTTTCACCTCTTGCATTTTATAGCCCCACTGCGGGCGGGTGAGCGCGAGCAGGATGCAAAACAAGGCCAATAGACGAAGCGTCGTGCGACGGCGAATCCGCGTCGGGTTGTAGCCGGGGATGACCGTTTCCCAAACCTTGGAAGAAACCAGTCCGGCGAGCCGCGCCGCGCGGCGACGATGCATCCAAACCCCCAGCACGATCAGCGGAAGGATTAGCCACAGTCCGTTTAAAAATTCTGGAGCCGCGAATCTCATGAGGTGATCCTCCCGAAGCGTGAAAGAGACCCGAGTTTTTCCACCGTCAGGAAAAGTAGCGCGGCGATCAGCCAGCGACCGGCGGTTTCCTGATAGCGGGTGAATTGAAGCATCTCAATCTCGGTTTTTTCGAGTTGGTCGATTTGGTCGTAAACCAATTCCAGAGTTTCCATGTCTTTGGCGCGGAAGAATTTTGCCTCGGTGATCTCTGCGATTTTCTCCAGAGAGGTGGTGTTGATCTGTTGCGGGGCTTGCGTGAAAAATCCACGTCGCACGGGCAGTCCGCCCCCCATACCAATGGTGTGAATTTTGATGCCGAGCGCAGCGGCGGCTTGCGCCGCATTTTCCGGCGTCAGGCTTCCGCGATTGTTTTCGCCATCGGTAATCAAAACGACGATCCGGCTTTTGGCTTCGCTGTCGCGCAGGCGGTTGACCGCCGAGGCAATGGCATCGCCGATGGCGGTACCGTCTTCGAGCATTCCGGTGCGCAGGCCGTCCATCCGCTGAACCAGCCAGCTGTGATCGAGTGTGAGCGGCGCAACGGAGTACGGCAGCGCAGAGAAGGCGACCATGCCGACCCGATCGTCGGTGCGTTTTTCTATAAAGTCACTGATCACCTGTTTGGCGGAGTCGATGCGGGTTTGGCGTCGCCCATTACGGGTAAAGTCCGGAGTATCCATGGAGGTTGACAGGTCGAGTAACAGAACCATATCGACCCCTTCCGTATTCACACGGCTCTCGTGCAACCCACGCTGCGGACGGGCAAGCGCGACGACCAGACAGACCAGACCCAGCGCAAAGCAGAGCGGAAATAGCGGCTGAAGCCGGACGCTCAGGCTGACGGGCAGCTTGCGCAGAAATGCCCCATCCGGAAAGTGAATGGCTACACCGCGCCGGCGGCTCCGCCACCACAGCAAAAGCGGAACCAACACCAGTAAAACTAAAAAGTATGGATAGGCAAATCTCATGTTCACTCCGTGAAAATATCGAATATTGAACAGGGAATTTTGAATTTTGAAGGATTACACTTCTTCATTCTGCGGCTCCTTATTCGGTGTTGGACATTCAGCAGTTTGCTCGACGAAGGTTTCGACGGTATCAAAGGCTGACCTCATCACCTCTTGCGCGGCATCGGCCCGGGCGAATTTGACAAGATCAGCTTGGGTCAGAAAGCTACGTAGAATCTGCTGTTCCTGGGTCGCCAACCGTTGGTCATGAGCTAGGGTTCGGGTCAGTTCTTCGGTGGTGAGTTCCGCCGCATTAAGATCGAATCGGTTTTCAAGATACGTCCGCAAAATGAGCGAGAGTCCGGTAAAGAACGGTTCGGGTATCCAGCGTTCGTTGCGCAGGGCTTCGAGTGCTTTTTTCGCAATGATGTGCGGGAGAACAAGCGGTTTCACGAAAGCGATTTCACCCTGTTTCCGTCTTCTCAAAAAGAGCGTGATCAACCCGCTGATCAAAGCGAGTCCGGCGATGAGAAGCATGACCCAAGCGATGCGCCCAATGCGCAGAGGCGGGTTCACAAGTCCTTTGATGTCCGAGAGTTTCGTTGCATTGGTTTCGTTCAGCGTGCTTTGCACATGCAGAATAAGCTGCGGAAGCGTCGCCGTCTTTTCGGAGCCATCGGCTCCAATACAAACCACCGGATTCGTGAAGACAGGCCAATCGCCGACTCGAAAGGAGGTCAGCTGAAGAACCTCTTTAGACTCCAGCAGCCCTCCCCGCTCTTTGCGATCGGAACTGCGGTCGCGCACCACCACGTTTTTCCCGTTTCCAAGGGTTGGAAAACGAAGCACGCTGTTCGTCGGATAGCGGGCACTCAGGGTTAGCGTGACGGAGTCGCCCACATACAGCGTATCGGCACTCAGCACGGCTTGAGCATCGAACCCGCTCGGTGAAAGTGGCTCTGTCGGCTTTCCGCATCCGCTTAACAAAAGAAGCCCAGCGACGAGGGTTACCTTTTTCGAATTTCGAATTTCGAATTTCAAAATCATCTTCTCCTGCCCCGGCGGTGGAAAAATTGAATGAGGGGCTTTTCGTAGGGCTCGCCAGCGCAGAGGTCAATCAGGTCGATCCCTGCGCGTCGCAGTACCATCCGCTGTTGCTCCAGTCGTTCCATTTCGGAAACCATCAGTGCCTGACGGGTTGCGTTGTTCGAGGTGTCGACCAGCGCGGCCTCCCCGGTTTCGGCATCGCGCCAGTGAATCACCCCGGCTTTCGGCCAGGCCTGTTCAAGCTTGTCGCCAATTCGAACAGCGATCAAATCGTGATGACGCGCCGTGATTTTCAGGGTGCGCTCGCAGCCTTCCGGAAAACGAAAGTCGCTGATCAAAAAGGTAACCGCTTTACGGGTCAAGGTATGGTTGAGCCAGTCGAGCGCAGGCACCGGGTCGGTTGTGCGGCTTTCGGGTTCGAAATAAAGGATTTCTCGGATCAGCCGCAGGATGTGCGGGGTGCCTTTGCGGGGGGCAATGGTTTTTTCGACCCGGTCCGAGAAAAGAATCAGCCCGACGCGATCCCCGGTCTGCATGGCGGAGAATGCCAATACTGCGGCAATTTCTGCGGCGAGATCGCGCTTGAGTTGCGGCGTGGAACCAAAGGTGTGCGAGGCGCTGATATCGACGAGCAACATGACGGTTCGTTCGCGCTCCTCCACAAACTTTTTAATATGCGGAACCCCGGTGCGGGCGGTGACATTCCAGTCAATCGCGCGAATGTCGTCGCCAGGAACATACTCGCGCACGCGGTCAAACTCCATTCCGCGGCCTTTAAAGACACTATGGTACTGCCCCGCGAACACATCGTTCACGGCGTGCTTCGTCTGAATCTGAATCCGGCGAACCTTCTTCAGCAACTCTTTATGACTCGTTTCACTCATGGTCGAAGGTCTGAAGGTCGAAGGTCTAAAGTCGGGACGTTTGACTTTTCGACCTGTGACGTTGAACTGTCTAAGGAACTGGAATTTCAGATAGAATTTTTTCGATTAGATCCTCGCTGGTCAGCTCTTCCGCTTCCGCCTCGTAGGAGACAATGATGCGGTGGCGTAGCACATCCAGCGCAATGGATTTAACATCCTGCGGCGTGACATAGCCGCGGCCCTTCAAAAAGGCGTGGGCGCGGGCACCCAGAGTGAGCGCAAGCGTCGCTCGCGGGCTGGCCCCGTAGCGCAGATAGTCGCTCATATCTAAGTTGTATTTGGCCGGGTCACGCGTCGCGAAGACGATATCCAGGATGTACTCCTTGACCTTCTCATCCACATAAATTTCGTCCACCGTTTTTCGGGCATTCAAAATCATTTCTGGATCGATCACCGGACGAACATCCATCTCTGTATTCGTATGGGCCATCCGATCCAGAATTCGGCGTTCTTCGTCGCGCGATGGATAGTTGATCTTCAGCTTGAACATAAAGCGATCCACCTGCGCTTCAGGCAGCGGATAGGTCCCCTCCTGTTCAATGGGGTTCTCGGTGGCCATCACCAAAAACGGTTCCGGCAGAGGAAAGGTTTCATCGCCAATCGTCACCTGATGCTCCTGCATGGCTTCGAGCAATGCACTTTGCACCTTCGCGGGCGCTCGGTTGATTTCGTCCGCCAAAATAACTTGTGAAAAAACCGGCCCTTTTTTGGTGAAGAACGAGGAATCCTTCGGGTTGTAGATCAGCGTTCCGACCAAATCCGCGGGGAGCAGATCGGGAGTGAATTGGATGCGCTGAAAGGATGTTTTCATCGCCGAGGCGAGCGTATGAACCGTCAGCGTCTTCGCCAAGCCCGGAACCCCTTCGATCAAGACGTGACCATTAGCCAACAGGCCGATAATGAGTCGGTCGACCAAATAGTCCTGTCCGACAATCACCTTTGCAATTTCGGCTTTGAGAATGGGAATAAACGCGCTGGCTTCGCGCACCTTTGCGTTCATAATTTCAAGTCCTACCATTTGGATGCCTCCTTCCTGAATCCGTTAGATAATTTATAAAAAACAGTTGTTACCTGTTGGGCTGGAA
>CAYYYX010000041.1:6150-22141 GCA_964476065.1 uncultured Verrucomicrobiota bacterium | reverse complement strand
AGAATGGCAATGACACGAATCGAGCCAGGGTGGTTGCGAGTTGTGAAATAAAAAACTCTGTGGCCTTTGTGAGCTCTGTGAGAGAAAAATGATTTTGCCCTTCATGATTTTGCAAAAAATATAGTCGGCTGGAGAATTGAATACTATGAAATTTGATCTGAAAAAAACGGATGCGTGGGGGGTGGCCTTTAGCGAGGAGGGGCTGCTGGCAGTTTTGATGGAGCGGCGCGGCGAACACTTTGCGCTGCGCCATATGATTCGCGGGAAGCTGGACGTCCCCGCCCAGTGGAAAAATCTGAAGAAGGCTTTCGCCAGCCGGATGTTTTATGTGCCCATCGGGGCCGGATACTCGTTCAACGAGTGCTGGAAGGAGATGCCGGCTCATGCGCGTAAAAAAAAGCTTCCCTCTTCGTTTGCGACCCCGAATGTCAGTTTTAAAAATATTGATAATCTGAGCGCGGTTAAGCGGGCGGAGATTCCCACGGCCGTCCGTACGCAGATGGAACAGCACTGCGCTTTCGGAAATCCCGCCGTGGCATTTGCTTCCCGTCCGCTTCCCGATGGAACCGAGGCGGTTCTCGGGGCCGCGGTTCCCGACGAGGTGGTGCAGCAGGATTTGAAGTTCTGGGCGGCGTTCGGCTTTAAGATGCCGCAGATCAGCCTGGATGCGGTGGCCAATCTGAACCTTTATCTGGGGTTGGCCGGGCAGGAGCAGTCGGCGGCTTCGGAGTGGACTCTTTTGATTCATTCGAATGGCGCGGGATTCACCTGTTTCCAGTTGCTTAGAAATAATCGCCTGCAACTTAATTTTGAAGCGCCGTGCGAGCTTCTGGGACTTGGGGATGATGAGCTGATGCAACTGCTGGAGGGGGCGGTTCGCCAGGCTTCGCAGCGCTGCTCATGTTTTCAAATGGTGCGCGATACGCTGACTGCATATTGGGCCGAGGATGAGTGCAAGGAGGCGCCGCCTGCCCCGTTGCTGACCCGCGTGGTTTTTCTTTCCTGGGCGGTGGGCGGTGCGCAGGAGGAGGGGAGTTTGGATGGCGACGTCGAGCAGATCCATCGCCTCTCCGAGAAATTCGGTGCGCTCGGGTTGTCTGTGGTTTGTTTTGATCCGCTCGGTCATGGGGCGTTGCAGGTGCCGGATAAGTATCGGGAGTTGTTGCCGTTGAACCGGCTGGCCGCCCAGCAGGCCATCGGGTTGGCGATGCAGGGTCTAGGGAGTGGAAGACAGAGGTCAGCGGTCGGAGGACAGAGATCAGAAGACAGAGGTCGGAAGACAGAGGACAGAAGACAGAACCCGGGCGACAGAAGACAGAACCCAGGCGACAGAAGACAGAACCCAGGGGACAGAACACAGAGATCCGCCCGGTGAAATAGGATTTCACAGGCCAAGGAGAACGGAAGACTGTAAGTTGTGAGTAGTAGAATGTTGGATGTGGATGTGGAACGTTGGGAGTTGTGGAGTGTAAGCCGTAAGCCGTGAAATGTAGAATGTGGAACGTTGGGAAGATGTCAGACGTTTGACCTTCAGACCTTGGACTTTTTAACGGAGGGAGGACGGCTTGTCCGCCGGAGCATGGCCGCTTCGCTGCTGGCATTCGCCAGTCTCACTTCGGGTGGCGAAGGAGGAAGGATTGTGAATTGGAAATTGTGAGATGCAGGAAAAGAAGTGTGTGTGGGAGAAGATCGTTAATGCGCAACAATCCATCTCCACGTCTCAAAGGCGCAGAATTCTGCACGTTGGGGTTAAGACTTTTTGTCGGTGGGGTTGTGGTATAGTGTGGCTTTTTGTGGCCTCAGGGGCGGCCCCAATGGATGGTTTTAAGATGAGGGTGTGATGTTTTATCAAATTAGTTTTTCAGAGGCTGCGGTTCGCAGGCGAAAGCGGCGGATGCTGGCTCGGAAAGGAGTGGCAACGGCGATGGTTGCTCTGGCCTATTTATTGGCCGGGCATACCTATGTGCCGCAAAGCATGTCCCTTTATGCGCTGACTCGAGAATTCTCGCATTATTATCTGGAGTTGCTTCCGCGCGATATCGCGCTTTCGGCGGCTCTGCCCGTGGTGGATGAGTTTCGGTGGGTCGGGGAGTCGTGTAATCAAAAGCATGTGGAGTTTCTTGAGGCGCTGGCTGCGGATTTGACGGAGGTTGAGGCGGCGGTTTCAGGGCGGATAACCTACTCCTCGGACCCTCCCATTTTGAAGCTTGAAGACGGGTTGCTGGAGACTTCTTTTGCGCATGTCAATGCGTTCTTCGATGCATGGAATTTGCAAGAGGCCAATCTCGGGGTACAGGAACTGTCGAGGAACGAGATCGCGAACGATCCGTTGACGGATGCGTATTTGAATGAGAAAAAGACACCCCTATCTGTTGCCGCAGAGGAGCAGGTCGATTTTCTTAAAGAGAACATGCGTGAGTTTAATACAACGTTGTGGCAAACAGAGATGGATCCTTTGAGCGAGCGCTATCCGGCGTTTTTGAAAGATGAACGGTCCCCATTTTTTCAGATTGATCCGCAAATGACGATGGCGCTGCTTGGAGCGGAGCCGTCGACGGCCGTTCCACAAAAGGAGGCGGCGTGGAAACGTCTTTCCGCAAGGCGGTTTTCTTTTAAACGGCGGCTGGGCGATCAGATGTACGAGCGGATGTGTGATTTGCGGGAGCTGAACAACATGATTCCGGTGCAGCAGGTGACGCAGCCGCTGTTCGGTCAGGCCGACTGGTTGCTCCAGACCTCGACTAATTTTTTGACAAAGGCTCAGCTTGCCGAAGGGCAGGCGAAGGAGCGGATTCTTGAAGTGGCCGGGTGGGCCGGGTTTTATAAAAAACCGACGGTGGAGGTTTTGGACGGCAAACCGGCGGGTCGATTGTTTTCGCTCGCCTCGTTTAGCATTCAATCTCCGGAGAGTTTGGCTCGGCCGTTTGTTCAATATGTCGATTTTTATAAATGCCTGGTGAATGAACCGGAACGTTTCCGTGTTTTGTCGATCCCAGTGCTGGAGATTGAGATTCGGGACGGGGCTGTCTTTGTGAATAAGTTTTCCATCAAAGGGGATGTGGCGGCGGTTGATCCAGAGGTGTTGAAGGAATATCGGGAGAGGATGGATGAGGCCATTGACTGTTTTGATGATTTGAAAAAGGCTCTAGAAAAACCGGGACTGATCGCTGAAACTGGAGGGCTGCGCCGTGGCCGTTAAAAAGAAAAATGCAAAGGCAGGCTCTGTACCGCCGCTGCGAAAGAAATATATTTATTACCTGCTTTTCGGGGTCGCTGTTCTGGGGGCGATGCGGGGAAAAGATCTGTTGCGGATGGTTCAGAAACAAGTGGGGCGGTCGTCGGCATCGGCCCGCGTCATGACCTCAGACGGCGGATCTGCCAGCGCCAGGGTCCGCTCCGCAGGAGGTCAGGTGTTGGCTCGGGCGGTGAAGCAGTTGTCCACAACCTCTTTGGCCGCGTCGAATCAGCTGACGGTTGTGCGCTATATTATTATAGTGACTCAGGATAATCGGCTGGATCCCGATCAAGAGCTTGCCTGGATTCCTAAGGTGGTTGCCTTGTATCGCGACGGGGCGCAGGCGTGGCGGTTCCGTACCGCTGATGATCAGTTTTGTCTGGAAGATTCCGTCGTGAAGGCCAGTAGATATAATGGGTTGCGTGTGGTCTATCTGGATGAACGGTCGGTTCTGCTGTGCCCAGAAACCGAGCATGAAAAACCTTATCCGAAGTTTGCTCTGCCCGTAAGCTGTATTGATGAAAATAACGGCCAGCGCGTGCTGAAGGTGGAGGGGAAACGCGTGGGTCCTGGCGACCATATCTTGTTTGCCGGGTGGAATTTTGACATCCTCATGATTGCCCGAGATCGGTTCGCGATGGCGGTTAAACCGATGGGCGCGGAGGAGGGGCGGGTGCGGCTGTACCAGTTTGTTTTGTAAGGAGTTGTCATGAATGTTGATGTTTTTCTGAATCTATTGGTTGCCCGCGGGGGCTCTGACCTCCACCTGAAGTGTGACCGTGCGCCAGTGTTCCGGATCGACGGGATCCTTCTCTCTTTGGCAGAGGCGGATTCGATTCTTTCGCTGACGGCGCTGACGGCGATTTTTGAACAGGTTGTGCCAGAACGTCTGCGTGCGGCCGCGGAGGCCGACCGGGAGCTCGATCTCTCCTATCAACCCCCCGGGGGACGTGTCCGATTTCGTGTCAATATGTTCTATCAAAAGGGGATGCCGGGCTTCGTTTTCCGTCAGATCCCCTCGGAAATCCCCTCTCTAGAGGATCTCGGGTTTCATGAGCGGCTGGCGAAGCTGATGACGGCCCAACAGGGGTTGGTGCTGGTGACCGGCCCGACCGGATCGGGTAAGTCCACCACCTTGGCGGCCATGATTCGCGAGGTGAATGATACGGAGAGAAAACATATTATTACCATTGAAGACCCGATGGAGTTTGTTCAGCTGGATAACCAAAGCCTGATTAATCAACGGGAGGTCGGCGCAGATACCCGCTCCTTTTCAGAGGCGATGCGCCGGGCTCTCCGGCAGGATCCAGATGTGATTCTGGTGGGTGAAATGCGCGACCGCGAGACCATCGGCATTGCTACCACCGCCGCAGAAACCGGGCATTTGGTTCTTTCGACCCTGCATACCAACGACGCCAAGCAGGCGATCGAACGTATTATCAATGCCTTCCCCGCCGAAGAGCATGATCAGGTGCGTATGAAGCTGGCGCTCGTCCTCAATGCGGTGGTTTCGCAGACGCTGATTCCTTTGAAGGACGGAACCGGGCGCATCGCGGCCCAGGAGGTGCTCATTAATACGCCGACGATCCGCAAGATGATCGAGAAGGGGGAGATCGGTGGAATCGATAAAGTGATTGAGGAATCGAATGAGTACTATGGCATGTGTACGAAAAATCAGGCCTTGTACGTCCTGTGGGAAGCCGATAAAATTACAGAGGATGCTGCGCTGGCCGCAAGCAATGCGCCGAATAACCTGAAGTTGAGGATTGAATCGGAAAAATTTGGGAAGACGCTCTGAGGCGAATGGCACTACGTCAAGGAGTTTTGGAACAGGCAGGATCGAATGTTTACACAGAGATAACGAAGCAAACAAGGAGGTTCAGGATCATAAATTTTTGTCTGTCATTGCCTCATTTGATGCCTTCGTTTTCTTGCTTTTCTCTGTGTGAAGATATGCGGTTGAAACGGGCTTAACGTAGTGCCATTCCGCTCGGAGGCCGATTATGATTTCGGTTCTGCGTGGAGTTTTATAGCGAGGGAGGCGGAGGAATCGTTGAACCATGGCCTTTAGCCATTATATGCAGGGCAACTTATCGGTCGCTTCGCTCGCGGGACAGGATCAACCGGATTAAATCCGGTAGATCAGAATGGGAATAGATCTTATAGCGTTGACTTGTAACAGCTTGAAAATGAAGATGAAGAGGATGGGTGGAATCAGGAAGATTGACAGGCCGGCGCGGATATTTCTTTAAAAAAATCATCCAGATGATCCTGTTATCCAGTCAGAAAAATAGTCGAAGGGGCATAATTTAGATTTTTAGAAGGGAGGCTGACGTATGAGCAAAAAGGCAATGTCGTTCCTGTTGGTGGCAATCGGCGGAATTTTGATTTTGATTTTAAATGCGGATGTAGCCTCATTTAATCTTTTCGGGTTCGGGGTCAGTATCTCCAAGGCGTATGTGTATCTCGGATTCGCTTTGTGGGGCATGGCGTTGCGTTCGTTTTTCTAATGAACCGTTTATCAGGAGGGGGAACCCATGGATATTTTTACGATTTTGAAAACAGCGGTGAAGGCCGGGGCCTCTGATATTCATTTGGCATCGTTGCGGGCGCCCATGATGCGGGTTCATGGGGAGATGGTCTCGATTTTCCCAGAGAGCCCCCCGTTGTCAAAAGACACGAGCAAAGCGCTGATCTATGCGATTTTGTCTGATGATCAACGGGTGCAGTTTGAAAAAACGTATGAGCTCGACTGTTCGTTCGAAATCCCCAATTTTTCCCGCTTCCGTGTGAATGTTCATCTGCAGAACAAGGGGATTGGGGCCGTGATGCGTGTGATTGAAAATGATATTCCGTCCGCGGAGTTTCTGGGGATCGGCCCGGAGCTGTTGACGTTGACGGACCTTCCGCGCGGCTTGATTTTGGTGACCGGTCCGACCGGCTCCGGAAAAACCAATACCTTGGCCTGCATGATAAACCACATCAATGTGAGACGACCGGATCATATCCTGACCATCGAAGATCCAATCGAATTTGTTTATCAAGAAGAACAGTGCGTGATTACTCAGCGCGAACTGAGCAAGACCACCAAGTCGTTCAGCGCCGCACTGCGTGCTGCGCTGCGTCAGGATCCCGACGTGATTCTCGTCGGGGAGATGCGTGATCTCGAAACCATTTCTTTGGCATTAACCGCTGCCGAAACGGGGCACTTGGTGTTTGCCACCCTGCACACCACCGATGCGGCTCAGACGATTTCCCGTATTGTAGATGTGTTTCCTGCGGATCAGCAGCAAATGGTTCAGAGTCAGTTGGGAGGCAGTTTGAAATCAGTCATCTCTCAGACATTACTGCCCCGTTGCGGGGGGGGGCGGGTGGCCGCCCGTGAAATACTTATCGTGGACTCCGGGATTGGTGCGATGATCCGCGACGGGAAGACCCATCAGATTTACGGCTCGATCGATGTCGGGCAAGATAAAGGCATGATCTCGCTCGAACGCTCTCTGGAACGGCTGGTGCGGGCCGGAACCATTACCTTTAAAGACGCTCTTCAAAAAGCAAATCGGCCGGATAATCTGGTGACGTTTCTAGCCGATGTTCTGGATGAGGTCTCCGGGCCGGGCAGCGCACCTGTCGCGGCAAAACCGGACCGCAAGCCGCCATCGTCATCCGACTCGGGTATGGTTTTTAAATTTAAGTAGAAAGATTCGGGCGTATGGTGAAAAAAGATCTTTTAGGGAATCATATTTATAGCGGGACCATCAGCCGCTCAAAATACAGTCAGGAACTGGACCCCGACTTTATTTTAAAGCACTTCACAAAGCGGGAGTTTCTCCAGAATAATCTCTGCCTTCCGCTAAAGGTGCTTGAGGAGTTTAGCCAGGAAGCGGGGCCCTTCATTGAGGTGGCAATCAGCAACAGTAGCGATATATTTGCGCTCTCCAGTGAGCTGTCCCGCAATCTTCCGAAGGCAATGCAGAAGTACCGCTTTGTTCTCCGGGTGTGTTCCAAAGAGATTATCATTCAAACCATCGACTATGTCTTCACCGGTCAGGAGATTAAGGATGCGGTTGTGGATGAAGATATTCAGACGGGGGATGACGAGGCCGAGGTTTTGGATCTCGATCTGCCTTCCGACGGAACCACGGTGGATTTGCTGATCCATCAGATTTTTAAAAATGCGATTTATACCGAAGCCTCGGATATTCATATTGAACCGACGACCCACGCCGCACGGGTTCGTTACCGGCAGGATGGTGTGTTGCACATCGAGCAGGAGAATATCGGGCGCGATGAATTTCGTGCCGTGGTGAACCGCCTAAAAATTGAAGCGGGCAAGGATATTGCAGAAAATCGGCTTCCGCAGGACGGCGGGTTTTTTGTTAAGTTCCTCAAGCGCCGAATCGATGTGCGTTTTTCTTCTCTGCCGACCGTGTACGGCGAAAAAATTGTAATGCGTCTTCTCGATGCGGAACATGCCGACATGAGTATGGAAGAAATCATTTGGGATGAAAATCTGCGCAATATTTTTCTGCGCAGCATTGAAAGTCCCCACGGGGTTTTGCTGGTATCCGGCCCGACCGGTTCCGGTAAGACAACCACGCTGCATAACGCATTGCTTCATCTTCGCAACCAGTTTGGAAACGAGAAAAATATTGTAACAGTTGAAGATCCGGTCGAATACCGGGTGAGCGGGGTGTGCCAGGTGGAGGCGAAGCAACAGATTGGACTTACGTTTTCCCGCGCATTACGTTCGATCGTCCGTCAGGACCCCGACATCATTCTAATTGGTGAGATTCGTGACGACGAAACGGTGAATATTGCCATTCAGTCTGCCATGACCGGACACCTGGTGCTCAGTACGGTGCATACCAATGGTGCGCTGGGGGCCATCCCCCGGTTGCAGGATCTCGGTGCGCGACCCTATCTGGTGGCCGCGACCGCCCGGCTTCTTCAGGCCCAGCGACTGATCCGCCGCCTGTGTCAGCACTGTACTCATGAGGAATTTAGTCGTGATGAACTGCAGGAGATCCTTCGCCTCAAGGCGATTCCCGCCAGATATCACGACCTGATTTTGTCACATCGGGTGATGAAACCGAATCTTACGGGCTGCGATTACTGCCATGATTCCGGGTACAAGGGACGCTTGTGCGTCATGGAAATGGTCGTCGTGACGGATGCGCTGAAGGCGATGATCGCTGCGGAGGCAGATGTGGAGACGCTGAATCAACAGGCGGTGCGGGATGGCTTCCGCCCCATGTTCGAATACGGCTTGGATCTGGTTTTCGAGGGAAAAACCTCGTTGGATGAAGCCCTTGGGCTTCTGGCGGAACAATAAAGGGGAGCGACATAGAATTTAGAGGTGAAGGCGGCGGCGGAATATTTTGACAGGAGTTCGGGATAAATCGGATTAAATCCTGTAGATCAGAATAGGAAAGGCTTCTTATGGTATTGATTTACAACAGCTTGCCAATGCCAGAGGAGAGTCGAAGAACCAACAATAAAGGATGGGTGTGCTATGCCAAAATTTAGATATATCGCCCTGAATGATGAAAATGAGATTGTTAAATCGGATCACGAGGAAGAGGGCGGCCAGTTTGAGGCGCCGGATCGCGCCGCCGTTTATACCGCACTCAATGCCCGTGGCTGGCGGCCTGTACTCATTGATGAGGTGTCGTCCAAAATCAAGTTTGATTTGGATATTCAGCTTAAATGGTGGGTCACCCTTTCCGAACTCGAGATGTTCTGCAAGGTGATGCAGATTCTGATCAAGGCTGGCATCACAATCCTTGAGGCCCTGGATCTGATCACCTCGGAGTGTGAGAACAAATGGTTTAAACGACGATTGGCTAAGCTGAAAGATGACATTGAAGCCGGTGCGCCCTTTTCGGAATCACTCCGGAAATATCCGGAAGCATTCCCTGAAATTATGGTCGCCACCGTGGAGGCCGGTGAACGCTCCGGTACACTGGATACCTGTCTCGACCAGATGGCATCCATGTTTCACCGGGCGGCCGAGCTGAAGCGTGAGCTGACCGCCGCGCTAACGTATCCGATCTTTATTGTCGTCACGTTCGTCGGAATGTTTTCCGCCATTATGATTATCGTTCCTATGTTGATTGAAAGCTTTCTCGGCGATCCTGCTAAAATTGCAGAGGTCCTTCCTCAGTTGCCTCCGCAAATCCGAATGTGTTTATGGGTGAAAGATAATTTGTGGGTCTTTTGTTTTCCGATTGTTTTTGGTTCAGTCATACTCATCCTTCAGCTTCTGGCCAAAAAATATAAAACACTCCGCTTGGCCCTCTCAAAAATTGGCTACAAAATACCCCTGATTGGAAAAGTCATCTTCTACTTCTCCCTCGTCCGAACCTTGGAAATATTCTGCTTGCTCGAAAATGCAGGGGTCGAGCCGATTCGCAGTCTTCGAACCATGACTCAAGCCAGCGGGCACCCTATGATTGAAGATGCCATGGTGCGAATCATTGCCCGCGTTAAAAAGGGCGCTCCGCGATATGCCTCCATCGCCTCCGAGCCCCTCTTCCCCCGCTTGATGACCTCTATGTGGCAATCCGGAGAAAAGGCCGGCAACATCGTCCTCATGATGCACCAAGTTGCCGAATATTATTATCTCGTCGCCAAGGCATCCACCCAAAAAATGGTCACCAGCATCGAGCCCATTATGATTATTATGATCGGCGCCTGTGTCGGTCCGTTTATTGTAGGTATTTATCAGTCGATCAACATCATGCAGAAAAATGCGTTTTGATTATTTGAAAAATATGGAGTGCGCAGGCTCCCGCCTTCGCCAAGGCGTTGACGGACAGGCCGCCTCGGTCGTGGTGGATTGTGTGGTGAATGGGATCATTTTGTAGAGGGAGCGGTTCCAATGATTATTCAACGGATTCAGGAGTTTGAATGGTCCGTGCTCAGATGGTGGGGTGTGGAAAAACCCATTCATTCTCCCTAAATTTCCTCAACATTGCGGTTTACATGCCTAAAGGACGTCTGTATATTGCGGCGCTCAAATAGAGACAGAAGAAATAAAGTAAGAGTTTTTATAGAAGGAGCCTATAGTGGATCAGGCAGCTACAGCGGAAATTAGAAAAGAATATCAGCAGAGCGATCGCGACACCGGTTCGGTGGAAGTGCAAGTTGCATTGCTGACGAGTCGTATCGTAGAATTGACCGAGCATCTCAAGATGCACAAAAAAGATCACAGCTCACGCCGTGGACTTTTGACCTTGGTCAACAAGCGTCGGAAATTACTTCGTTACGTAACGAAAAAAGATAGCAACCGCTATCAAGAACTCATCAAGCGACTCGGCCTCCGCCGCTAAGTTTGTCACGAACGCCCCGCACTCCTGCGGGGCTTTCTTGTTTACGGCCTAGTTCGTAGACAAAAAACGCCCCGACATGGGGATATTCACCTATAGAGGCAATCGCATTCGGCCTCGTTGGCTCCCGGCAGCAATGGATGCAGAAGGTAGTAAGGAAAGAAAAATGAAAGAAACAGTAAAAGTAGAGTTCGAAGTCGGCGGCATGCCGATGAGTTTTGAATCCGGAGTTCTCGCACAGCAAGCTGCTGGTGCCGTCTCCTGCCAGTTCGGCGACAACGTCCTTTTCTCGGCCGTTACCACGGGCAATTCGCGCGAAGGCTGCGACTTCTTCCCATTGCAGGTCGAATATCGTGAAAAATTTTACGCCGCGGGTCGTTTCCCCGGTGGATACTTCAAGCGTGAGTCCCGTCCTTCCGAGTCGGAAATTCTCACCATGCGTGTAACGGACCGTCCGATCCGTACCCTGTTCCCTGAAGGCTTCTATAATGAAGTGCAGATCCACAACACGCTGATGAGCTGTGATTGCACCCGCGCGTGCGATTTCCTCAGCATCAACGCATCGAGCGCCGCGCTCCTGCTGACCGACCTGCCGTTTGGCGGACCGATCGGTGGCGTACGCATCGCTCGTCTTGATGGTGAATTCGTCATCAACCCGACCCACGACCAGATGCTCAAGTCAGACCTCGACCTTACCTACGTAGGAACCGCCGAGAAAACCATGATGATCGAAGGCTCTGCCGACGAAATCAGCGAAGCCGACTTCATTGTCGCCATGAAACTGGGACACGAAGCCATCCAGCCGATCATCGCCGCTCAGTTCGAACTGCGCAAACAGCTCGGCCTGCCGGAATGGAAAGTCGTTCTAGAAGAAAAAGACACCACACTCCTCGACAAAGCGCGCGAACTCGCTGGTGACAAATTCAGCACGATCCTCGCAGAAGGTGCCAAGCTCAAACGTCACGCTGCAATGGACGCACTGAAAGCCGAAATCAAAGAGCAGATGACGGTTCTCTTCCCGGAAATGGTCGGCGAGGACTACGGTCATGCCTTCCACGCACTTGAAATCGAAACCCTCCGCAACAACGTGCTCAACAAAAAGACACGCATCGGTGGACGTGGCTTCGACGAAATGCGCGAACTCTCAGGACAGGTTGGCATACTGCCGCGCGTCCACGGTTCCGCCATCTTCGGCCGCGGTGAAACGCAGGCCTTGGCCACCATTACCCTCGGCCCGAAAAAAGATTCGCAGTCTATGGACGCCGTCACCGGCGGCCCGAACGAGAAGCAGTTCATGCTTCACTACAACTTCCCGCCTTACAGCGTGGGTGAGTGTGGTCGCCTCGGCTTCACCAGTCGTCGCGAAATCGGACATGGTAACCTGGCTGAGCGCTCGATCGTTCCGATCCTGCCCGATAACTACCCCTACGCCGTGCGCGTCGTCTCCGAAATCATGGGTTCTAACGGATCGTCTTCCATGGCCTCCGCCTGTGTCGGTGTCCTCGCCCTCATGGATGCGGGTGTGCCGATCAAAGCTCCGGTTGCTGGAATCTCTGTGGGTCTGTTCACAGACGGCAAAGAACAGTCCGACCTCGTGATCGACATCCTCGGAACCGAAGACCACTGCGGCGACATGGACTTCAAAGTAGTCGGTACCCGCAAGGGAATCACCTCCTTCCAGGTCGACCTCAAGATCGACGGTCTCAACTGGGATCAGGTCGAAGGCGCTTTCGCAATGGCTCTTAAAGGTCGTCTCGAAATCCTCGACTTCATGCAGACCGTCATTGACGCTCCGCGCGAAGAAATGAGCATTCACGCACCGCGCGTTGAAATGGTTAAGATTGACCCGGAAAAAATCGGTGCTCTTATTGGTCCTGGTGGAAAAGTCATTCGTGGCATCACCGAAACCTACGGCGTCCAGATCGACGTCGAAGAAGACGGAACCGTCAGCATCTTCAGCTCCGATGGTGAAGCCATGCTCGGCGCGCTCAAAGTGGTCAACGGCATCTGTGCCGAAGCCGAAATTGGAGCCATCTACGAAGGAACCGTCAAAACCATCCGTGACTTTGGCGCCTTTGTTGAAATCCTCCCCGGTAAAGACGGTCTTGTGCATGTCTCTGAACTCGCTGACTTCCGCGTCGGTTCGGTCGAAGATATCTGCAAAGAAGGCGATACCATGTTCGTCAAAGTGCTCGACGTCGACCGCGACGGCAAAATCCGCCTCAGCCGCAAAGCGGCCATGGCTCAAAAAGATGCCGAAGCCCGGGCCGAAGAAAAAGCTGCACCTGAAGCTGCACCTGAAGCTGCGCCTGAGGCTGCACCCGAAGCTGCTGAGTAACCCTCAGTTCGCCTCACGAAAAAGCCCTTCCTCACGGAAGGGCTTTTTTATTCCCCAGAAGGCTGCCTGCCCGCCGAAGCCTTGGCGAAGGAGGAAGGCCGGGGTGGGTTTTCCGGCCCTTGGAAAAAGAGCCTGGCAAATCCCAGAGTGGGGTTTTATTTATAAAATAGTAGACATAAAACTTATCAGGTATATGGTTTCGTTATTCACCTGAAAGGAAATGATGGTAAAACTGCGAAAGAGACCTCCGCTGAAAAAGGTGGTGGATGAACGGTTTTCGATCAACCGCAAGAAGGGCGGCGGGCTGGTTCGGGTTGAGGCTTGGGAAGATGAGTCGAGCGTTGTTGAAAAATACGCAATTACGTATGTGAACCCGTCGCTACCGTCAGATGAGAACGGACGAGTGCTCGGATACGATAATGCGCACGATTATCATCATCGGCATTACAAGGGACAGATTTACCCTGTAATGGATTTTATAAGTTATGAGGATATCGTGAGCCGGTTTGAAAAAGAACTGAGGGAGTTTGTGAAATGAGTGTGAAAATTAAACAGGGAACACTGAACGATTTTTTGGATTCGGCTCGTGACACTGCGCGTGAGATCGATTCGGGTAAAAAACTGACCCGTAAAAAAACGATCTGGGTGGAGCCGGAAGATATGGCGCAACTATTGAAGCCAGAACGAACCCGAATGATTCGATACCTTCGGCTACACAACCGAGTTCCGTTTCCAGAATTGGTCAAGGAGATGGGGCGAACCCGTGTCAGTGTAAACCGCGATCTTGAGATTTTAGAAAGATACAGCCTGGTTCACACGTATACCGAACCGAACCCCGGTCACGGAATGCGCAAAGTCATCCAACCGGATTTTGGAAAAGAAAAAATCCTGCTCGAAGCCTCGGTGTGATCCTATTTCCAAGCCTTGGAAGAGCACTTGACATGTAGTCCCCGTGACTACATTATTTCCATGAATAAGGAGACAGGTCATGCAGGTTGCAGTACGAGAAGCAAAAGCGAAGTTGAGTCGGCTAGGGAATCTGGCGCACCGCGGTGAAACCATTGTTGTCTGTAAGAACGGGAACCCCTGGTTTGATATCGTTCCGCACGCTAAACCCAAGCGGAAAAGTTCTCCCCTGAAAGGGGTGACCCCTGTGATTTCAGAGTTGGAGGCCGTTGAGCCTCTTGAGCCGGAGGCACTTCTTGGATGGAGCTGATCCTCGACACCTGCGGTCTTCTTTCCCTTACGGGTTTGGCGGAAAGAAAACTGACCCGCAAGACGCTTCGT
This sequence comes from uncultured Verrucomicrobiota bacterium, assembly GCA_964476065.1. Lineage (GTDB taxonomy): Bacteria > Verrucomicrobiota > Kiritimatiellia > Kiritimatiellales > Tichowtungiaceae > Tichowtungia. The sequence continues at coordinate 7,950 of CAYYYX010000041.1, read as the reverse complement.
TTAGTTGAGGAGGCCGAGGTTGTTTATATTTCCTCGTGTTCTCTTTTTGAAATTTCGATCAAACACAAAAAGAAAAACCTGTCGATTCATCCGTTCACAAGCGCGTTGGCTTTATGGGAAACCGCTCTGAAGGAATATCAGCTGATAGACCTGCCCGTTTCTGCCAGCGTCTTTTATCGATCAACGGAACTTCCAGACCATCACGCAGATCCATTTGACCGCATTATTTTGGTTGAGGCCCTGTCGCGAAACATGCCGATACTCACATACGACAGCCTCTTCGAAGGCTACGGGGTAGAGGTGCTTAACTGATCCGATTATTGAAGAAGCGTGAAAGTGCCATGCATTGAAAGAAGAGATTCCTCGCAAAGACGCAGAGGTCGCAGCGCGGTTGCTGCGGATAATCGGCCTCTGCGTTCTCAAAAACTCTGCGAGGAATAATTGAGTCTGAAAGCTTCTAATCTCTTTGGAAAAAACCGCCAGCTACAACTCAGTTGCAAAAATATCCGGCATTGATTTTATTGGGGGCAAGTTATAGGTTTCCCCAATGACCCTGAACGACATCAAGGAGACCGCAGTTCCAATCTGTTCCCGGCATCGGGTGCGACGACTGGAGCTGTTTGGTTCGTGCGCACGCGGCGAGGCCGTGGACGGTAGCGATATGGACTTTTGTGTCTCGTTTGACTCCCTTTCCCCCGCGGAATACTCCCGCCAGTTCTTTGGGCTACTCCACGACCTGGAAGATGCGTTTCACACGACGGTTGATTTGTTGACGGAATCGTCGATTCGCAAGCCGTCGCTCAGAGAAAGCCTTCAGCGCGATGGAGTTTGTCTCTATGGATGAACGGAGCGAAAACATTGATGAGGCATGGGCTGCGGAGAGCGAGTCGCGCATCGATGCTTTTGAGACAGGCACGCTGACGGTCTGTTCGTTTGATGATGTGATAAAAAATATCGACTCCCAAAAGTCCTAGACGATGGTGAGTCGGCGGTGCTATCTTTCGGCCTGTGGGAAAACTCGATAAACTTTATCAGCATGTTGTGATGCGGCGGGGCGATGCCAATGTTTCTTTTGAGGCCCTTGGCTCTCTCCTAAAAAAGCTGGGGTTTGAAAGTCGAGTTCGAGGCGACCACTATATTTTCTGGATGGACGGTGTGGAGGAGATATTGAATCTCCAGCCTGTAAAAGCGAAAGCAAAGCCCTATCAGGTCAAACAGGTTCGCACGATCATCCTGAAATACAAACTAAGCCTAGGTGAGTAATATGAGCACAAAATACGAAATCATCCTGTTTTGGAGCGAAGAGGATAACGCTTATCTGGCGGAAGTTCCTGAATTGCCCGGATGTATGGCCGATGGCTCAACATCGCAAAAAGCACTTCAGAATGCAGAAAAAGTAATCGCCGACTGGATCGAAACCGCCCAATCCATCGGGCGGCCCATTCCTGAACCTCGCGGGCGTCTGGCTTACGCCTAATAGCGCAATCCGCACCTCATCGAAGAGGGCGCCGCGCTACTCTGATTTTTCCAATGCTTGGGAAATCTGCTCCCAAATTTTCCCTCCATCATGTCACGCCGTCTTGTCACGCCGTATGAAAGAAGGCGGAAGCCTTGGCGACGGCGGATGGAAAATATTTAACCGCGAAAGAGCGCAAAGAGCGCAAAGTTCCAACCATCAGTCTTCGCTGAAGCTACGCCCGACCCATTGGAAACGTAGAAACCCGCAGATTCTAAAATTCATCGGCTGACCCGTTTTTGACCCGTTTTCTGACCCGTTTTCCTAATGAACGTCGAAGAGGT
>CAYYYX010000041.1:0-6050 GCA_964476065.1 uncultured Verrucomicrobiota bacterium | reverse complement strand
TGACCCGTTTTTGACCCGTTTTCTGACCCGTTTTCCTAATGAACGTCGAAGAGGTTGGTCCTATGGAATTGTTGTTCTTCCAGGCGTTACCGCTCCCTGCGGTCATTGCCGCGCAATAACGCGGTCTCCCTCACTCTTGTCGAGTGCGCTAGCCTCTCTCGACTGCGTCTCGGGTGGAAGAATTCCGACTCATTTTTTCCAACCCTTGGAAATCTGCGGTTGTCTGCGCCCATCTGCGGATAAAAAATTTCCAAGCATTGGAAAGCTGATCCTGCCCGATCGCGAGCCCCTGACGCAGTCAGTGCTTGAGGAGTTCGTAGAGATGCCGGTAGTAGCCGTCGCGCGCCATGAGTTCGTCGTGGGTTCCAGCGTCGACCAGTTCGCCGTGACGCATCACGAGGATGCAGTCGGCGTTGCGGATGGTGGAGAGGCGGTGGGCAATGACGATGCTGGTGCGGTTGTGCATCAGTTTGCCAAGCGCGTCTTGAATAAGCATTTCGGTGGCGGTGTCGACGCTGGCGGTGGCTTCGTCGAGCACGAAGAGCAGTTCCGGATCTTGCGCGAGGGTGCGGGCCATCACGAGCAGCTGTTTCTGGCCGAGCGAAAGGCCTGCGCCCCGTTCGTTGAGGATGGTGTCGTAGCCGCCGGGCAGGGCGCTGATGAAGGGGTGGGCGTTGACGGCCTGCGCGGCACAGACGAGGTCGTCGCGCGTTAGGTCGGGGTTGAGCAGGGAGATGTTGTCGGCAATGGATCCGGCGAAAAGAAACGGCTCTTGGAAGACGTAGCCGATTCGTCCGCGCAGGTCGGCTTTGTTGAAGTCGCGCACATCGGTTCCGCCGATGCTGACGCGTCCGCGTTGCACGTCGTAGAAGCGGCCGATCAGATTGATGAGGGTACTTTTTCCCGCACCGGTCGCGCCGACTACGGCCAGCGCCTGTCCCGGCTCGACGGAGAAGCTGAGGTCTTTGATCACCCAATTTTCATCGTCATAGGCGAACCAGACGTCTTCGAAGGCGATGGTGTCGTTGAGGGGTTTCCCGAGTTCGGCCTGTTCCGGATCGCGGAGGGTTTCCGGCGTATCCATCAGCTCGAAAATGCGTTCGGCGGAGGCCATCGCCACCTGAAAGGCGCCGGCTTTGTCGGAGAGCGATCCGAGCGGGCGGAAGAAGTCGCGGATGTAGGCAAGGAAGGCGATGAGCGCCCCGAGGGTCAGGACGATCCCGTCGCCGGTGAGCAGCCAGAAGCCGCCAGCACCGAGGATGATGGCAATGCTGAGCGCCTGTCCGGTTTCGATGACGGGGAAGTAGGCACTGAACCAACGGACTTCTTCGTAGTGGGCGGAGCGCAGGGAGGTGCTGCGCTCATCGAATTGCTTCCGGGCGTGTTTTTCGCGGTTGAAGAGCTGGATGGTGAGCATGCCGGTGAGGTCTTCTTGAAGCAGGGCGTTGAGAATCGACTGCCGCTTGCGGATCATCCGGTTGGCGGCGCGTAACTTGCGGTTGACGAACACGAGCAGGGCAAACAGCGGCGGAAGCAACAGGAAGAGCACGCCGAACAGGCGCGGGCTGATGACGATCATATAGCCCATGATGCCGAGTAGCATGAACAGGTCGGCCACGCCTCCGACAACGCCTTCGGTGACAAAGTTTTCGAGCCGTTCGATATCGGAGGTGACGCGGGTGATGAGCGTGCCGACCGGCATGCGGTCGAACCAGGCTTGTTGCATCCGGAGCGTTTTTTTGAAGACCGCCACCCGCAGATCGTAAATGATGCGCTGACCAATCCATGCCGTCAGAAGACCCTGCAGGTAACGCAGGGAATAGCCAACCACGGCAATGCCGAGATAGAGAATTCCGATCCGGCCCAGCCGGTCGAGGCGAAGCTCTGCGGAGGTGGTGCTGTCGAGCAGGCACTGGTCGGTCAGCTGTTTAATCAGCACGGGCAGGTAGTTGATGGAGGCGGAGACCACAAGGATGAGCCCCAGCGAGACGAGCAGGGCTTTCCAGTAGGGCAGTGCGTAGCGCAGCAGGCGGCCAGCGAATCCCTTATTTGCGGAGCTACTCATTGGGTTGTTGCCTTCTCGTGTTTCGATATTTTTCTGTTCAGGCTCCTGTGAATGTCGAATGCCGAACAAGGAATGTCGAATTTCGAAGTAAAAGCTTTGTTATGGTTCGTTTGCCCAATGGTCATTCCTTCAGCGTTCTGCGGTTCTTTGTTCGATATTCTGCGGTTCATGAGTCGCCTCCCTCCAGCTGCTGCTCCAGTTTTTGCATGGTGTGGAGTTCCGCATAATAACCGGGCTGCGTAATCAGTTCGTCATGTGTGCCGCGCTGGGTGATGCGGCCTTCTTCGATGACGACGATTTCATCGGTGTAGCGCAGGGTGGAGATGCGGTGGCTGACAAATAGGCAGGTGCGGTCCTGCATCACCGGCTGGAGCTTGCCCATAATCGCGGCTTCGGTCTGCGTGTCGACCGCCGAGAGGACATCGTCGAGAATCAGCAGGTTCGGGCGGCGGGCGACCGCGCGGCCGATGGCGGTGCGCTGACGCTGTCCGCCGGAGAGAGTGACGCCGCGTTCGCCGAGAATGGTTTGGTACTGCGCAGGAAAGGTTTCAATATCGCCGCTGAGATGGGCGATGTCGGCGGCCCATTTGATTTGCTCTGGGGCATCGCCATCGAGTCCAAAGCCGATGTTGTGCTCGAGCGTTTGTGAGAAGAGGATGGGCTCTTGAGCGGCCATGGCGATGTGACGCCGGAGCTGATCGAGCGGGAGGGTGCGGAGAGGATGGTTGCCGATGCGCACGGTGCCGCCGGTCGGATCCATCAGGCGGGCCGCTAGCGAAATCAGCAATGTTTTTCCGCTGCCGGTCGGGCCGGTAATCCCCATGGTTTTTCCGGCGGGCACCTTCAGGTTGATATCGCTCAGCAGCTGCATGCCGTCGATTTCCAAAGAGACATCGTTCCATTCGATGGAGGCATCCAGCTCGGTGATGCCGAAGTCGGTTTCCGCCGAGTCGGTGATGGTTGGTTGACGTTCGAATAGTTCTTTGATCCGCTTCCAACTCACTTTGCCGCGTTGCGCCAGACTGAGAACCCAGCTCATCGAAAGTAACGGCCACTGCATGTAGAGTAGGTATTGCAGGAACTGAACGACAACCCCCACGGTGATGGTGCCAGCGATCACTTGTTTGCCGCCGGTGTAGAGCAGGAGCAGAACCCCGAGGCTGAACCAGAAGGCCATCAACGGCCAGAGGAACTGCCGCGTGGCCTGCACCCGCAGGGTTTTGCGGATCAGGCCGCGGTTCAATGCCTCAAAGAAATGATTGCGCCGCTTTTCCAGCGCGAACCCTTTGATGCAGCGGATGCCGGCAAAACTTTCCTGCGCAAAGTTGGATACATCCGATAGGTGTTCCTGAAGCGCCTTCTGGCGATTGCGCATAATGGTCAGGATGATAAAGAAGAGCAGGACGATCGGCAGGTAGAGCGAGAAAATAAGCAGGGCCAGCTTCAGATTGATCCAGACCATGACTGCGGAGGCCATACCCAAAGCGAAAAGAGTCCGGAGTCCTTGCAGAAGACCCTGGCCGATAGAGTCGCGTACAATCGTCAGGTCGGACGACATGCGGGTCATCAGATCGCCGGTGCGTTCGGTACGGAAAAACTCCTGATCGAGACGGGTCATGTGCTCAAACAGGTCGCGGCGCAGATCGTACTCCACCCGGTGCGACAGTTTCAGCGGATACCGCCGCAGTTGGCGGGCGAACCAAACGGAAACCGCTGCCAGCGCAATGTAGATGCTCACATACCACCACAGATCGGCCCGGGTCAGCGTGTCGGCATGGAGTCCGTCAATCGCCAGTCGCAGAATATAGGGCATCGTCAAGTTGACCCCAACGGTCACCAGCACACAGAGCACCGTCATCGCCAGCGCAGGTTTATGGCGGGCAATGTAGCGTTTGAGTTGTATGGGTTCCGTTTGAATCAGATGATCTCCGTTCCGACCAAGATGCGAGAGTTGTCCCCTGAATACAAGTTTCCCCTTCGACATTGCTCAGGACAGGCACCCCCTTGGAAAAATCTATTTCAGTAGCTCCTTCGGATCGATTTCTCGTGCACGGCAGATGTGGGAGTAGTCCTCGTAGCCAGCGATGAGTGGCTCGGTGGCGAGATCGCCATTGGAGAATTTCCAAACATTGGAAAAAAGTGTTTCGAGGAAGGCGTCGGCCAGCTCCGGGTTCATCGTCAGCCGCTTTTTACTGAAGTGATTTGTCATGTTTTTGAGCACACGATTTTGCAGGTGGTAAACCGCCTGAACTTTTTCGTTCAGCTCGGGTGTGTTGTGCGCCCCAAAGAATTTTTGCTGCGCGGCGAAGGTGTAGAGCGCGAGCTGGCAGTCCAGATTCAGCCCAATCTTTTTCTCAAGCGTTTCGACCGAGTCGTTGCGCGACTTTCCTTTGTAGTCGACCACCAAGATTCGCTCCAGTTCACCGCCGTCGTCAAAGATCAGATCGATCCGGTCGATCTTCCCTTTCAGCCGAACCTCTTGTTGGGTTGTAGGACGTCCTTCTCGTATTCGAGAGGGCGTGTATTCGTGTTGAGGCGACACGGGCTCCTGAATACAGGAAGCCCGTCCTACAAGTGAATTGAAAGTGTGCGTCAGCGTCACCGGCAGATCGTGCTTTTCATCAAACTTCATTTCAAAGAGGGCGGGGTAGCGATTTTCTTTGAGCGCCGTTTTTAAATCCATGCGGATAAAGTTTTCGATCACCTGATGCAGTTTCCGCTTCTCGGTTTCCCACACCGCGCGATGGCCCAAATGGCGACTGGGTCGCTGTTCGGCCTTCGCAAACTCCTCGTCTGCGATCTCGTGCGCTAACGCCAGCAGTTCATCCGCTTTCGCCGGATCAAACACCGCTAGAGGAATAGACTCTTCTGTTTTCTGCTGGGTGATTCTCCAACTTAAAGTAGAACGACCGTCTCGGTCGTTTAAAGCAAGCGGGACGCTTGCGCTACTTTGGGTCGCATACAGATCGCTCTGCTCGGCGATGGCGGTGTAGACGAGTTCGAGGATGTCGTGAACGAGGGTTCCGCGATCCATCGGGTCGGTATCGTCCTCGTGGGTGCGGTCGGGTTTAATACGCAGCACCTTTTCGAGGAAGAAGGCGTAGCGATTACGGGCCAGCGACTCCAATGCCGTTGCGCTGAACTCCGGATGGTCTTTGAGCCATTTTTGGATTGTAGACGCGATATTACCCACCCCGCCCTGCGGGCACCCCTCCGGCGGAGGGGAGTTTTCCAGAGATCCCCTCTCGGGAGGGGTCTGCGAAGCAGGGGGTGGGTTCTCTCTTGCGAGATGCGCGGCAGTTTGCCGAACTTCATCTTTGGCGCGGCAAGCATCGGGCGGAAGAATCGTGTGGAACGATTCGCCGAGAGCCGGGGCTTCCGTTTGGGTTAGGCCGACCATCCGCTCGAAGAATTCGCCCGCCGCGCGTTCTTTGCCGTCGGCATCGGTGCGGGTGTACGAAAGCTCTAGACGTTCTTTGGCCGCGCTGATGGCGGTCAAAAATAGAATTTCTTCCTGAATCAGCGCTTCGCCCGCTTCGGACAGCGCAAGCCTCGGGCAGTCAATCTCCCGCTCGTCGAGAAATGCGCGCAGTGCTTTGCGCTCGGTGGTATTGAGCAACGAGTCCGCTTTCGGAATCTGCGGGAAGGTGCGGTCGTCCATTCCGGCGATGAATACCGATTCGAACCGCAGGCCCGCCGCATCCATCGGGTTGATGATCCAGACGCCGCTCTCCGTACTGAGGTCATCTTTGAGCGTGACGTTATCGAGCAGTTCCTCAAACAGAGACAGCATCCGCTCCGAAGTGGATTCCACCCCGCCGATTTCCTTAATGAGGGCAAGAACCTCTTCCGGTAGGTCGAGGTCATGTTGTTCGATTAAGGTGTTGGTCCGTTCGGCAAACGACAAACCTTCCAAGGGTTGGAAAAAGTCGGAGAGCTCTTTCGGAAGACGGAAGAGGCGCGGTGGTTCTGTTTTTCTAATTTC
>CAYYYX010000040.1:0-22382 GCA_964476065.1 uncultured Verrucomicrobiota bacterium | reverse complement strand
ACGCTGCCGGAATGGATCCCTGTGTGAAAAATCCCATTTATGCAAAGGCCACCAATTTGTATTTGAATGGAGTGGAAATGCCGGAATTTTATCCCGGTATGTTTGAATATCGCGTCGCCGTTCCTCATGTCGCGAATGTCAAAATTACCGCGGATGTACCGCAGGGGACATCCTATACGCTTACAAAGAACACAGCTGGCGGCCTGGCGATTGTGCGTGTGGAATCTCCACATCAGGCAATGGAATATAGGATTTTCCTTACGCAAGGGGATCGGATTTCTTCTCCTCGTGGCCAGACAACCGATCTAGCGAAAAATGGAGCTACCCGAGTCGAGGCGGAAGACTACATTTACAAGACCGCTACCCTGAATACGGAGGCATGTGAAGATGCCAGCGGTGGATTCAACATTGGGTGGACCGCTCAGGGCGACTATCTTCTCTTTGATATTGATGTGAAGGAGAGCGGCCGGTACTCCGTGAGTCCACGCGTTGCCAGTAATGTGAGTGGGTTGACTCAATTAAGTTATAATGTCGAAGTAGATGGAGAGGTGGTTGCGTCCTATATTCACGGGGGCACGGGGGGCTGGCAGAATTGGAAAAGCATGGATGCCAAGCCGGTGTATCTGGAAGAAGGAGCCCGTAAATTGCGGATTTGTTTCCATACGGCGGACGTCAATTTGAATTATCTTCTGTTCACTCGGGCCAACTGAATCTGATCCTTTGACTGCGACTGATTTAATTATGCATTCGGTTAGTTTTTTGGAAAAGGGTCTAGTTGATTTTAGAAAACTATCCCTTTGGCCAGCTAGGCAAATGCCGCCTATATTGGCATATTGAAGATCGTTTTTATTACAAATCGGTTGTTCATGGCTGTCAGAAGAATGGTGTACCATTCGCTCGTAGTCGTCGCGTAATTGAGCCAGTTGTTGGGTTTTTTTTATGAATAAGGTTTTCACTAAATTAATATTTCTTTTTTCGTTGGCCCTGTTCGGTTCGGGCATTGTGAGTGCGCAAGAGGCAACGGATATGACGTTGACCGAGCTGGTCGCCGCCGCTAACAGCGCAAATGAGCGGGGTGAGCCGAGGGCGGGCATTCCTTTTCTTGAGGAAATTGTTAATCGGGCCCCCTCGCTCAAAGACGAAACCGCTTTGCAAAGCGTTCAACAGGTTCGCCTGCAGCTCGGACGAACCTATGCTCAGTTGGAGCAATGGGACGATGCTGAAAAATACGCCAAAGCATATCTTTCCATAGAACCCTGTACCGACCGTGCCGGCGGGCTCGGCATCCTCTGCCAGACGTTGTTTCTAAAGGCAGACTGGCAGGGCTTGAAAAAATCCGCACAGGATCTGTTCAACGAGCCGGGCAAGGGGCGCCTCGACCGAGAACATGCCGAACTCTTCCTTGCTCAGGCGCACTTTAATTTGGAGGAATACGATGCCGCGCTGGAGTTTATTCCCCAGGTTCTTGAACGGGCTGACGATCCCGACCGGGTGGCTTCTCTTCGTTTAATGCAGACGCGCTGCCTTTTTGAAACCGGGCAGGGGGAAAACCTCGTAGCCGGCTTGTCGGATCTGGCCCGGGGCGATGCCCGTTACGATATTCATCTGAACCTTCTTCTCATTCGCATGGGCGATGACCTGTTTGACAAGAACAGTTTTCGTCAGGCGCTGGCGATCTACCGGGTCGTCATTCCTCGGGCCGAACTAATCGACTGGCATGCTCAGCAGAGGTCTCGGCTGCCGGAAAAGATGGCCCGTTTGGAAGTGAAAGCTGCAGAGACGGGTGATGAGAGCGGTAAACTTAACGTAGAAATCGGAAAATTAAAGGAGGAGCTCGATTCACCTCTTGATGTTCCCGAATACGATGTTCACATTGCCTATCGCGTCGCACAGATTTATGCCGAACAGAAGCGGCTTTGGGAAGCCGTTGCCGTATTTGATGATGTGTATAGGGACTATCCGCAGGAGTGGCAGGGAAGCGCCTCGCTCTTTGAGATGGTCTTGTTGCTGGATGATCTCGGCCAGGATGAGGAGGCCATTGCACTCGGTCGGGGCTATCTCGATAACAACCGTTCAGGAATCACCCCGCGCCTAGTTAACGCGTACTTGATGCGATATTATCACGAGCGGCAAAAGACAGACGACGTGCTGGATCTATTCGGCTATGTCGATGGCTGGGAGGCTCCGGAAGATGACGATGTGCGCGCTCAGGAGACCGGACTGCGTTATATGGCCTGCTTCGCCTGGCTTGGACGTAGTGATTATGCGCGGGCCGCCGCCGCCTTTGAGAGCGTCATTGAGTTTTCACCCGATTCGCAACCCGCCGCCGATTCGCACTACTGGAGAGCCATGTGCTCCCTGATGCAGCAGGACTATCAAGATGCGCACGACCGCTTCGTCCGGTTCCGCAGCGAGATTCCCCACTCCGCCTTTGCCTCGTCGGCGCTTTTCCGTACGGCGGTTTGCAGTTTCGGGTTGGAGGATTATGAAGGGGCCAAAGTACACTTCGACCAGTTCATTCAGGCCTATCCCAACAATCCTCTTCTGCCGGAAGCGCTGACCATGCGTGGCGACTTGCTGGGCGCGGACGGGATGCTGGATGAGGCGCTGGCCGACTATCGGCAGGCCATAGATCTGTCCGGAAAATACTACGCCAAGATGCCCGACTCCTCTGCGCTCGAACAGGTTATATTGCCCGCCACCTATGCGCTGTCCCAGACAGCCAAAACGCTGGAGCTCGATGCCGCAGCCTGCCGTGATAACGATGAATATGACCTCTCTGTCGCAAAATACCGTCAGGTCATTGCTGAGATTGAGCACTATGAGACGTTGTTCGGAAAGAACGCCGATTTTGCGCAGGCTGTGTTCCTGAAAAGCAAAGCGCAGTTCCAGCTTGGCGAAGCCGATCAAGCGGTGCAGGCCTGTCTTGATACGGTCAGTCGTTACGGTGCTGATCCTGCCCAACAGGGTGTTGCGGCCATTCTGTTCGACTTGGGCTCTATCATTAACACCCGGCTCAATGAGGATCAGCGAGAAAGGGCGCTGGCCCGCCTCCGGCAGGTTCGTGAGGAAGCCGAGGCTCCGACGCTTCAGTTGCGTCTCGATGTTCTGCTCGCCGAACTGGACGGAACAAAGGCTGATCTCGGGCGCAGATTGCTTGCCCAGGAAAAATCTCTCGCGGCTATCCCTCCCTCTGCGTTGGGCCTGATGTGCTCGGCCGCATTGGATCAGCGGGATTTCTCACGTGCGGCGGAGCTGTTCGACTTCTTTGTCGGGCACTACGACGACTCGCCATCTATCAACAGCGCCTACCAGTTACGCGCCGAGGACTTTTTCCAGCAAAAAGAAGTTGGCCAGGCCATGGCGCTGGCGACGGAGGCGTTGGAGCTGTTTGGTGCCGTGCCGGGTCTGGGCTGGGCGCAACTGTTGAAGGGGCGGGGCGAACTGGAGCTTGGGAAAACTTCACAGGCCGCTGAAACCTTCAACCAGGTTTTCAACGTGCCCTCTTGGCGAGGTCCGCTCTATGCCGAATCCATGCTGCTCATGGCGGATGCCTGGTTTGCCCAGGGCAATGTCGAAAAGGCCTTTGCTTTTTATCAGCGCACGTACCTGCTGTATCCATTTTACGATAACGGACGCTGGGCGGCGGACGCGTACCTGAAGAGTGCGGAATGCCTCTATAAGCTCAAGCGGGCTTCCGCCGCACGCAATACCTACCGCGCGATGCTTCTCGATGAATCCGTGCGCGACCTGTCGCAGGCGGACATCGCCAAAAAGGTTCTCGGGCCGGAGGAAACCGCCGACTTGATGGCCGGACAGACCAACCGTCTGGAGGCGGTCTCAACGGAGATGGAACTGTGATGAAACGACTGCTAATCAATCTGCTGTTGTGCGGGCTCGCCGCCAGCGCGATCGGGGCACCTCTTGAAGCCCGGATTAAGACCTCCTCCGGCCGCTCGCTGTCTGGCGCACTCGAGAAGCGGGGATCCGGGGTTGTCATCTTTCGCCTCGACGGGGGTCAATTGATCCAAATTGCTGACAACGAGCTGGCTTCTATCCGATTTAAAGTAGACGAAGAGTTGTCCGCGGTGAAGCGGCAGTTCGACGACGGGGCCTACCGTGAAGTGGCTAACACGTATAACCGGTTGTTGCCGCCGTTTCTCCCTTATTCCGGGTTGCCTTCCAACCTATCCGATGAGTTTCCGCGCTGGATGATTGCCTCGTACTGGGTCGGTGATTACCGCCGGACGGTCTTGCTGGCGAAGGTGCTGATGCAGGGGTCTGAAGAATCAGCCCGCAAATCATCGGACTTTTACCGCCGGTTGGCCCAGTTGGATCAGGATGAAACCGAGGAAATGATCGCCTTTATGAACAGGGCCGAGTCCGCGACGCTCTACCCGGAAAACTCCGCCGCGCGACTTTATATTCAGGCCCGTCTTCTCCAGCACAAAGGCAGTCCGCTCGAGGCCATTCGCACCATCACCCGGCTGATTGCACGGCACAGTCACGAGGGAAACTGGATGCCCAAAGCCGAGTTGCTTTGCGCTGAACTCTATTTTGAATTGGAGATGCCCGAATCCGCCCAGGCCGTTCTGGCGGACATAGGTGATTTTTATTCCAATGAGGATATTCAGAAAAAAGCAGCTGCTCTCGCGGCTAAACAGAAGTAAACCGGAGAAACCATATGAAGAAAACAACCCCTTGGATCATTGCATGTTTCTGGCTGGCCGCATGGGCCGCACAGGCTCAGGACGTCGCGGGAGCCGTGGCGGAGGACGCGCCTGAAAAAGTAACCTTTCTACAACTGATTTTGCAGGGCGGATGGGCGATGATTCCGCTCGGACTGCTCTCCATGGCCATGATCTTTTTTATTGTGCAGAACCTGGTTTCGCTGCGCGAAAAGACGCTGTTGCACAAGGAGATGATGCCGGAGTTCCTCGATATGATGGTGAAGGGCGACGTGTTGCCAGCGCTGGAGCACTGTCGGGAAAACCCCACCATGTTCACGCTCATCTTCGGTGCCGGTCTTGAACGCTGCATGGATGACGATGTCGACTACTCGAAAGTGAAAGAATCTGTCGAGGAAGCTTCCATTGAGCAGATGACCCAGCTCATGAAGCCGATCGACTATCTCTCCATCATCGGCGCCATCGCTCCCATGCTCGGTCTGCTCGGTACCGTTTCCGGGATGATTAAAGCCTTCCAGACCATGGGATCTGCGGGAATGGGGAAACCTGAACTGCTCGCCGGAAACATCGGGGAGGCCCTGATGACCACCGCAACCGGTCTGGTGATTGCGATTCCCGCCATGCTCTTCTTCTTCTATTTCAAGAAGGGTTTCAACAAAACGCTCGCGACGCTCGGCCGCAACCTCGGCTTCCTGTTCGATGCGCTTGAAAAACGTAAAATGCCACTGGCGTTCCGCGACCTTTCTGACTTCAAACAGACGAAAAAAGAAGACGCGTAACCCCTTGAGTCATCCCGGGAACGGAGGTTCCAATGAAGTTAAATTTTATTGAAGATGACGATATCGATATCGATATGTCGCCCATGATCGACATGGTGTTCCTGTTGCTGATCTTTTTTATCGTCGCCTCGGTCGTCGTTGATCTGGATAAGCCGACCGTGGAGCTTCCCTCAGCCACCGCCGCCAAGGTGTCGGAAGACACCACCGGACGGGTACAGGTGTCGATCGACCGGACCGAGCAGGTCTATATTGGGGCGAAGCCCGTGACGCTGAAAGAACTCAAAACACAGCTCACAGCCGAGCTGGAGGCGGATCCGAATATCCGCGTCTATCTTCGGACCGACGGGCAAGTGCCCTACGGTGTAACTTCAAAATTAATGAAAGCCTGTGCACAGATCGGTGCGCTGGACTTGATTTTCGCCACCTTCGAGGAATAACGAACGCTGAGACCCTGCTATGAACCTGCAAAATATATTAAAAGACGAAAAGGTCGGGTTGCAGATCGCCCCCTTGATTGATGTGGTCTTCCTGCTCTTGATCTATTTCATGGTGACGGCCTCGCTGGTGAAAAAGGAGGCAGACATCGCCTTCCTGTTGCCAGCGCAAGTGACGCAGAGCGACCCGATCGACCTGCCGATTGAGGTGATCATCGAAATCATGCCCAACGGCAACGTGGTCGTCGAAGGGTTGGTTTACAGGAGTGCGGACCGTGAACTGAACCGACTGGCCACGAAGCTGGCCCAGTTGAGTCAGGCGGCAGGGTCCTCGGGTAGCTCGCTGGTGATCACCATCACCCCAAACAAAGTGGTTCTTCATCATCGGATTGTTGAGGTGATGAATGCCTGTGCATTGGCCGAGGTGAAAAACATATCTTTTAATCTCAACACATAAGGCTGAATTATGCCGATCAGAGAATTTTTTAGTAAAAAAGGCGTCGTGCGCGGTCGTTCGACGGCATTTGTCATCACGGTTGCTGTGCATGTGTTACTTATTTTGGGAGCGGGTTCCTATGTTGCCCTGACCGTGTTCCAGCATGAGGAGCCGCGCTTCGAGGGCAAGCAGATCAGCCGTCCTAAAATGAAGCTCAAAAAATTGCAGGTGCCGATCAAAGTAAAAAAAATACGGCAGCCGAAGTTTAAGCAAACGATGTCCGCACCGGCCAAAAACGCGACCATGGATTTCAAGATGCCGGCCATGGGCGGAATCAAAGGAGGGACGGCCTCGTTTGATGGGGGTGGGCTTGGAAACCTAGGGTTTGGCATGCGTTTTGATACGCTGTTCGGCGGCGATGCCTCTGCCGGAAACGAGTTGGTCGGTACGTTTTACGATTTGAAGCAAACCGCAAAAGGCACGTCGGTTCCGATGAATGACCAAGCCTATTCTTTTAGGATCAAAAAATTCCTGGAATCGTGGAAGGAGAGAGATTTTGAAGACTTTTATCAGGCTCCCCAGAAAAAATACGCGCTTTCTTTTATGATGCCTTCCATGGATGCCGCGGCCGCACCCGATGCATTCGGGGTGGGCGATGTGGTTCAGCCCAAACATTGGGCCATCCATTACAAAGGGAATATCACCGCGCCGGAAACCGGGCGATATCGTTTTGTGGGACAGGCGGATGATTTTTTGTTTGTTCGTGTAAATAGAAAAATTGTATTGGATGCCAGTTTACACGGGAATAGATGCGATTGGGAGAGTTCTGCCCCGGAAAGTGATAATTTCCCGTTAGGTAATTCATTGATGATTTACGGCGACTGGATTCGCCTGCGCAAAGGTCAAACGGTTCCGATTGAGATTTTGCTGGGGGAAATGCCCGGCGGGGTTTTCAGTTGTTACTTGTTTGTGGAGCAGGCAGGAAAGACCTATCGGCAGGTGAGTGTGACTCCCGGGAAAAATGGCGGCTTCGAATATAAAGGAGGGAGCCGTCCGGTTCTTCCCATTTTCAAGATGGCTGAAATCCCAGAGGGTTTGGTGCAGAAGATGAAGATCAACCCCAACGAGGCCACGGTGGAAGGTCCCGTATTCGGGGCGGGCTGGTAAATATCGGTGAGGCATCGGTCACGCCCTGTCAGTTATTCCGCTCTGAAGGTCAGCGCGCCGTGAAACGCAATCTGATGATCTTCGTGACCGCCACCAAGGTCCAGCCCAACGGTCGCATGGTTTCATCCCGCACATTTGAATAAAAGGGCCAATGAGCTGGAGCACCGTTCCAAATCAATGAGCATTTCCAAAAGAAAATACTGCAAGTTAGCCGTTGTCAGGGACTTGGAAAAAGAGTGGTAGCGGAGGAGGGATTTGAACCCCCGACACCAGGATTATGATTCCCGTGCTCTAACCAACTGAGCTACTCCGCCATCAAAGGAAGGCAGAAGATAGGAAAAGCCGTTCGGGAACTCAAGCTGAATATGGTAAGAATCCCGCCTATGAATTTGATTTTGATCACCCCCGACGAGCTGGATGCCACAGGCCGCGCGCAGCTCGCAGACAATCGCGCCGAACACATCCGAAAGGTTCTGCGCGCGGAGCCGGGCAAAACGTTGCGCATCGGCCTGCTCGACGGCCCGGTCGGAACCGGAACCGTGGAAAAAATTTCTGAGGATTCGGTGACGCTTGCGTGTGAGTTTGAAGATGACACGCCACCGCGCCCGGCGGTTGACCTCTTGCTGGCCATGCCGCGGCCCAAGGTGCTCAAACGGCTTTGGGCCCAGTTTGCCGCCCTGGGTGTCGGGCGGATTTTTATTACCAACGCCGAGAAGGTGGAGCGCTACTATTTTGACACCCACATTTTGGAGCCGGGCTTCTACAATGCACGCTTCATCGAGGGGCTTCAGCAGGCGCGCGACACCCGCCTGCCGGAAGTCGCTATCGTCAAAAACCTGAAACCGTTTTTGGAGAATGAACTCTTTTCAGACATTGAAGAAAAGCTCCTCGCCGATCCCTCCGGCGAGCGCTCCCTTTTCCAATGTTTGGAAAATGTAGACGCGATGTCCTCATCGCGTTTCCAACCTTTGGAAGGGCGCATCCTTTTAGGAGTTGGGCCGGAGGGCGGCTGGACGCCGTACGAGCTGGAGATGTTTAAGGCGCATGGGTTCGAGGTCTTTGGAATGGGGCCGCGCATTTTGCGCACCGATACCGCCTGTATTGCATTGCTCTCGCAACTTAGTCTATGCTCCTCACTCAAATGAAAAACACACTAATCAAATGGCTGGCCACCGGACTCGGCTTCGGGCTCAGCCCGATCATGCCCGGAACCGTCGGCACCCTCTGGGGAATTCCTCTTGCCTGGGGGGTGATGTTGCTTCCGACCCTCTGGTGTCAGATCGGGACCTGTTTGATTCTCACGTTGATCGCCATACCGATTTGCGGTGCGGCTGAAAAAATTATTGGCGGCAAAGACCCAGGCTGTATTGTTGCAGATGAGTATTTAACTCTTCCCATTACCATCATTGGACTGGCCTCTCCGTGGGCGCTGCTCAGCGGGTTTGTGTTCCATCGGATTTTTGACATCACCAAGCCGCCGCCCATCAAACAGCTAGAGCACATCCACGGGGGGTTCGGAATCACCATTGATGACTTTTTGGCTGCGCTGATCGCGCTGGTCTGCAACCACCTCTTGTTCCGGGTTATCGTTCCAATGCTTGGATAAGCCGGATCATCGTTTTCCCAATATCGGTGTTATCGAGAATTCCGGAGAACTCTTCGCACCCCGGGCCGAATGCGAACAGAGGAACCATCGAGGCCGTGTGGCCTTTGTGAACAAAGCCGGTTTTGCTAACGGTTTTATTTTCGACGGAGCCGCCGAGCAGGGCGAAGCCGCCGGTTTCGTGGTCGGCGGTGATAATCACTAATGTATTTCCGTCCAGCTCAGCAAAGTCGAGACCCACGCCGACCGCGCCATCGAAATCAACCGTTTCGGCGACCACGTTTGAGCTGTTGTTTTGATGCCCAGCCCAATCGATCTGCGAGCCCTCGACCATCAGAAAAAAACCATCCTCATCTTGCGAGAGAATTTCGAGAGCCTTGCCGGTCAGTTCAGCGAGGGAGATTTCGCGATCCGCGGCGCATGGCGGGTGCTTCGGGTAGAGAAGCGCGGCCGCCTTTTTTGGCGTTTTGATTTTCCGAAACTCCTCGGTTGTAAACGCCACATTCATCTCTTTTTGTAGTGCGGGCAGGCTCGGGTTATTGGTTGGGGTAAAATAGTTCATGCCGCCTCCGAACAGAACATCGACCCCGCTCACCGCCATCTGCTCAGCAATCGCGATTTGTTGTCCGCGACTCGGGACATGAGCGGCGAAACCAGCGGGTGTCGCGTGCGTCACTGCGCAGGTGCTCACCAGTCCAGTTGCTTTTTCTCTCTCTTCTGCAACCTCCAAGACGGTTTTGAGTGGTTGACCTTTGGCATCAAGAGAAAGTGCGCCGTTTTTCACTTTTACGCCGGTGGCCATCGCGGTGGCTCCGGCCGCCGAGTCGGTGACCAGTGAATTCGCAGACCATGTCGTAACGAATCCGGTCACCGGACAACGCTCCATCTCCAGCGAACCCTTGGTCACCTTTGCGGAGGTGACCTGTTGGATGCCCATGCCATCACCGATAAACAGAATGATGTTTTTGGGAATTACCTCTTCGGCAAAAATTGAAGAGACAGCGAACAAGCAGATCGTGAATAGCATTTTTTTCATCATCCGCAGATTGTATCGCATTTCCCTATTCTGTCTGTTAGAAAATCGTCCCATGAGTACGACCGACACGATAGCTGCCATCGCAACACCGCCCGGAGAGGGCGGGGTGGGTATTGTGCGTGTTAGCGGTTCCCCTTCGACTTCGCTCAGGACAGGCAAGGTTTGGAACATTGCCGATGAAATCTTCCAGGGTTTGGAGAAACCGTCCGCCGCAAAAGGCGGAACCTTCCTGCACGGGCGGGTCGTGGATGCCAAGGGCAAAGAAATCGACGATGCGCTTTGCCTGATTTTCCGCGCCCCGCACAGCTACACCGGTGAAGATACTGTCGAGATTCAGGGGCACGGGGGAGCCGTTGTTCTCAAGAATATTCTGCGTCGTGCGCTCGAAGCCGGTGCACGGATGGCCGAGCCGGGCGAGTTCACCAAGCGCGCGTTCCTCAACGGCAAGATGGACCTTGTTCAGGCCGAAGCCGTGGCTGACCTGATTCATGCCCGGAGTGATCGGGCTGCCGCCGCGGCCCTTGAGCAACTCGAAGGCTCGCTAAGTGGACAGTTCAACACGCTTTACGATCAGTTCGTCGATATTGCCGCGGATCTCGAAACCACTCTCGACTTCGTCGAAGACGAGCTACCCGACACCGTTTTTCCAACCCTTGGAAGAAAACTGGATGAAAGTTTCCAAACCTTGGAAAAATTACTATCCACCTGGGACGAAGGCCGTCTGTTGCGCGAGGGCGCGCGCGTCGTCATCATGGGTCGCCCCAACGCGGGCAAATCCACGCTCTTTAACGCACTGCTCGGATCGGATCGCGCCATCGTCACTACTATTGCCGGGACCACTCGTGACGTCATCGAAGAGGGGTTCGTGCTCGACGGGATTCCGCTTCGCATTCTCGACACGGCGGGCCTTCGCGAAGCCGAGTGCGAAATTGAGCGCGAAGGCATCCGCCGCGCCCGCGAGCATTCCGCCGCCGCCGACATCGCCCTCTACCTCATCGACTCCTCCCAGCCCGTTTCACCCGAAGATGAAGAGCATCTCGCCAAGCTTGATCCCAAGCGAACGGTCATCATCATCAATAAAACCGATTGCCGTGATCCGAATTTCAACTTTCAACTTTCAAATTTCCAACCCTTGGAAACTTCTCTTCTCTCCGGCGTTGGGATTGCCGACCTTCAGTCTGCTATTTCAGAAAAACTGGGCGGCGTTTCCAATACGCCCGCTCATGCTGTGATTTCCGAGCGCCACCGCAACCTGTTGGAAATGGCGCGGGTTGAGCTGGAGCTGGCCAAGGAGCAACTGACTGGGCTGGAGGATGAAGGCGTCGCGCTCGCGGCCGAACATCTGCGCTCCGCACTCGAACACCTCGGGCAGGTGACCGGCCGCACCTATCACGACGAACTGCTCAATAATGTCTTCTCCCGATTCTGTATCGGAAAGTAAGCAACTACGTTGCAGCGCAGATTGCCATTTGGAATTGAACAGAATCATTCTGCTCTTGCGATGCGAAGCACTGTATTGCAACCTAGTTGCATGAAAAAAACAGATGCCCCCATTTTGAAATACAGCGCCAAAGGGCGCTCCGTGAAGATTGAAGATTTCCTGCTGCGTCCGCCCATCGAGAAGGGCGCGGATGAAATCGCCGCCACGGTTCTGGCCGACATTAAGAAATCTGGCGACAGCGCCGTGCTAAAGTATGCTCGGCAGTTTGATCGTGCACCGATTACGTTGATCAAATTTCGCGTTTCTAAAGCCGAGATTTCCGCCGCGAAAAAAGCGGTCGATGCCAAATTTAAGAAAGCGGCCAAAGAGGCGCACAAACGCATCGCACAGTTTGCGGTGGCGGGTCTCCGCGAAGACTGGAGAATGCCCGCGCCGCAGGGCGGATGGCTTGGCGAAAAATTTGTGCCGCTTGATCGCGTTGGCGCCTACATCCCCGCCGGAGCCGCGCCGCTGGCTTCAACCGCGTTGATGACGCTGACGCTCGCGGATGTTGCGGGCGTTCCGGAACTGGTGGCCTGCACGCCTGCTGACGGCGAAGGCAACGTGAACCCTTACATCCTTTATGCGCTCGATCTGGCGGGTGCGACCGAGATTTATAAAGTTGGCGGCATTCAGGCCATCGGCGCCATGGCCTATGGCACGAAGCAGATTGCCAAAGTGCAGAAAATTGTGGGTCCGGGCGGGCCGTACGTCACGGCCGCGAAGCGGCTGGTCTATGGCGAAGTTGCCCTCGATATGATTGCGGGCCCAAGCGAAATCGCGGTGCTGGCCGATGACTCCGCCAATCCCGCACACGTCGCCGCCGACCTGCTCTCGCAGGCTGAGCATGGAACCGGGTCCGAAAAAGCACTCCTGGTGAGCACCTCCGAAAAACTGGCCAAAGCCGTTCGTATTGAACTCGACGAGCAGGTAAAAACGCTGACCCGCAAGGCGCCGATCGCCAAGGTTTTGGCGCGGGGTTGCATTCTCACGGTCGTTGCCGATATCGAGAAGGGCATTGAGCTTTGTAATCGGTTCGCTCCTGAGCACATGGAAGTGATCACCCGGCGCGCGGAAGCGGTCGCCAAAAAGATCACGACCGCCGGTGCGATCTTTATCGGCCCATGGACGCCCGAAGCGGTTGGCGACTTCGCCGCTGGCCCGAGCCATGTTTTGCCGACGGGCGGAACGGCGGCCTTTTTCTCTGGCCTGACGGTGGAAGACTTCCGTCGCCGCGTTAGCCTGATTCATTTTAAGAAGGGAGACCTGGTTGAAACGGCTTCGGTGGTCGAAGCCTTTGGTCGTGTCGAAACTCTCGACGCTCACGCTCGTTCCGCCTCTATTCGGCTAGAGAAGTAAAAAGCCGCCGGAGAATCCGGCGGCCTATTCTTAGTGTCTCAGGTTGTTAGCGCCCCAGAATGGCGTCGACCTCGTCCTGTGAAATCCACTGGGCAACGTAGGGCTCGCCCATGATGTCTTCGATCTGCCTGACGAAGGCGTTCAGGTGGTTTTCGGACCCGGCCAGTAGGCGGTCGTAAACCTGCAGGATGTCTGTCGTGTCGGTGCGCTCCATGGCATCGACGATGTCTTCCATGTCGACTTCCTCAATCAATGCGCCAACCATGAGGGCATCCAGCCTGGTGGCGAGGCCGGTGGTCACCAGCAGGTCGAACAGAGTCTGCAACTCGGTGTCGGCAAACTCGCCGAATCCCCGAGCCGGATCGTCGAGGCCGTATTTGTCGAGCAGGCCAAGGATGGCGTCCATATGTTTTTGCTCGGACTGAGAGATGTTGTTGAACACGCGGATTCCCCATTCAGCGTAAAAGGTGACGTAGACATCACGCGCTAGTTTTTCCTCTTCGCGCATAAACATGAGGTCAGCGGCCTCCGCTGTGGTCAGTGTCGGCACAACCGCAGGGGTGCCGCCTTTGCCTTTTCCTTTGCCGGCAAAGGCCGGTTCGAATGCCAGGCCGGTTATCAGCACGGCCAGTAACAGTGTAGTGATCGTTGTTTTCTTCATTCCTGCTTCTCCTAATTTTTATCTAGCGTCCGCTGCGGTCCTGTGATGATTGTCCCTGAGAATTCGAGCCGGTAGACGTTTCGCCATCTCCGGTTTCTCCCTGGTTTTTTCCACCCTCTGCGAGGGCGGCACTAACTCCGATGAGCAATGCAAACATGATGCAAACGAGTTTCTTCAAGGGGTGCCTCCTTTTGTTTTATTCCCCTGTATCTATAGTTATTACACGCGTGCCGGCGGATTCGTCACATTGCGGGCAGGGACGATGGGTGATCGCAGAACCCTCAGGGGAGGAGCGCCTATTTATCACGCGGGGTTTTCCGACGGGGTTTCGCCCAGAGGTGGGTGAATTGGTAGCGGGAGAAGGCCGCGATGAGGAAGATGCCGAAGGGGATGATGGATGCCAGAATGACGGTTTGCAGTGTTTTTTCACTCGCGTCTCCAGTCTGGACAAGATGATAGGTTATGCCGCAGCAGAGCATGCCTCCTAGCAGGCAGATGATGGCGCCCACAAGCGCCGGAAAGGCCGGGCGGTGTCTGTACATGAGCGGTTTCATAGGAAGGGTCCTCGTATAAAAAAGAGGGGAAGCAGCGCTTCCCCTCTACTAGTAAACATGCGTTCCGTTTTATTCGGCGCAGGAGCCGTCGCCAGCACCACCACCAGCACCGGCACCGCCGCCGGTACCATCTTGCTTGCGCTCGCCTTTGCCTGCGCCATCGCGCGCGCCCTTGCGCTCACCCGTACGCACCTGGGTGCCACTACCGTCTTGCGTGCACACCTGTTCATCGCAATCCTTCATGCGAAGTTGCTTCTTGGTGCCAGTCCCGGTTCCATCAGCGGCATCAACCATTGCGGTTGCGAGTGCGATTCCTGCTACGATTGCCATGATTTGCTTCATCTTCATTGTGTATCCTCCTGTTGGGTGGTTAGTTTGTTCCCCTGTTTCTATATGTATTACACATGGGGAAGCGGAATCGTCACATTGAAGAGAAAAATTTGTATGCTGAACGGACGGGGGCTCTGCTGCCCGATAAAAAGATTACTTCGAATGGATCCAAAGCTCGCTGTGGATTGTTTTGAACGCGCGTCCCTTGCGATGCTCCTCAAGCAGATAATCAACGACGCGAACCATTTCAGACCGATTCAGCTGACGACTGAGGCAATCATCCATGATCTGTTTTGTATTCTGCGGGTCCAATCCGGCAAGTTGCAGGGTTTCTCCCATCTCAACCACATGAACCAATCGGCCATAACGAAATCCGCCAAGGAGCTCAAACAGTTCCTTAAGCACCGCTTCAGGCAAACCGCTTTCCAGCGCCATGCAGACCTGCGTAATGAGACGTTGCGGGTTACCGCCGCCGCCCGGTCGACTCGAAGGGATCAGCCGCGCGGCGCGGCGCAGGTTTTCAAGGCGAGCTTCAAGTGCGACAGCCAGTTGCTTCGCATCGACCCTCTTTGCCAGCCCCTCCTCGATTTTATTGAGCATGCTTTCGACCGGGAGTGATTCAGAGCGGGCTATAGAAACCGGATATAAAAGCATATCGGTTTCCTGTAGCGTCATGCCGCTGTTACGACACCGACCCAATGCATGGTCGATGCGTTCGCCTGTCAGCCCCAGCTTGCTGTTTTTTTCATACAGGGTTTTCCAGCCCTTGGAACAAACCGCATCATCGGCGCCCAACGCCGCGCTGCAAAACAGCAACCCCACCAAGACCGCTCTAACCTTGTAGTGCATCTTCATCCTCATAAACCTTAATGACCGAATTTACCCGTCCAAATCCGTCGGGACGATGCGTGGCGGCCTTGGGATCCGCGATCCAGCGCTTGCCATCGACTAGGAAAATATATTCATGACTCCCTTCCGGCAGTGAAACGGTTGCCGTCCAATGTCCGGACGCATCGGGTCCAATCAAAACAATATCGTCGGTCTCCCAGTTATTGAAGGATCCGAGCAACTCAACTCGATCGGCACCCGGCGCATGCAGTTCAAAATGGAACCCTACCTGCATCTGCTCTGCGGGCGGCTTAAACTGTCCCAGCACAAAAACCACCAGAAACATGGCCGCCGCTCCAGCAAAGGCCGGGGCAATCCATCGGCCGTGCGCCGGCCAAAAACCCGCGCTCCGCTTCCGCTTCGCGACCCCCCCCCACTCCGGCAAGGCCTTCATGACCCGGTCGGCAAACCCGTCCGGAGCCTTGATGCGATGGTTCGTAAGTTGTTCTATTATTTTTTCTTCATTTTTCATGGCGTCATTATCTCCACCAGTTGGTTTTTGGCGCGAAGAACCCTCATTTTTGCTGCGCTTACACCGATCTTCAGCACCTCGGCAATTTCATCGTATGAGAGCCCTTCTATATATTTCAGTCTCAAGGGAGCCCCCAGCTTGGGTGGTAAGCGATTCAGAGCATCTTCCAATGCCTGGAAATCGGGGATCACCGTATCCTGCTCAATTTCGTCTCGTACCAGATGCTTTTCTTCTGCATTGCGGCGATTCGTTCGTTTCCGGAACAGATTTTTCGTTAAGTTGGCGCAAATACTCAGAACCCAGGACCGAAACGAATACTCAGGATTATACTGCTCCAGCTTGTCGTACGCCTTTATGAATGCATCCTGTGCCATATCCGCTGCGTCCTCTCTATTGCGCGTCATGCTCACGGCTAGCCCGAAAACCGAGTCCTGATGGCGCCGAACCAACCCTGAAAAGGCGGCCTGCGTTCCCGCCAGACAGTCTGTCACTAGCTCTTGATCTGTTCTTTCTTTTATGGACATGCCTCATCCAATGTACACATCTATATCTCATTACGTCACATCCGCTTTCTTTTTGCGGGCTGAAAGGCAACATAAGCCGTGCAAGCTGTGTTGGCAATTGCGGAGGGTTGCGGCAGATCGTGTTTTTCTATCGAACACGCATTTCAATTCCGGAGAAATTTGTGTCTAGTAGTGAGGATTTTATGAGAAAAGGATAAATGGGAAGAAACGTGATGAAAAATTTGATTCGAAAATCTGTACAGGCAATGGATGGCTATGTTCCGGGGGAGCAACCGCAGGGCGAGGGTGTGGTTAAGTTGAATACGAATGAGAATCCGTGGTTCTGTTCGCCGGAGGTACACGATATGTTGCGCGAAATCGATGTGGTTGAGCTGGCGAAGTATCCCGATCCACTCAGTATAGAAGTGCGCAAGGTGATTGCCGAAAAGCACGAGGTCGGCATGGGTAATGTGTTTGCAGGAAATGGTTCCGATGAAGTGCTGGCCCTTTGTATTCGCGCCTTTGTTGAGCGCGACGGCGGCTCCGTTGGTTCTTTCGATCCATCCTATTCACTCTACCCGGTGCTTTCGCAGATCGAAGATGTCGAAACCCGTCCCGTGGCGCTGAGTGAACATTTTGAGTGGCAGATGCCGGATGGCTACGAAGCCTCGGTCTTCTTTTTGGCCAATCCTAATGCGCCGACCGGAATGCTTTTCCCAAAAGAAACGGTGGAGGCTTTTGTGAAAACCTTTTCCGGTGTGGTGGTGATCGATGAAGCCTATGTGGATTTTGCCTCTGAAGACTGCATGGAGCTGGCCACGAAATATGACAACGTGATCGTTGCCCGTACGCTCTCCAAAGCCTACGCATTGGCGGGCATCCGCTTCGGCTACTGCGTGGGAAATAAAGAGCTGATTGATGCACTCTACAAAATCAAGGACTCCTACAACGTCAATACGCTCACTCAGGAGCTGGCGCGCGTCGCGCTGACTGACGACGGCACGATGACGGCCATCACGACAGCGGTGAAAAACTCCCGCGCGCTGATGACGAATGAACTGACCGATCTCGGGTTCGGGGTTTATCCGTCCGAAGCCAACTTTCTTTGGGTGAAGCCGCCGAAGCCCGGTGCGCAGAAGATTTTTGAGGAACTCAAAGAGCGCAAGGTGTTCGTCCGCTGGTTTGACGGCGACCGCACAAAAGATTATCTGCGCATCACGGTCGGCACCAACGAGCAGACGGTGGCACTGGTCGGGGCGCTGGAAGAAATCTTCGGAAAGTAGAGAGAAAGATGAACGATGAAATATGAATGATGAAAAAGGATGATTTGTATTTTATAGGGAGACGACAAAGATGAACTGCCCGAATAAAGAGAAGAATCTGGAAATGTGCACCTGCACCTATTCCTGCGCTAAGAGGGGGCTGTGCTGCGAGTGCGTGGCTTATCATCGCGACAAAGGGCAGATTCCGGCCTGCTTTTTCTCCAAAGAAGCGGAAGCTACCTATGATCGCTCCGTCGCGGCTCTATGCAGCAACCTGAGCGACTATATCCCATGCGGGAAAAACTAGAACCGCCGGATGGCACTTCAGTGCACGGGCCAGTGTTTTGGCACGCTCAACGCCAAGCTGCACCCGCCCATTCTCGATGGCGGAAATCGTGGACTGCGGAATGCCGGTTAGTTCGGCCAGAGCATTTTGACTGAGTTCCTGCAACTCGCGGATAATCCGCACCGATTCTCCCACGGAAACCTCAATCGTTTTTTTTGCGATGCGATAATCTTTCATCTCATTTCCTCCGGTAATCGTGTGCTGTAATGTCAACGACCTGAATATATATTTTGTCCTTCTCGATCCTGTAAATCACCCGGTATTGCAATCCGAGTCTGGAGGATCGAAAACCTTTCCAGTTTCCCCGTAGCGCTTCGTCATGAAACCCTTTAATCAGTCGCAGGCCCGCTGGGCCAGATAGTATCGCAATATCTTTCCACTTTTCGTAACGCTTTAGAACCTCCGCAGGCATTCGCCTGAATTTTCGACTCAGGCTTCGGTGTTCATAAATCGTCCACATAACAAATAGGTACTATACACTATTTAGTATGTCCAGCTTGGATTTCCAAGCGTTGGAAAATAAACAGGGTCATTCGGTTCTGCGTAGTAAGTTGTTGCTCCAGGGGGTTATGCAAAAATTTATCGCGATTTGAGGGCGGCGGGCGAGTTTGCGGTTCATTTTTGGGATGCTTTTGCAGGGCGATTTGCGTGTATCGAAGGTTCCCAGGGCGTGAAGGCCGATCCACAGAGTGCGTTTCGCCTCGAGCGCTTTGAGCAGCACGTCGGTGTAGTGCTCTTCGTTGGCAATATAGACGGTTCCCAGGGTTTACCTGAGAGGGTTTTGTGGGCGGGGTTGCTCGCGGGTGCTATTGCAGCCCCTCTTTGTCGAGAACCTGCGGGTCGAGTTCCATTAGGGCGTAGGCGCTGATAACGCCATCGATAACTTCATGTTTCAGCTCTTTGGCGATGAGATCCTGGATATGGTTGGCGATGATCGCCTGCGTGGTTTCTTCGGGGACATCTTTCTGAAGCGCTTCGATTTGGAGTTCGAGCCGGTCGGCTAGCTGGATTCGTCCATCTGCCTGGGCTTTGTTGAGGGCGATATAAAGGCTTTTGGACCGGGCGATTCCGACGGCGGCCAGACCGCCGGACTCAACGATATTCGCCGATGTTTTTTGGAATTCCTCAAGGAGCGATAGCGGAATATCGGGCGGAGGTTCAGGAGGGGTTGAGCATCCAGACAGTCCGATTATAAGCGCGGCCAAAACGGTGGAGATTACGATTTTGTTCATGGACGGAACGCTACCGAAATCAGGGAGAGTGGGCAACCGATTTAACAGGGCGTTTCGGCTTGAGATCAGGCCTCCGAATCCTTATAACAAACGACTATTTATCTTATCGAAAGGAAGCTCTATGAACATTGTGGTCTGCATTAAGCAGGTACCTGACTCGGACAAGGTCACGATTGACCGGGAGACAAACCGTCTCAACCGTGCCGGCGTACCCAGTATTATTAACCCCTTTGACGAGAACGCGCTCGAAATGGCGTTACAGCTCAAGGATCAGCATGGCGGTAAAGTGACCGTCGTTTCCATGGGCCCGCCGCAAGCCGAGGAGGCTCTGCGTACCGCTCTTTCGCTCGGCGCGGATGAAGCCATTTTGGTCTCGGACCGCAAGTTTGGCGGAGCCGACACGTGGGCAACCTCGTACACTCTTACGCTGGCACTCAAAAAAATCGAAGATCCGATCGATCTGATTCTTTTCGGAAAGCAAGCCATTGACGGCGACACCGCTCAGGTAGGCCCGGGCGTGGCTCACTTCTACGGCGTTCCGATGATCACCTATGTTAAATCGTGCGAAGTGACTGACGACGGCTTTAAAGTTCAGCAGGTGACGGACCGCGGGTACAATGTGTGGGAAGTTGAAAAACCCGCTGCTCTGACTGTGGTGAAAGAAGCCAATGAGCTCCGCATGCCGAATCTTCGCAAAAAACTGGCTGCCAAAAAGGCAGTGATCCCCACGTGGGGCTACGATGATCTCAACCCGGAAGACGAAAAAATTGGATTGAGCGGGTCGCCCACCAAAGTGAACAAGGTATTCGCGCCACCGATTAAGCTAAACAAGGAGATCCTCTCCGGTGAACCGGCGGAGATGGTCAAAGAACTTATTTACAAGTTGCGGGAGAAAAAAGTCATATGAGCACCAAAAAAGAAATCTGGGTATATGCGGAACAGGAAAACGGCAAGCTGGCCGGAACCGTGTTCGAGCTTCTTTCCGAAGGACGCAAGCTGGCCGAAAAATCGGGTTTCACGCTTTGTGCCGTGCTGCCTTCCGCCAATGGCGCGCCGATGCATCAACAGCTGTTTAACTACGGGGCGAAGACGATCTATAACGTCGAAGATCCCAAGCTGGAAATCTATCAGAACGACTACTGTGCCAAAGTGGTCGACACCCTGATCAAGGCGGAAGAGCCGGAAATCGTTCTCTACGGAGCCAGCACCATTGGCCGCAGCCTCGCGCCGACGGTTGCCGTGATGGGCTGGGCCGGACTCACCGCCGACTGCACCGAACTCGACTTCGATACGGAACGCGAGATCCTTCTCCAAACCCGCCCTGCTTTCGGTGGAAACATTATGGCCACCATCATCTGCCCGGACCACCGGCCGCAGATGGCGACAGTCCGCTCTAATGTTTTCAAAAAAGAGATGGTTGGCGACGCCGAAACCGGTGAAGTGGTCAACGTAACTGTCGATCTTTCCGGTATCCGCGAACGCATGAAACGGATTGAAAGCGTGGTTGAAGAGGTGAATACCGTGGATCTGAAAGCGGCGGACTTCATCGTCTCCGGCGGACGCGGTATCGGTGCACCTGAAAACTTCGACAAAATCGAAAAGCTGGCCAACATCCTTGGCGGTGCTGTGGGCGCGTCCCGCGCCACGGTGGATGCGGGTTGGATTTCCCATCATCATCAGGTTGGTCAGACCGGTAAAACGGTTTGTCCGCTCATTTACATCGCCTGCGGAATTTCGGGCGCCATTCAGCATCTGGCAGGCATGCAGAGTGCCGATCTGATCATTGCGATCAATAAAGATCAGGACGCCCCGATCTTCGATGTGGCCGACTTCGGCCTCGTCGGCGACCTGCACGAAGTCGTACCGGAATTCACCAAACAGATTGCCGCGTTGAGGGCATAAGAGCAGATGCCAACGCTTTGTTGGTCTAACGTGCAGAGCTAAAAAGGCTCTGCACGTTTTTTTATCTCTCCGCCTGTTTAGAAAGATAGACACGGAAATGCTGATAATATATAATCGAATTTAGTGTTTCATAGCACGCGTGGAGGGTTGTGATGAATAGAGGTCTTGTGTGTCTTATCTTGTGTGTGTGTTTCCTAAGTGGGTTTCCTGCTGAATCCGCCATACTATATGTTTCCCCATCCGGGTCCGAAGAACAGCCGTACGATTCTTTGGAGACCGCCTCTAAATCGATACAGGCGGCCATTGATTCCACTGCAGATGGAGATCGGGTCTTGGTGACCGCAGGTGTTTATAACGAAAATATTTTACTCAGCAGACCGCTGGATCTGGTCGGACTGGGCGGAGTAGAATTCACCGTGATTGATGGCGGACAGACCGGTAGCTGTATCGCAGTTTGGGCGGGTGGATGTTTGGTTTCCGGATTTACGCTTCGCAACGGCTCCGGCTCTATTGATATGGCCGTTGACCAATCGAACAAGCTGGGAGGTGGAATGTACGTTTCATCTAACGCTAGTGTGATGGTAACCAATTGTATTTTAACTGGGAACAGTGCGGTACATGGCGGTGGAGCCTATGGCTCCGGCGTTGGAATCTTTAATGACTGTCAGATTACGGGCAACTCGGCAACCAATGGTGGCGGAATATATAATGGGATTGTGACCGCGTGCGTTTTGTCGGGCAATCAGGCGGTGTTCGGTGGCGGGAGTTATAGCGGTACGCTGAGTCACTGTCAGTTTTCCAACAATATTGCAGTTCCGCTTCCTGACCAATGGGGTCACGACTCTCTGGGAAAAGGAGGCGGCAGTTATGGTGGAAGTCTTACTCAGTGTGTTTTCTCTCAAAATGAGGCGTTACGCGGCGGCGGGAGTTATGGCGGAACGTTGACTGGATGCACATTTTTAGGAAATGAGGCTCGCTCAGGTGGCGGCAGCAATACAGGAGCACTGTATCAATGCACTTTTAAGGGGAACATCGCAATTGCAGGCGGAGGGGCCTGTGATGGGTTGTTGAGTAATTGCACGATAAGAAGCAATACTGCACAAAATGGAGGCGGAGTGTGTGACACATATCTTGTTCATTGTTCAATCACAGATAATGTAAGTTCCTTGGAGGGTGGCGGTGCAATTGGAGGATATTTAGTCAATTGCTTAATAGCTGGTAATTCTGGACGGTGGGGTGGTGGATGCGCA
>CAYYYX010000039.1:0-22564 GCA_964476065.1 uncultured Verrucomicrobiota bacterium | reverse complement strand
CTTAAAATCCCTTTTCAGCAATGAAGTGCGGGTTCGATTCCCGCCCCGGGCACCATTAGACACTAAAAAACCTCCACAACCACTTTCGTGGCCATGGAGGCTTGAGCTCTTCCGTTTCCGGAAGAAAGGAGAAGCGGCAACAAACCCCTAAGCACTATCTTTTTCGGAACTCGGTTAAAGACTACCTTACCAATCCGACTTGGAAGGTCTTTCTTTTGTGGGAAAGTTCCCCGCAAGCAAATACCCTGTGTTTACAGGGCTTGATGTAGGTCAAGGTAGTATTTTAAATGATCGGTACTCTCCTTGGCAGTTAACGGAGACAAATGATGAAACGTAAGATTATAGAAATTGATGAAGCGCTGTGCAATGGATGCGGTGAATGTGTCACGGGCTGTGCCGAGGGCGCGTTGCAGATTGTAGACGGCAAAGCCAAGATGGTCAAAGAGCAGTTCTGCGATGGATTTGGCGATTGTATCGGAACCTGTCCTACGGGGGCCCTGAACATTGTTGAGCGCGACGCGGATGAATTTGACGAAGAAGCCACCCGCGAACATGTTCGCGGACTCGGGGGCGACGAAGCCGTCAAGCGGATGGATGATGCCGCAGCCGAGCACGAAGCGAAACAGCCGCCCAAACAGCCGCCGGCCGGCGGATGCCCCGGCATGAAGATGCGGTTTGAAGAGAAGTCGAAGGTCGAACAGTCAAAAGTCGAAAGCCAGAAGGGTTCCGGTCAGGTGATTCCGTCTGAGCTGAACCAGTGGCCGACTCAACTCCATCTAGTTCCGCCTGTCGCACCGTTTTTCAAGGATCGCGAACTGGTCGTGCTGAGCACCTGCGCACCGTCCGCCTCGCCGGATGTTAACTGGCGCTTCGTGCGCGGTCGCGGCATCGTCATTGCCTGTCCCAAATTAGACCGCACGGAAGGTTATGTTGAAAAGCTCACCGAAATTCTAAAATCCAACGGCATCCCGAAAGTGATTGTTGTTCGCATGGAGGTTCCTTGTTGTGGCGGACTGTCGATGATCGTGAAACAAGCCGCGCAGCAGAGCGGTCGATCGGATCTGGTTGTTGAAGAGGCGACCATCGGCTTGAATGGCGACCTGATCAGCACCAGAATAATCTAATGCGCTCTGAGAGCGCACGCTACAATGTAGAGTCGGCTCTCAGAGCCGAAAAGACAGAGAATCAATCAGAATAATTATGGACAGAATGATTTTGGGGGAGAGTTGTAATGGGTTTTTCATTACTCCACGAATCCAATATTCCATTCTTCCAAGGAGACACATAATGAGTGATTTAAAAGGAAAACCTCTCGACTTGAAAACACTGGTCGACTACTCGGACGGCTCGGTCGTCAGCCGTACATTGCTCAAAAAAGAGACCGGAAACATTACGCTCTTTTCGTTCGATACCGGGCAGGGACTTAGCGAGCACACCTCGCCGTTCGATGCGGTGGTGGAAGTGGTGGACGGCGAGGGGACATTCATCATTGCGGGCGAAGTGCAAACCGTGAAGGCGGGCGAGATGATCATCATGCCGGCCAACATCCCACACGATGTGCAAGCGGCTGAAGCGCCGTTTAAAATGCTTCTCATCATGATCCGCTCCGAACTTTAATATTCATGAAAATGGACGGAAACAAGGTGTTGGCTGGCGTCAAATTTGGAATAGATCGAAGAGAGTGTGTCCCCGCCCATTTTTACCGGCGGCGCAATGATTTTAGTGCATCTGCGGCGTTACAAAAGGTTGGCGGTAGATTTCTACAGCTTCACCTTTTGGTGCCTTGCATCTGCATTAAACTTATCGTGTGAATAATAAAGTCGGGAAAGTTGACTTTTGTGGTCGGGTATCTAAGCTGTGGCGGATCGAAAGGAAAAATATGAAAACTGCTGTATTTAGTACCAAGCCGTATGACCGGGAATTTTTAGAAAATGCCATCGGAGACTCCAAACAGGAGCTAACCTTTTTCGAGGCGCGCTTGAATCCACTGACCGTCAAGCTGACGGAGGGTTTCGATAGCGTTTGTGTGTTTGTGAACGACCAGCTCGATGCATCGGTTCTCATTGGCCTCAAGAAGGCTGGGGTGAAGCATATCGCTTTGCGCTGCGCAGGGTTTAACAACGTCGACCTGGCCAGCGCCGATGAGCTCGGGCTGGTTGTAACCCGCGTGCCGGCCTATTCGCCGTATGCTGTCGCCGAACACGCGGTTGCTCTGATGCTTGCGCTCAACCGTAAAATCTACTGGGCACACTCGCGTGTGCGCGATGGAAACTATTCGCTCGACGGCCTGCTCGGCTTCGACCTCCACGGAAAAACGGTTGGCATCGTCGGCACCGGGAAAATCGGCCAATGCCTCGCCAGCGCCTTGCACGGTTTCGGCTGCAAACTGCTCGGCGTGGATCGCTACGAAAATGAACGTTGCAAAGAGCTGGGCATGGACTATGTCAGCTTCGAAGAAATGCTCGCGCAGTCCGATGTCATCAGCCTGCATTGCCCCTTGATGCCTGAAACACATCACTTGATTAACAGCGAGGCCTTGGCCCGTATGAAGCGCGGCGTGATGCTCATCAACACGAGCCGCGGCGGACTCATTGATACCAAAGCCGTTATCGAAGGGCTCAAGTCCGGAAAAATCGGCTACATGGGTCTCGATGTCTATGAGGAAGAAGAGGGGCTCTTCTTTGAGGATAAAACCTTCGAGATGCGTCTCGATGATGCCTTTGCCCGTTTGACCACCTTTCCGAATGTTCTCATCACCGGCCATCAGGCTTACTTTACGCAGGAGGCCCTCACGCGTATTGCGGAAACAACGGTCACCAACCTGGTTGCCTTCGAAAAAGATGAGGATCTCGTCAACCGTGTTACGGCCACATGAGGATTCACTGGCTCCAACATGTCCCATTTGAAGGTCTAGGTTGCATTGAGCCGTGGCTAAAGGAAAATGGCCATGGTGTAACCTGCACGCGTCTCTGGGCCGGCGAGGGTTTTCCAAGCATTGGAAGAGTGGATGGTCTAATCGTCATGGGTGGGCCGATGGGCATCTATGATGACGACCAACACCCGTGGCTTGCCGTCGAAAAAGCCTTCATCAAAGAAATCATCGACCAAAACAAACCCGTGCTCGGCATCTGCCTCGGTGCGCAGCTCGTCGCGGATGCCCTCGGGGCGGGAGTCCGGCCGGGGAGAGAAAAGGAAATTGGGTTTTATGAATGTAGAGCAAGCGTCCCGCTTGCATTAACCGACCGAGACGGTCGTTCTACTTTATTGGGAATTTTCTCGGAGGCGTTTGTTGCGTTTCATTGGCATGGCGACACCTTTGGAATTCCGGACGGGGCCGTGCACCTCGCGTCGAGCGAAGTGACGGAGAATCAGGCTTTTGTCTACAACGGCAACGTCCTCGCGCTTCAGTTCCATCTCGAAACCACCGAAGAGAGCCTGCTCGCCCTTTATGAAAACTGTTCGGACGAAATTGAAGAGGTTCTGTTTTTTCACTCGAGCGAAGCGAGAGAGGCTGGTCTGCCGAAGGCAGGACGGCAACGAAACGAAGTGAAGTGTCAAACCTTGGAAGAAATGCAGGAAAATTTTCCAATGCTTGGGAAAACCAACGCGCTGATGGTGGCGTTGCTAGGTCGACTATTCGGCTAGAGGGCAAACCCACCCCGGCCTCCGGCCACCCCTCCAATGGAGGGGAATTATTTAAAAGTCATCGGCGCTTATAATAGTCCCCTCCATTGGAGGGGTGCGCGAAGCGCGGGATTCTTCGTGATTTTTTGTGACTTTGTGACTTTGTGGCTGTAGCCTCTCCCTATGTTTTCGTTTAAGAAAAAATACCATCTGGTGATTGTCTGCACGGCGAACCGTACGCGCAGCGCCTACTTTGCGGGCTACCTCGGAAACTATCTCAAGAAGTACCGCCCCGAAGCGCTCAAGCGCCTCAAAATCACCTCTGCGGGCACCAAAGCGGTCACCGGCGGGCGCGTCAACGATGTCGTCGCACTCATCGCCCGCAATAATGGATTCGGCCTTCGGGAGCACAAATCCGATCCCGTCACATCCAAAATGATGAAGAAGGCAGATCTGGTTCTCGTGATGGAGCAGGAACATAAGGATTTCATTCTCAGGCACTATCCTAAGTTTGAAGACAAGGTGTTTCGCCTGATGGAATACGGCTGGCAGGGCGACGACAAAATCGAGTCGATGGATGTTCCTGATCCCACCGGGAAAGATGCGGACGATTTTAAGGCGTTCATCGAAACCGCCCATGTGGAGGCCGGCCGCCTCCTCCACGAGCTGGTTCACAACCAGATCATCTAAATTTTCCAATGTTTGGAAAAAGGTTGCGACAGAGCGCAACCCTCCGGCTTGTCCGCCATAGCCTCGGCGACGGCAGGAGGGCGCGGCTCTGTCAGCGCCGTTAACCTCTGGTGCGATCCAGAGTGCGGTACTGAATGGCTTCGGCGATGTGGCCCGTTCCGATGGTTTCCATCCCCTCTAAGTCAGCGATCGTGCGCGCGACTTTTAGAATTCGATCGTAAGCCCGCGCGCTAAAATTCATTTCTGACAGCGCAGTTTTCAATAGTTGTTTTGCATCGTCGTCCGGGCGGCAGTGCTTGCGCGCTTGTTTCGGTTGCATATCCGCATTGCAATGCACGTGCTTATTTTTCGCGTAGCGCGTCTGTTGAATTTCCCGCGCGGCAATAATCCGTTTGCGGATCGATTCGGACGGTTCCCCGTTTTCGAGGTTGGTTAGTTTTTGGTAATCGACGGCGGGCACTTCGATATGAATGTCGATGCGGTCGAGCAGGGGGCCGGAGATCTTATTTTGGTAACGCTGAATCTGCATGGGAGAGGAGGTCGAGCGCGGGTCGTCGGGAAAATAGCCGTCCGGCGTCGGGTTCATCGCGGCGACGAGCATGAAGCGGCAGGGGAAGGTGACGCTGGCCGCGGCGCGCGCAATCGTCACCTCGCCGTCTTCAAGCGGCTGACGCAGTACTTCGAGCACGTTGCGATTGAACTCGGGAAGCTCGTCGAGAAAGAGCACGCCGTTGTGCGCCAGGCTCACCGCGCCGGGCATCGGGTGCGCACCGCCGCCAAGCAGTCCGGCATCCGACACCGTATGGTGCGGAGCATGAAACGGGCGCGTGGCAACCAGTGATTCATGCGCGTCGAGTTTCCCCGCGATGCTGTGAATCTTGGTGGTTTCCAGCGCCTCTTCGAGCGTCATCGGCGGGAGGATGGAAGGCACCCGTTTGGCGAGCATGGTTTTGCCGGTTCCGGGGGATCCTATTAAGAGGATGTTATGACCTCCAGCGACCGCAACTTCCATTGCGCGCTTGGCGTATTCCTGACCCTTCACATCTTCAAAGTCGGCGAGGGTTTTGTTGTGTTGGCGAAAGGTTTCTTCCAGATCGACAATGTGCGGTTCGAGCGTCAGCTTCAGATTGAGGAAGTCAGCCGCTTCGCGCAGATTTTTCACAGCGAATACTTTGATGCCATCGACAACGGCGGCTTCTTCCGCATTTTCTGCCGGAACAATAATCGCCTTTCGGCCAGCCGCGCGGGCCGCCAGTGTGATCGGGAGTACACCGCATACGGGACGCACCGCGCCGGAGAGCGCCAGCTCGCCGATCACGCAGGCACGGTTGAGCAGGTCGGGTTGAATGTCGCCCTCGGCCACCAGCATGCCGAGCGCGATCGGCAGGTCGAAGCTTGGGCCCTCTTTTTTGATGCTGGCCGGGGCGAGGTTGATAGTGACGCGCCCTTTGGGCGGCAGAAAACCGGAATTGAGCAGGGCGGTATTGACGCGGTGCTCGCTTTCTTTGACGGCCGCATCGGGCAGTCCGACAATTAGGGTTTTGGGTTCTCCGTGGCCGCTATTGACCTCGATCTCCACGGTATAAGCATCCACTCCGTACACCGCACCCGAAAACACATTGGCAAGCATAAGTTACTCCATCTGATTACGGTTTGAATATTTTGACCTGAATGTCCGGGATCATGGAGTAGTGCTTCGCATTCCCCGTCAAAAGGACATCACCGCAGTGCTCGGCGGTGGCCGCTATTAGTGCATCGGCGAGGAAGAGGGAGTGGCTTAAACAATAGCGCTCCACAAAAAACATGGCGTGGTAGCTGACCGTTTCGGTGATCGGGATCACGTTGACATTCCAGATCTGAAGGGCCTTTTTGAAGGCTGCTAATTCGGTTTTATTGCGCATGCCTTGCAGAAGCTCCATGTACGTCACTGCGGAGATGCTGAACTCTTGCTGCTTATCGAGGAGTCGAACAGCCTTTTCATTTCCACGACTGGCCCAAATCAGAACATCGCTATCAACGATCATGCGAACCGGCCTTTCCGGATATCCCGAACGTATGTTTCCACATCCTGCATGTCCTTTCGATCCTTCCAAATCCCGACAAAAGGGTTCTTCCGTGTTTGATCGGACTTGGGCTCTGCTGAAATAATACGGGCTTTAACCCGTCCACGATTCGTGATGAGAACCTCTTCTCCCCGTCCTACAGACTCCAGAATATTTTTAAGATTGTAGCGCAAATCTTTGGCTGTCGCTTTCATGTCTTCCTCCGTTAATATACGTTTACTCTTGTATATTTGACGGGTCAAGGATGCTTTTGAAAGAAAACTTTTCCGAGCATTGGGAAATGGTTACGCCGGAGCGCAACCCTCCCGAGAGGGTGCTGCTCTGTCAGCGCCGCGGCTCACTTGGAGAGTTCGCTAGTCCTTAAGAATTCCCCCGCTATGTTTTCTTCGTGTCTTTAGTGTCTTGAGCGAACGCGGTGAGCGGGTGTGAGAAAAGGATTCAAATTAACTGGGGTTGAATAGGATTTTTCACACGGAGGCACCCAGCACCTCAGCAAGGTTGCTCTCTAGAAAGGATATTTCGTGGGTCTCTGACTGGGTATAGCGGACTTTGATTTTTAGAGAGAACTCAGGAGCGTTTTTGGCCGTCTCCTTGCAGGGGTTCAGATCGTTGATCGATTCATTGAAAACCGGGTTCGGTATTGTGATTTTTTCATCTGTACAGCCGTAGAACCCCGGCAAGTCATTCTTGTTTAGGAGGATGTCTACGGTTGCAATCCCTTCCGAAAATATGACATCAGACAGGGGTTCAACCAATGAGACCTCAATCTCTTTTTCTTCAAGTGGTTGCAGGTGGGTTCGAGCTGCAGTTGCCGTATTTAGGGTGTTTTTAAATGCGGGTTGTTTGGGTTGCTGAGTTCGTGGAGGAGGTTGTTTCCAGGACGGTGATCGGGGTGCGCTGTAGGAACTAGTGGCAGGAAGGTGGACATTGCTTTTTTGCAAGAGTTGCGGCGGAATTTCTCGGACAAAACGGGAGGTCTCGAGGGGGATGACGCCGCCATCGCGCTGACGGCGAACTGCGGGGCTGCACAAGAAAAGATGGTCCTCGGCGCGGGTGACGGCCACGTAGAAGAGTCGTCGTTCTTCGGAATCTCCGCTTTCTTCGACGGCTTTCTGGCCGGGGAACATGCTTTCGCAGAGGAAGAGGATGAAGACGGCTTTGAATTCCAGCCCTTTGGCTAGGTGAATGGTGCTGAGACGGATTGCATCGGCGGGTTCGTCGTCGGAGGCTGCGTTGTCTTCTGAGTCGAGGTTGCTTTGCAGGGCGATCTCGCTGAGGAAGGCTTCGACGGTTTCGAATTTGGCGGTGAAGTCGATAAACCCATCGATATCTTCAGCGCGGTATTTGGCGTTCTCAAAGTTTTCGACCATGTACTCGTTATAAAACGCTTTGTTGAAGCGGTAGACAATTTCGCCGGGGTCGCTGTCGAGGTTTTCATCGCGATAGGCCAGAAAGACCGGTTCGATGAGTTTCCAGGATTCCCGTGCGGCGGCGGGCAGGGCGGCTTCCACCTGCATGCAGACCTCTTTGCGCTGGAGGTTGGCGCGCCCGCCGAGCTTGCGGAAGATTTTGAGCGAGGTCTTTTTTCCAACCTTTGGAAACAATTCGAGCAGGCGGGTGAAGGCCAGCTCATCGCCGGGGTTGGCGAGAATTCGCAAGAGAGTGCAGACGTCTTTGATGTGGGCCTGTTCGAAAAAGCGGGTGCCGGAGGTGACGACATAGGCCATCGATGCGCGGTTCAGCTCCATCTGCAGTTCCATGGCATGGAAGTGGGCGCGGTAGAGTATGCACATATCGGAAAGGGCAATACCTTCTCGTTTGAGTAGCTGTGCTTTTTCGATGATGAAACGGGCTTGTTCGGATCCGTCGCGCGGGGAAACAACAACGGGCGTCATTCCTTCGTTACGAACGGCATGGAGTTCTTTTTGGAACTGTTCAGGGTTTCCGGCAATCGCCGCATTGGCTACGTTGAGAATTTCAGGCGTGCTGCGGTAGTTGGTAAGCAGTTTGTAGGTGTTGGTTCCGGGGTAGCGTTTGCCGAAGTCGAGAAAGTTGCGGAAGTTCGCGCCGCGCCAGGAGTAGATGCTTTGGAAGTCGTCGCCAACCACCATCAGGTTGTTGTGTTTCCCAACCAGTAGGTTGATCCATTCGGCCTGAATGATGTTGGTGTCCTGATACTCATCGACGAGCACGTACTGAAAGCGTTCCTGATATTCGTTCCGTACGTATTCCGAGGTTTGGAAAAGTTTCAGCGTATAGATGAGTAGATCGTCAAAATCCATCGCGTTCTGCGCTTTTTTGCGCTGTTGATATTCGTCGTGAACGCGAACGACGTCCTCGTAGTCGACCTCGGTGTTTTCAAAGCGGTTGACCAGTTCGTCGAACAGATCGCTTCCGCGCCCATTGACCACGCTGAAGATGCTCAGGAGCACCTGCGGCTTCGGAAAATGTTTCTTGTCCATTTTCAGATCGTCGGCACAGGATTTGAGAAGTTTTTTTGAATCGTCGGAGTCGAGGATGGTGTAGTCGTTTCCAAACCCAATATGGGTCGCATAGCGGCGGAGGAGCCGGTTCGCGAGGTGGTGGAAGGTTCCGCCGAGCAGGCCGCTTACGGCGTCTCCGGTCAGCGTGCGGGCCCGCTCGAGCATTTCTTTTGCGGCTTTGTTGGTGAACGTCAGCAGAAGAATGCGGTTGGGATCGACCCCTTGTTCGAGCAACCACGCTACACGGTAAACCAATGTGCGGGTTTTGCCGGTTCCGGCGGCGGCAATAACCAGTGCAGGCCCATCCGGTGCGGTCACCGCGGCATACTGCTCTTCGTTGAGTTCTTCGCGAAAATTCATAAGCCAACGATTAAATCACGGCGTTTAAAAAGGGGGAATAACAAACCGAAGAATACTAAATGTCCCGTACATTTGAATGTCCGGGGTTTTCATATTCATAATCGTATCATTTTTAACTAGTTATAAATAAATATTACTGATATATCCCGTACATTCAAATGTATGGAAACGAAGGGGTATTATGAATTTACCACCAGCTCTTTGGCACAGTTGTCGGGTTGTTGCTTGTGAAACACGACTTCAGCTTTTATGGCACATATTTGAGGAGGGCGAGCTATCTGTGAATCC
The DNA here is from genome assembly GCA_964476065.1 of uncultured Verrucomicrobiota bacterium. GTDB lineage: Bacteria > Verrucomicrobiota > Kiritimatiellia > Kiritimatiellales > Tichowtungiaceae > Tichowtungia. Next base: position 13,056 of record CAYYYX010000039.1, on the reverse strand, counting down.
GGCACGATTGCTGGTCGGGATATCGCAGCCTAACGCAAGTGCTCAGTTGCGGGCATTGGCCGAGCGGGGCTTGATTATTCCGCGTCGAGAGGATATGCGAGTGATCTATCGGGCGGAGGCGAACAGCGCGGTAAATTTTGCGCCGGAGCTCCTAGAGGCCTTGCGGGAGTGTTATGAGCGGTCGATGTCTTTTAAAAACATTATCCGGCAGGCAACGGCCTTTACGCATGAACGTCGCATTGAAATTGTTCGGGCGTTGAGAGGAGAAGCTCTTTCCTTTGCTGCGTTGCTGGATGCAACGGGTATGTCTTCTGCGGCCCTTTCACGTCATTTAGACAAGCTGGAGCGCCGCGGGTTCGTGAAACGAACAGAAGGTTTTTTCCGCCTCGGCATCCCTGGAAACAGACTGGGTCGAACGCTGATGAAGCTCGCAAAAGGGTAACTGCTTTTTCGTTTTTCCAGGGCTTGGAAAATCAGAAGCTTTTAAGGATCTGTTTTTCCAGGGTTTGGAAGCTTTCGTCGGTGATTTTTCCAAACATTGGAAACTCATCGGCGAGGCCGAGCGCGGCGGGCGCGGTGCCATCGTCGAGAATGGAATCGGTGATGTCGCGGGCGGAAACGTTGCGCGGATCACGCAGGAGGGTGTAGCAACCGAGATGCTCGGCAGATTCGGCGACGAGGCCGCTTTGAGAGAGCGTGTTGATGACATCGTTGATCAGTCGGATCGGAATGCGGCGGTCCGTCCCGTAGGCCACGGTGTCGAAGGGCGCATCGGGCGACTCAAATTTATCGGTGATTTTTTTCATGAGCACGATGGCGAGGCAGAGGCGCGCCCGGGCGCTGGGGTTGATGGCGAGCTGTTCGCGGGCGTAGGTGGTGGCGTTCTGAACCGAGAAGGCAACCTCGGCGCCCATGAGAAGAATCATCCAACTGGTTTGCACCCAGAAAAGGAAGATTGGGATGGCGGCGAGTGCGCCATAGATCTTGTTGTATTTGCTGACCCCGACGCCCAGTTTGATGATTGCGAATTGGAACGCGATGGTGAGCAATGCGGCGACCAGCGCACCGGTGAATGCGGCGGAGAATTTGACTTTGGTGTTGGGGAGGAAGACGTAGATCACGCTGAAGGCGAGGGCCATGGTGATGACCGGAATGGCTCGCAGGCCGAATTTCAGGAACGGTCCCATCCATTCTAGCTGGTTGGCAAATCCCATGATGACCGGTTGACCGGCATTGGAGACAATGATCAGAATGGGAGCCACGACCATGATGACGATGTAGTTGCGGATCTTCTCGATCAGCGTGCGCGGAATTTTTACGCCCCAGACGAGATTAAAGGTTTCTTCGATACTGCTGAGCATTTTGATTGCGACCCACAGGAAGATGAGCCCCCCGATTCCACCCATGGCGCCGGCGCTGGCCGACTCGACGGTGCTGATGATGTTGGTGACGGCCTGTTGCATGGCCTCAGGCATTTCGGCTGTTTTCTCGAGTAACATCTCGCTCGCTTTATCGATTCCAAACCCTTTGGCGATGGAGAAGAGGATGACGAGGAAGGGGACGAGTGCCATGACGGAAATGAAGGTGAGGGCGGAGGCATGGATGGGACACTGGTCTTCCTTGAAGCCTTTGATGACTAGTGCGCAGACGCGCATAAACTTCAGGCCGGCGGCACGGGTTTTGGTGAGGGCTGTGGGTTCGAGATTCCAGAGATCCCGTTTAAGGAAGTGTTGGATTTTGCTCGGGATGCCAGAGGGTTTGCGTTCCATTTTTTATTCTCCTTGTTGGGTGCGGTCAGAATAGAGGCTCATGCTCAGAAATAAAACCCAAAAACAGGGTTTCACCCGCAGGGCGTCTGTGGCTTAATCGGTGATTAGTTATTGGTTATCAGTTTTCAGTTATCCGGTGGAAGGCCTTCTGATTTTGTGTGTATTGCACGTTTAACCAATAACCGTTAACTGATAACTGCCGCGATCAGCGGCTTTTTTTTAGAAAGGAAATTATTTATGAGCGACCAACCCGAAAAAATCAGCGATGTCCAGATGGACATGGCCAACCTCTACCGCGAAGAAGCCTACACCGATCTCAAAACCGGTGGTATTCGCAAACTCGTCCCGATCAACCTCGATGGTTCCGATGATTCTGCGCGTGACGCAGTGTATAGTGGCCACACGCAGGTGATGAGCCCGCACGGCCCCGTACCGATTCAAGGTGCAATCGCAGCCAAAACCCTCGAAGAAGCCGTTTTGGGTTTCCCGCAGGCGATGGAAGATGCCATGACCAAAATGGTTGAGGAAGCACAGAGGCACCAGCAGGAACAGGCGAGCAAGATTGTTACGCCGGACGACCTAAAAAAAGATAACGGCGGAATTATCGTCTAAGAGAGCCTTCGGCTCAGTCCGAAGGTCTAAAGGTCCAAAGTCGAAGGTCGGGACATCAGGGTAATTCTGGGTCTCGACTTTCTGACTTTTCGACGGCTTTTTCTTCCTCCTGCAGGTGCTCGGCGAGCAGATCGTCCATTTTCAGCTCGGTTAGGTGCGTCAGTGTTTTGATCAAAGCAATCAGCACCAGAATCATCACTGCCATACTGGGGAGCATCACGACGATGTAGCTCAGCCCCGTCATTTTTCCGATCTCGATATTGTAAGCCTGCATATCGATCCCGGGGTTCGTCTTTACGATAGCGATTGCCAGAAAGTAGTTGAGTATAGACGAAAGGAAGAACGACGAAGCCAGACCCCAGGTCAGACCGACCAGCCGCTTCTCAAATTTGCCTTCGGTTCCTTTTTCACGCAGCTTTTCGTGCAGGAGTTCTACGTTGAAAATCTTTTCGCTCATCAAGATTTTCTTGATGAGCGGGTAGGGAGTTTTGAGGGAAATCACAATCACCAGCCCGATGACCAGCGGGATTGCCGCCTCTTTGCAGGCGAACCATAGTGGCGGCAGTTTCAGGATGCCGAACACACCTGTCAGTAGAACACTTACGATGCCGATGATTGAAATAAAATCCGCACGGTGCTGTTTGATCAATGTGTGGATTCCGTAGCCGATGGGAAGGATCAGTGCGCAGACCAGCACCCAGACGGGGCTGAGGATATCTCTTTTGCTCAGCTGAGTCAGGATGATGACGGGGATCACGACATTCAGCATGATGCTGACCATCGGGTGCTCTTCTTTGGGCGGGGTCTTACTCATAAACGCTCCTTATAAAAAGAAAACAGCATACGCAGTTTTCCAATATTTGGAAGTCATTGCACGACCACTGTTTTCCGGCGGATTGAGTGGAAAAGATTCGTGAGCGTAAAATGAAGAAGGAAAAGACAAAGCTAAAGGGTCTTGAAAAACAAAAGGCCCCCAAAGCGGAGCAGGTTCAGAAAGAACTCGGTAAGGGTTCCGAAAAGGGACAAGCCATGCGGAAAGAGCACCGGAAAAAGTGGTGGAAGCTCGGCTTGGGTAAAGACGAGGATGTTCCGGCTCCCGCCGCAGAATAAATATGTACAGTTCAACTCGCGGGCGTAACGATTTGTTGCGCCCGCACTATATTTTTACCAGAGGACAAAATGAAAAACCTGTTTCTATTGCTCACCATCACATTGTTGTGTTCCGGATGCTCTGAATCGGATGAAAAAACCAAAAGCGAGACGCTGGGCAACGACCTTGCCAATCGAATAAAATCCCCGATCGAACGAACCGGAGAAATCATCGATAAACTCCACAAGACCCGCGCAACCGAACTGCCGGAATAGTGTTTTCCAGGGGTTCGACAAGCTCACCACAGGGGGTTGGAAAATGACGCGAAAAAGATCCAACCCTTGGAGCTGGCTCCGGTTATGCATTATCTTTCATTGCTCATTTCGATTTTCTTCATGAAGCATTCGGGCTAGGTTCTAGCGCATCAAATGAAGGACAATCCTATGCCATTTTCAAACCTGGGCCTGCTCGAATCGTTACAACGCGTCGTCGCGGCCGTTCACTACACCGAGCCGACCCCCATTCAGAAGCAAACCATTCCGCTGGCCCTCGAGGGGGACGACCTGATTGCTCAGGCCCAGACTGGCACGGGGAAAACCGCAGCCTTCGCCCTGCCGATCCTGCAGATGTTGAGCCGGGTTGATCCGGATGATGGCCCCAGCCCGATTCGGGCGCTCGTACTGGCGCCCACGCGCGAACTCGCGCAGCAGGTGGCCGACACCTTCGAAGAATTCGAACAATACATGCCTCGGGAAATCGGCATCACTGCCATCATTGGCGGCGAAAGCCTAGAGTTTCAACGGCGTCACCTGCGGCGCGGCGTGCAGGTGGTTGTGGCGACCCCCGGTCGCCTGCTGGACCTGATTCGCGAAGACCAAATCAATTTTGAGGAACTACGCGTCCTCGTGCTCGACGAAGCCGATCGTCTGCTTGCCCTTGGGTTTGCCGAAGAGCTCGCACAGGTGATGAAGGCGTTGCCTTCGGAGCGCCAGACATTACTTTTTTCTGCGACCTATCCCAAAAAGGTTGAAAAACTGGCCGAGCAGATTATGCAAAACCCGGTGCAGATCAACGCGACGGGCGATGTGCCGACCGTCGCGAACATTACGCAGCGCGCCATCGAAGTGAACCAACTCAACCGCCGTCCACTTTTGCGCCATCTCATTCAGGAAGAAAAGTGGGAGCACGTGCTGGTCTTTGTGCGCAGTAAACGTGCCGCCCGCAATCTCGCCGCCAAGCTGACGCGCGACGGCGTGAAGGCTGACGCATTTCACGGCGACCTCAGTCAGTCCGAGCGGACCTGCGTATTGAGCCTTTTCAAAAACCGTACGATCCACGTATTGATCGCCACCGATATCGCCGCGCGCGGAATCGATATTCAAAACCTCTCCACTGTGGTTAACTACGACCTGCCGCGATCCCCCGTCGACTATATCCACCGCATTGGCCGCACCGGCCGTGCGGGAGCCGACGGGGTTGCCGTTAGCTTTATCGACCACAACGACATGGCCCATTTTTCTCTGATCGAAAAACGGACCCGGGTCTGTGTCGACCGTGAGCAGGTGCCCGGTTTCGAGCTCACCGGCGATGCGCCGGTAAAGAAAAAAGGGCCGCCGCCGAAAAAAGGAAACCGCCCCAGCAAAAAAGATAGAGCCCGCGCCGCCGCAGAAGCCGAAGCCCCCGAAGAAAGTGAAGACGTATGAACCCGTGGGTTGTCATTGATCAAGCGACCGTGCCGGGCGACGGCGGCGAAATGAAGCTGCTTCAGCGTACGCATGAATTTACCATCAACGTCAAAAACGAAGAGTTGATGAACAGCCGGTTGCATGGCTCCGAAGATGCGCTTGCGGAGCTGACCTGCAAGCCGCTCGCAAAGCGGAAAAGGCCAAGGATTCTTATCGGTGGATTGGGGATGGGTTATACACTCGGCGCAGCACTCGAAAACCTTGGCCCTCAAGCCCATGTGGTCGTCGCCGAACTGGTGCCCGCCGTCATCAAATGGAATCGGACGCATCTGGCCGATTTGGCCGGACGCCCGCTGGAGGATTCCCGCGTCACGGTTCGCCAAGGCGATGTGGGCGCTGTGATTAAAGAAGAGAAAAACGTTTACGACGCCATCCTGCTCGATGTCGACAATGGTCCCGAAGGGCTGACCCACGAAGGTAATGACCGACTGTATACGCAAGGAGGTCTTAATGCGGCCAAAGCCGCGCTCCGACCCGGCGGCGTTCTGGCCGTTTGGTCGGCCCAGCCGGACAAAGCCTTTACCAAGCGTTTGCGCGCCGCCGGATTCGATATCGAAGAGGTTCCCGCTCGGGCACGTGGCAGTCGGGGTCGCTGGCATCACATCTGGCTCGCTACGAAGTCGTGATTCTGGTCTGAATGTAGACGCGGGGTTCTCACCGCGTTTTCCCGGCAGGATCGAATTTATGACGCCGGGGCGTTACGCGGTGGGGACACCGCGTCTACGAAAAGTTCCAGACCTTGGAAGAAATCGTTCCAAGCATTGGAAAAAGCAAACCACGGATGAACACGGATAAACACGGATTTTCAAACCATTGGAAAGTACGGCATCTCTGCGGGTGACTTTTTTCGTCGGCTGTTTATACTTCACCTTTTCTACTACGAATAACTCGGGTGTATGCCCGTATAACGGATTACATATTTAAAAAGGGGAAATAGATCATGCTTGTACTATTCATTTCAGCGCTGATTTCTGTCGCAGCGGTTGCCACGTGTTTCACGATGCAGACGAGTTCGGGAACAACGATTTTTAGCGGGCTGGTCGGATTTCTGGCTCCGCTGTTTCTGATCGGATTTCTGGTTCGAAAAAAAGCCACCGGCATTCAGAATGAGCTTCAAGAGGCGATGTTGGCGGGTCAAAAACGGGTGAACCGCAAGATCCAGCAGTTCCAGAGCAAGCCGGGCGGAAATATTAAGTTCATCCAGCGCCAGATTGAGGCAGATCAGAAGGTGTTGATCACAGAGGCTCTTACCTTCGCCGACCGCCTGGAGCCCTTCAAAAAATGGAACGTATTGATGGGCCGACAGATCGCAACCATGCGCCTGCAGTTTTTCTATCAACTGAAAAATTACGAACAGGTGGATGCCCTGTTGGCCGCCGCAGGATTGTTCAAAGGCCCCCTGATGATGGAGCCGATGATGATCGCGATGAAAATGGCGCGGCAGTATAAAAATAAAGACATCAAGGGGGCTGAAAAAACCTTTAAGCGGCATATCAAATGGTTTCGGGGAGATCGCGGAACCCTGCTGTACGGAGTCATGTCATGGATTTTCATGAAAACGGATGAGTCAGAGAAGGCACGTCAACTTTTGAGTAAGGCCAAGGACTCCACCGGAAATCAGACGCTCGCAACCAACTGGGAAATGCTTTCAAACTGCAAAGAAAAAAGCTTCTCGAATGCAGGGCTGGGCGAGGAATGGTACGGCCTCTCTTTGGAGAACCCGCCGAATCCAAAACAGCAACGGATGCGCGGGGACGCGCGCGGCGGACGAGGGTTTTAACCTATATCCGGCCAACTGCCGAATGACGATCAGGTAAGGAGTTTTGGAGAAACCCACCCCGCGCTCCGCGCACCCCTCCGGAGGATGGGAGCATTATAGATTCCAACACGTGTTACGAGACATTCCCCTCCTCTGGAGGGGCGGCCGACTTGTCCGCCATAGCCTTGGCGAAGGTGGAAGGCAGGGGTGGGTCGGATTGAATCGGGCTTAACGTAGTGCCATTCCCGCCAGACCTTCTTATGCCTTGTTCTTTTGCTTTTGTTTTTCCGCTTCGTAGTCATCCAGCGTGCCCGGATAATCGACAATTCCATCATCTGTGATTTCGAGAATCCGTGTGGCCAGCGTTGCGATGAAACGATGGTCGTGTGATACGAAGATAAGGGTGTTGGGGAAGAGCGACAGGCTGTAGTTCAGCGCTTCGATCGATTCCAAGTCCAAATGGTTAGTGGGTTCGTCGAGTGCCAGAATGTTACCCCCTTCCATCATCATTTTGGAAAGGATCAGTCGCGCCCGTTCGCCTCCGCTGAGAACCCCAACTTTTTTCAGGACATCTTGACCCTTGAAAAGCATCTTTCCCATAAACGAGCGAAGTTCGACTTCAGGGGTGTCGGCATCAGAAAAACGGCCGAGCCAGTCAAGCGCCGGAGTGTCGGAGTCCAGAAGATGCGAGGCGTCCTGAGGGAACACACCAAACTGAACCGTTTCGCCGAACACCATTTTCCCAGAGTCGCTTTGTAGCTGGTTGCAAAGGGCGTGCAATAGCGTCGTTTTCCCAATTCCATTTTTCCCAATAATAGCGATGCGTTCTTCCGGTCCGATCGTGCAGGAAAAGTCTTTGAACACCTCTTCGTCATACGACTTGGAGATAGCGACGGCCTCGATCACCTTGTTGCCTAGGCGTTTTTTCGGCTGAAAGCGAATAAAGGGAGAGACCCGGCTGCTGGCTTTGAATTTTTTAATTTCTAATTTATCGAGCGTCTTTTTGCGTGAGGTCGCCTGTTTGGCTTTGGAGGCGTTGGAGCTGAACCGTGAAATAAAGGCTTTCAGGTCGTTGGCCTGTTTCTCCATCTTTTTATTGGCTTTTTCCTGCTGTTCGCGCGCACCCAGGCTGGCAATGGTGAAGTCGTCGTAGTTGCCGGGGAATAGACGAATTTCATGGAAGTCCAAGTCGGCAATGTGCGTGCAAACCTGATTCAGGAAGAATCGGTCATGCGAAATGGTAATGACCATTCCCGTATAGCGTTTGAGCAATTCGACCAGCCACTCAATCGACTCCATATCCAGATGGTTGGTCGGTTCATCGAGCAACAGCAGATCCGGCTTTCCAAAAAGAACCTGCGCTAATAGAACCCGCAACTTGAAGCCCCCTTGAAGCACGGTCATGTTCTGTTCAAATAGATCTTCGGTAAAGCCCAGCCCGACCAACAACGCGGCAGCTTCCGACTCCATCGTGTAGCCACCCGCTTCGCCGAACTCGTCTTCGATATGACCGCAACGCTCGTTCTCTTCGTCGGTCAGCTCCTCTTTCGAGTAGAGGTCTTCGCGTTCGCAATGAAGCGTCCAAAGCTCGGGGTTTCCCATGCACACCGTGTCGAGAATGGTGTATTTATCAAAGGCTGAATGATCCTGGCGGAGATAACCCAATGTGCAGCCATTTCCGATCGAGACGTCGCCCTCGCTCGGCTCCAGCTGCCCCGTAAGAATTTTCATGAACGTGGACTTTCCGCAGCCATTGGCTCCGATCAGTCCGTAGCGGTTACCGGGAACAAACTTCACCGAAACGTCTTCGAAAAGAGCCGTCTTGCTAAAGCGCATCGTGATTTGGGATGTCGTAATCATAGGAACGTCCTGAGTTGAATCTGAAAAATAGCGGCCATGTATAGCAGGATGTGCCCCGAGAGCCGACTGCTAATCGCTCCGAATTTTCAGACCCTCTTGTTGCGCCTGTCCATTTTGTAGGGTGAGCTCCCTCCGGCGTTGCTTGGGGGCGGCACAACGGCTATTCTCCTCTTTTCAGGCTGAACGCCTTTGAAACAATAATTTTTCAGAGAAAAAGGACATGCCATGTCGCAGAATTTCAGTGTGCACAATTTAGTTTTATATAAGACCTCTCCGGCCATCATCGACCAGGTCGCCGATAAAATATCCATTCAGTTGGACGGTGGAAAAACGGTGAAAGTCCGGGTGAAAGATATTCAGCTGCTTCATCCGGGGCCGCTCAAGAGCTTCAGCGCATTAAGCCAGACTCCTCTAGGTAATGTTGAAGAGGCCTGGGAATTGCTGCAGGGGGAAACGGTTGATCTGGCCGAGCTGGCAGAGTTTATCTACGGCGAGAGTACGCCCGTGACGGTCTGGCATGCCTGGCAGACTCTCCAGCAACAAACCTACTTCATCGGGCCGAGGGATCAAATCGTCGCTCGGACGAAGGATGCGGTGGATGCGATTTTGGCGAAGCAACGCGAGAAAGAGCAGGAGGCTGAACGCTGGCAGGACTACCTGCAACGGGTCCGAGACCATTCGATTCTACCGGAAGACTTCGGCCATCTGAGCGACGTTCAGCGTCTGGCATATCGCAAAGCGGTAACAAACCGAACCTTGAAGGCACTCGGCATTGAGGTGCTCCCAGCAAAGGCGCACCGGATGTTGCTCGAGTTGGGTGTGTGGGATGAGTCGGTGAACCCGTACCCAGCCCGGTTCGACTGTGCGATCACTCAGCCGGAGCTCGACGTCCCTGAACTGCCGGATGAAGAGCGTGAAGATCTGACGGCGCTGGAAACCTTTGCGATTGACGATGACAATTGCAGCGATCCGGACGATGCAATCAGCCTCGATGGGGAAACCCTCTGGATCCATGTTGCCGATGCGGCCGCACTGATCACCGCGGACTCGCCGCTCGATCAGGAAGCCAGAGCCCGCGGCGCAAATCTCTATTTGCCGGAAATTGTCATCCATATGCTGCCGCAGGCCGTCACGTCCATTCTCGGGCTGGGATTACAAGAAACGTCTCCGGCACTCTCTTTTCAAATTGGTGTGGACGACGACGGTGCCGCAACCTGCTTAAAAGTCACCCCGAGTTGGATCAAGGCTCAGCGCCTCAGTTATTCCGTCGCGGACCAGCAGATGGACCAATCCCCGTTTAAGGAACTGAGTGTCATCACCGAGCAATTTCGAAAGCGCCGGATCGCCCAAGGGGCGGCACAAATCGACCTGCCGGAAGTCAAACTGAAGACCTCTGTCGACGGGGAGCTCTATAACCTGTCCACTTCGCAGGAGCTGAACATCAAAACCCCAGCGGACTACACCGTCGAGATCAGCGATCTTCCGCGTTTGAAAAGCCGGGACATGGTCACCGATGCCATGTTGATGGCCGGCGAAGCCATCGCGGGCTTTTTGATCGAAAACGAAATTCCAGCTCCTTTCGCATCCCAGCCGCCACCGGACGAGCCGTCCACTCCTGAAACGATGGCGGAGATGTTTGCCTATCGCAAAAAGTTCAAACGGTCCAAGCTGCACCTCGATCCGGACCTGCATGCCGGACTCGGGCTCGAACGCTATACTAGGGTAACCAGCCCGCTACGCCGTTATTCAGACCTGCTGGTTCATCAGCAGCTGCGCGCATTTATCCGTGGAGACGAGCTAATCAGCGAAGCGGATATGATGGCACGAACGGCAGAAGCCGCACTCGGCGGAGGCAACACGGCAATGGCGGAACGCCTGAGCAACCGGCACTGGACGCTCTTGCACATGCAACAGCATCCCGAGAAGGTCTATCGCGGAGTGGTCGTCGATAAACGCGACGACCGAGGTGTCGTGATGATTCCGGAGCTCGGCATTGACGTAAAAATGCGCCGGATCGCTGACGTTCCGCTGGATAGTGAAGTCGAAGTGAAGCTCAGTCGGATCTTTCTCACAGAGCTCGATTTCACCTGCCTCATGGTCTGATGCGGATTTCTTGTCCGCCATAGCTCGTAGATCGACGGTGGATGGAAACGTTTGTTATCGTGCGACTCGTAATCGGACGGAGGAAAAAATGAAGAATCTATTTTTGATACTCACCATCGCACTGCTGTGTTCCGGCTGTTCCCCCTCAGGCGAGGAGACGACGAGCGAAACGCTCGGCAAAGAAATCTCCAATCGGATGAAAGCCCCGATCGAAAAGACCCAGACGATCACCGATAAAATCCAAAAATCCCGCGGAATCTCCCTGCCGGAATAGAAGAGGCCTCTCACGAAGCCACAAAGGTCCAAGCATTGGAAAACTCTGAAAAGGTAGGGCGACGCATCCGGCGGAGCCGACTCTCATCATTCTGCCTATAAATCATTCTGTCAAAATCTGATCCGCACCGGGTGGGGGATGGGCAGAATTATTTATAGGCAGAATGATCGGAGGGGGAAAAGGTCCAGACCTTGGAAAGATCCGCCCCGAAGCCTCGGGGTAATAACATTCATCCGTGTCCATCCGCGGTTAAATAGTTCCGCTCACCGATTCAATCGACTGCACCTTTGTGAAAGTGAAAGGGCATCACAGGTCCCACCAAAAATCGAAGTTCGATCGCCTTTTTAGAGTCGTCGACCGCGCTTCCCGCGGGGCCTTGAGCTTGGAAACGCATTGCATTTGAATCCCTTCAGGGTATAAGTCCCGCGATGAAAGTTCCAAAACAACTTAAGGCGCTGATTGCCGATGGCCTCGTGGATGAAGTCCTGCGGCAGTTAATGAGCGGTAAAGAAGCGACCATCTTCATTGTCCGCTGCGGCACAGAAATCCGTTGCGCCAAGGTCTATAAAGAGGCCTCCCAGCGCAGCTTCAAAAAGGCAGCCCAATACCGCGAAGGACGCCATGTGCGGAACAGCCGCCGGGGCCGTGCCATGGCCAAAGGCTCCAAATTTGGAAAAAAGGAACAGGAAGAGGTCTGGCAACATGCGGAAGCCGATGCGCTTTTCCTGCTATCGCAAGCCGGCGTCCGGGTCCCCAAACCCTACGGCTGTTTCGATGGGGTGTTGCTGATGGAACTGGTGACCAATGCCGATGGCGGCGTTGCGCCCCGATTGAACGATGTTGCCATGACGGCTGAGCAGTCCCGGAAAGACCATGCGTCCGTGATGCAGGATGTGGTTCGAATGCTCTGTGCCGGAATCGTGCATGGCGACCTGTCCGAATTCAATGTGCTGCTCGATGACTCCGGCCCTGTCATTATTGATCTGCCGCAGGCGGTCAACGCCGCCGGCAATAACAACGCCCGGGCCATGCTGACCCGTGATGTGATGAATATGACCAATTACTACGGCCGGTTTGCACCCGACGTGCTTAAAAGTAAATACGCCAAAGAAATCTGGGCGCATTATGAGGCCGGCACGATCACCCCCGACACCAAACTCACCGGCCGCTTTAAGGAATCCACTAAAAAAGCCGATGTGAAGGGCGTCTTGAACGAAGTTGAATTCGCCGCCAGAGAAAATCAGGACCGCCAGCAGCGGCTCCGTGAGCGCGAGCAGCTGGAAAAGCAACAGGGTCCCGAGCCTTCTCGAAGAAAGAAGAACGGAAAGCACCGCCGCCGAAGATAGGACGATTTTCCCCGAGGTCGCCTGTCCTGAGTTCTACCGAAGGGCCGCGCTCCGCACGGTTTCAACCATTGGAATATTTTAACCGCAGATTACGCAGATGGGCGCGGATCTTTCCAAGGTGGGACAGGCTTCCAGCCTGTCATACACGCAAAGAGCCGTGCCGCCGCAGACAGGCTGGAAGCCTGTCCCACTTTCTTTTCATCCGCTGAAATGGGCTTAACTTAGTACTATTCAGGACTCCGGCGCCATAGCGTATTCGCTATGAAAACTCCCCGAAAATAGCCCAAAAGTAACCATTTCATAGCGAATGCGCTATGAAAATGGAATAGACCGTTGCAATAAACAGAGCGTTTTAGAGCGAATATTGAATGTTGAGACGTGACCCTGTCTCCCGATATTCTTCCAGTGCTTGGAAGCTCGGATGTTTAAATGCGAGGACTGATTGCGCTTACCCCCGATTTTAGGGCCACCGGCTAAGGTGGAGTTTGCATCCAAAAA
>CAYYYX010000038.1:0-22716 GCA_964476065.1 uncultured Verrucomicrobiota bacterium | reverse complement strand
CCGGGGTACCTCAATGATTTGATGCGAGTGAAAAAACGCACATCCGAGAAGAGCCAATATTACGGATAAAACGGCCTGTCGGCTGTTTTATATCATTGGTTTCTTGCCATTTTTGTTCAACGCCCTATATTCCCCCCTTCCTTGGAGAGGTGGCAGAGTGGTCGAATGCGTCGGTCTTGAAAACCGAAGAGCCGCAAGGTTCCGGGGGTTCGAATCCCTCCCTCTCCGCCAAAACCGCCTTATTGGTAAAGTAGAACGAGCGTCTCGCTCGTTTTCCGCCACGACGGATCAGAAAGCAAGCGAGGACGCTTGCTCTACATTAGCGCGGATCGCAGATCCGCCGATCCACCTAGAGAGCGGTGGCGTTTTCCAGCACCACATTATTTCCAACCATTGGAAACGAAGTCGTTTTTGGCAGGAGCTGATCCATCTGCTGTAGAGTATTCCCTGCCGCGCCTTCACGTACCATCGCTAGCGCGGATTCAATACTCATCGGAGAGAAAAATAGATTGCCCTTTATTTCCTTCAGTTGGTCATACAACTTGAACGCAAAATCATTGGCCTGTGTGTTCAGTGCAAAAACAGCCATCAGCAGGATTATCTTTTTCATCATTCCAATATTTCTCCAATCCACTATTCCAATATTCCTTTATTCCAACATTCCATTATTCCGCCGTCGCCAAAGCGACGGCTAATTCACAGGCTTGGAGATAGCGCGGAATATGCACCGACTCCTTCAGAGAGTGTGCATCGTGATTGCCTGCATCGAAGGTAATAGTCGGAATCCCTTTTTCATTCAAAATATTCGCATCGAGCCCGGCGTTAATCACCTGAACCTCGGCGGGGCGCCCTGCCTGCGGCGCGGCGCGCAGGAAACGCTGAACAACCGGTTCGCTTTTCTTCAGCTTGAAGGATCGGTAGTCGCTTTCCGTTAAAAAATCGACGGAGCCGCATTCGCCCGCATCATTTTTCAGCTCGGTCGCCGCTTTTTCAAATGCGGTGTTCCAGGCCTTGGAAATTTTTGCAAGCGAGGCCGGGCTGTGGCTGCGGCATTCGCCGGTCACCGTTAGAGAATCCATCACCTGATTATCCGCTTGGCCGCCGTTGAGTGACCCGACGTTCGCTGTGCCTTTCACCGAGCCTTTTTCGATTCGCCCGAAATATCCTTTTGTTTCGGCATCGGCAATGGCGTTCGCCGCGATGATCGCGGCGGAGACGCCGCCTTCGGGGTTCACCGCCGCATGGACGCTTTTTCCGTGGATCTCAGCTCGCCAGCGAATCGCACCCAGCGCACCGATCACGCCGCCGCGCTCGCCGCTGCCATCGAGGTTAAAGCACATTATCGGATGGCCGCCGTCGGAGGGTTCGAATGCTTTGGCACCGTGCAAGCCGTTTTCTTCGCCGACGGTGAAGAGCAGTGTGATTGGCGGGCGGGGCAGATCGTTTTGCAGAACGGTTTGCGCCATCGTCACCACGGCCGCGACGGACGCGCGGTTATCGCCACCGAGCCCGGTTTTCCCTTTGGGGAGAACCCGGTTTCCCTTTCTGATCGGCACAACCCCTTGGCAGATCGGCACGGTGTCCAGATGTGCCGAAAACATGATGCGCGGCCCCTGGGTGGTTCCAGGAATCTTCACAATCAGGTTGCCAATCTCGAAATGCTTCGGCAGGCGGCTTTTTCCTGAGAATTTAAACCATGCCGGTTTAGCGCCCGCGGCTAGCAGCTGTTTTTTGACCAGCTCAGCGACGGGCCCTTCGCCGCCGCTCGGCCCTTTCGCCGCCAAAAGCTCCATCAGATTTTGAATGGCGGTTTCTCTGTTAATTTTCATTGGAGACAATTCCTCGTTCAACTTCGCCTTGTTTGCGCAGTTCGCGCTTCACGATTTTCCCTGCCGCATTTTTCGGCAGTTCGGAGAGGAAGGTCACCTTTTTTGGCACTTCGTGTTTTCCCAGGCTTTCAAAACAGAAGGCGCGAATGTCGGCGGCGGTGGCTTCGCATTTTTCGCGGAGCGAAACATAGGCCACGGGCACTTCGCCGTGCAGCTTACTCGGGATTCCAATCACTGCCGCTTCGCGCACGGCTTTGTGCTTGTAGAGCACTTCTTCAACCACGCGCGGGTAAACATTCATGCCATTGACGATCACCATGTCTTTGATGCGGTCGACGATATAGAAATAGTGATCTTCGTCTTCGGTGCCGAGATCACCGGTGCGGAACCAGTCGCCGAAAAACGACTTTTCTGTTTCCTCGGGTTGCTTCCAGTAGCCCTTCATCACATTTGGGCCGCGCACGCAAATTTCACCAATTTCATTGAGCGGTTTTTCGTTTCCCTGTTCATCCGCGATTTTCATTTCAACACCGGGGATCGGAAGGCCAACGGATAGTGGTTTTCGAATCCCATCAATCGGGTTAAAGCAGGTGACCGGTGCGCATTCGGTCGGGCCGTCGCCTTCATAGATCAGCACGCCGAAGCGTTTTTCGAACTGCTCCATGATTTCGGCGGGCATGGCCGCGCCGCCCGAAACGCAGAAGCGGAGTTTTGCAATCGAGGCGGTGTGCTTCTCCGGCAGACGCAACAATAGGTTGTACATGCTCGGCACCCCGAGAAAGATCGTCGCATCGGTGGCGTTGATCGTGTCGGCCGTCAGCGACGGGTCGAATTTCGGAACCGGAACCAGCGACGAGCCGTGGAGCAGGGGAATGATGACGCCCGCCATTGAGGCGAAGGCGTGGAACATCGGTAAAACGACGAGGAAGCGTTCTTTGCAGGGGCGCAACTTTAGGGCTTCGCCCGCGGAGAGGGCATCGCTCACCAGATTGCGGTGCGAGAGCATCGCGCCCTTGGGATGGCCCGTTGTTCCCGAGGTGTAAATGATGACTGCGACAGCGTCGCAGTCGAGTTCAGAGTTCAGGGGCGCCGGTTCACAGTTGATAAATTCGGGGAGTTCTTTTTCGACGCAGACAAAAGTTCCAACCATTGGAAGAGTTGAACGGATGGCATCGACGGCGGGGGTGAAGGGCTCGAAATAGAATAGAAATTTGACGTCAGCGTCGTTGAGAATCCAGGCCACTTCTTTGGGGTTGAGCAGCAGGTTGATGGGGACAACGATGGCCCCCGCTTTTTGAATGCCGAGGTAGAGCGCGACAAAGGTGGAGCTGTTAATTCCGTAAAGGCCAATGTGATCACCGGGCTGAACGTCGCTGGCAATCAGGCCGGAGGCAATGGCATCGGACTGCGCATCGAGCTCGGCGTAGGTGACAGTCTGTTCGGGGGTGACGATGGCCGGGCGGGCAGAAAATTTTTGCGCCGCCGCGCGAAACTGGTCGGGGAGTGATTTCGTTTTCATAAACCGGAGGATAGCGAGGCGCTGGTTGTTGAACAATTTCCAATGGTTGGAAGTTTTACTGCGGCATTGAATATCCAGGATCGGCGGCGAGTTGAATCAGAGTTCTTCCCAGCAGATTGCCCAGTTTTCCGTAGCTGTAGGTTTGGTCGTTATTGTGTTGGACGAAACTGCGGCTTGTTAACTTATGAAGGTGGCGAGAGAGAGCCGATGTGGACATTCCCGTTTTCTGCTGTAGTTGCTGAAATGAGAGACGATTCCCTTTTAGTGCGCGGATGATTTCTTCGCGTCTTCCGTGCGAGAGTGCGGTGGCGTGGCGTATAACCGTTTTCCGCCCCATGGAGTGAGTATATGCATTTTGTAGTGCATTTAGAAGGGGCGGTGCAAAGGTCATAGCGGCATTGGGTTCTGCTCGATAAAATACGTTCATGCTTTCTCGACGATAAATAAGCAGGCCGTGCTCTGCCAGCATACGCAACTGATTACTCGTGTTAGGGCGGGATGTGCCCGTGGTTTCCATCAGTTCGCTTACGCATTGCTCTTTGAGGGCAAAGAGGCTCCAGAGCAGCCGAAGTCGAGTTTCGCAGGCGATCACTCGGCAGGTTTTCCAAAAAGGGGGTGGAGTCGTAATCATCGGCGCATCATATTTTTATCGCTGTTATATATAGTTAAATAATTAACTGTAATATATTTATATGTTTTATTATCCCAGACGTTTAAACGTATGGGAGATTGTGTTCTGTTGCAAGCAATTCATTCCTTTATCTTGTGTGATTTCAGTGCCTCTGCTAAACAGGCGTTCGTTTTTTTACTATCCATTGGAGACAAGAATATGGCGATTCACCCGTTAGCAGGAAACGTTGTGCTGAAAGAAAATCTGGTCGATATTGCTGAGCTGATCAGCCTCTATTACGAGATCCAGCCCGATGTGACCGACCCGAGCCAGAAGGTGGCTTTCGGAACCTCTGGGCACCGCGGTTCCTCACTGAACGCCAGCTTTACCGAGGACCACATCATGGCGATCTCGCAGGCCATCTGTGAATACCGTGAGAAAGAGGGTATCACCGGCCCGCTATTTGTCGGGAAAGACACCCACGCGCTTTCCACTCCGGCAGAAAAAACCGCCCTGCAGGTGTTCGCCGCCAACGGCGTGACGGCGATGATCGACCAAGACGGCGGCTACACGCCGACGCCGGTCATTTCTCATGCGATTCTGATCTATAACGAAGGCCGTACTGAGGGTCTCGCCGATGGCGTGGTGATCACCCCGTCGCACAACCCGCCGGACAACGGCGGGTTCAAATACAATCCGCCGAATGGCGGCCCGGCCGACACCGATGTGACCGGATGGATTGCCGACCGCGCCAACGAGCTGCTGGCTGACGACAACGAAGAGGTGGAGTCGCTTTACTTCGCCGATGCCCTCGCCGCCGACACCACGGTTGCCTACGACTTCATCACCCCGTACGTTGCCGACCTCGAAAATGTGATCGACTTGGAAGCCATCGCCACGTCCGGCCTGAAAATCTGCGCGGACGCGATGGGCGGCGCCGGCATTCGATACTGGAAGCCGATCGCCGAAAAATACGGCATCGATTTCACCATCATCAACGACACCGCCGATCCCACCTTCCGCTTCATGTGCGTCGACGGCGACGGCAAGGTTCGCATGGACTGTTCTTCGCCGTACGCCATGGCCAGCCTGATCGGCCTGAAAGACGACTTCGACCTCGCCTTTGGTAACGACCCCGACTACGACCGCCACGGCATTGTCACCCAATCCGTCGGCCTGATGAATCCGAACCACTACCTCGCCGTCGCCATCAACTATCTCTACACCCACCGTAGCGGCTGGCGCGCCGATGCCGCTGTCGGGAAAACGCTGGTGAGCTCGTCGATGATCGACCGCGTCGCCGCCGACCTCGGCCGCGACTTGCAGGAGGTTCCCGTCGGCTTCAAATGGTTTGTCGACGGCCTCGTCGACGGCTCCTACGGCTTCGGCGGCGAAGAATCGGCGGGAGCGTCGTTCCTTCGCAAAGACGGCACCGTCTGGACCACGGATAAAGACGGCATCATCCTCTGTCTGCTGGCCTGCGAAATTTATGCGGTCACCGGCAAAGACCCGGGGCTGCACTATCAGGAACTGACCGCTCGATTCGGCAACCCGGTTTATGCCCGCGTTGATGCGCCCGCAAGCCGCGAAGAGAAAGCCAAGCTGGCCGACCTCTCTCCGGAGCAGGTGACGGCCGAGACCCTGGCCGGTGAACCGATCATCGCCAAGCTGACGCATGCGCCCGCCAACGGCGCGGCCATCGGCGGGCTGAAAGTCTGCACCGAAAACGGATGGTTTGCGGCCCGTCCATCCGGCACGGAGGACATCTACAAAATCTACGCCGAAAGTTTCAAAGGTGCGGAGCACCTCGCCCAGATCCAGGCCGAAGCCAAAGAGATCGTCCAGATTGCGTTAGGGTAGAACGAGCGTCTCGCTCCCCGACGGGTCGGGGGGGGGGTAGGCCGTCTGGAGGACACCGCTATTCCGAGGTGAGGTTGATTTGTTCGAGGGCGCGCTGAGAGGACTCGGGCAGGGCGCCCTCGTTGTAGAAGGTTCGGATGATTTCCAAGGCTTGGACGCTTTCCTGCAACTGTTTTTCCAACCCTTGGAAATTCAGATCGTCGAGGGCTTCTTCTTTCGTGATTTCAACGATCGGTTGATCACCCCGCGCCTTTTGCGTGGCGTGGTTGGGGAGCGCGCCGAGAATCCGCAAGATTTCGCCGTGTAATTCGTCGGGCTGAGCATAAATTTGATCGTCGCAGAAAAACTCATAGCAGACCGGCGGACGGCCCTGCAGAAGGGTGCAGCCCTTTTCCGACAAAAAGCCGTAGGAGTCATCAAACTGATCGGCTTGTTTGTGAACGAGTTTCAAGAAGGCGCTCTCGATGGCTTCCTCGCAGATGTTCGCATGGCAACAGCAGATGGTGCACTGCATGCAGAGGGATATGCATTGCTCGCGAAGCAGTTCTTGTACGCCTTTTTCGAGCTCAATGTATTGTGTAATAAATTTTTTCAGTGGGTCGGTCATGATTCTTGGGGGTTGGTTTTCGGAGCCGGCCCGTTGCGCATCAGGTAGTTGAAGTAGGGCGGGACCTTCGATTCGAAGGTCATTTTTTCTTTCGAGAAGGGGTGGGTGAGCGTGAGGGAGGCGGCATGTAATGTGAGCCGCTTAATGCCGGGTGCTTTTTCTCCGTACTTTTTGTCGCCCACCACGGGGCAACCCTTGTCGGCCAGATGCACTCGGATTTGATTTTTCCGGCCCGTAAACAGATCGACCTCCAGCAGGCTGTAGTCAGAGGACTTCCGCATCACCTGATAGCCGGTCTTCGCATACTTGCCCTTCTTTGGGTCGGTAACGGAATACATTTTGAGTGCGCTGTTTTCGACTAGATAGGAGGTAATCACCCCTTGCTCTTCCGGCATCATTCCATGAACGACGGCGACGTACTTTTTCCGAAAATCCTTCCATTCGTCCTGAAGGAAGTGTTTGGCCTTCTCGGACTTGGCAAACACAAGGATGCCGGACGTGTCTTTATCCAGACGGTGCACAATGAAAACCCGAAGGTGTGATTTTGGGTTTCCTTTGCGAACGTAGTCATTCAGCAAATAATATGCGGTGCGGGTTTGCTCCTTGTCATTACTCACCGTCAAAAGGCCACTCACTTTATCCACGACCAGAATGTCATGATCCTCATAAAGGATCGTCATGCCCTTGGGGTGGTATTTCTTGGGCGAGCTCTTAAATTTTTTCGGGCTATTTTGCATAAGCGGCACGATACCTGAAGTTCTAGAGAAAAGCATTTGTTTTTGGTTCTACGTAAAATTTCATGGGAATAAATAGCTGAACCTCCTAAACCACCCGCTCATAAATTCGCTGGAGAGGCCCCGAGGGTAAGGGTGAGTTTTAAGAAGAAGGAGTTGTGGGTGCATTGCTCGGTTGTTCACTCGGCTGTTTGCTCCAGAGAGCAGGGCGAACGGGTGGTGGAAGAGTTTGTCCACAGATTACGCAGATTTTCACAGATTAAGATTCTCAATCCTGTAAATCGGTGGAATCAAGCGGAGCGGGTGGATGAAAAGGATATGAACTGGGAGTTTTAAAAGGTTGCTCATGCCACTAAATTCTACGAAGACCTTATTTTTGGAAGATGGCATCGATATCTTCGATCTGGCCCATCAGGTAGACTTTCATGTCTTCGATGGCCGTGTTGTAGATGTCGGGGGCGAGTTTTTCAATGAAAGCATCCAGGATTTGGTCGGCCTTGAAATCGCTAATCTCTTCGTCAAAATCATCCATGAATAGGGCAATGACTTTTTGGCGAAGCCGCTCTTTTTGGTTCGGGGAAATCTTAATTTTCATCCGGCTATCATGGCACCCTTTGCATGGGGAATGAATCGGATAATGTTCTGTCTGTTTAAGAGGAAACATGACACGTTCGCCCCCGTTTTATCTAAGATGGCTTCGCTGTAGAGGAATAGGCAGAATGATTTTTAGGCAGAATAATTAAAACCTCCGCGCAGGAAAAATCATTCTGCCTAAAAATCAGTCTGCCTAAATTTTTCGTGTATAGCTGGTACAGGGTGGTTTGTTGAGGAACGCAAAAGGGTAAGACGTTGAGATGTAAGGGACATGCGGGGGCCGTCTGCTCTTTCAGGCAGGAGTGATTCGGGTGCCTGCTTGACCATTTGAAGGAAAACACCATGACGACAGAAACACGTATTCCAGGGAAAGACGCCCCGCTCGAAGAGACCATTGCAAATGCGCGGACGCTATTGGCCGAACATGGCTTTCCGGTCGATCTGGTCTCCTCAAAAAATCCAATCCGGAATTGTTGGTCGGTTCATCTGCGCTCCACCGAATGCCCCCAAATCTATACCAACGGCAAGGGCGGCTCAAAACTCGCCAGTGAGGCCAGCGCGATTCTTGAGTTTTTTGAGCGGGTCTCTACCAACCTGTTTTTCTCCGACTACTACCTCGGCGCGGCCGGGTTCGAATTCATCTTTTATCCGACCGAAAAATGGTTCCCGGTTTCAGATCCGGCGCTCATTCCCACTCATCATCCCGATGGAACCGAGTTGCTCAATGACCGCTTGCGCAGCTTTTATAATCCGGACGGCGAGCTCACTCCGGCCCTGTTGCACGACAATAACAGCGAGGGGGAAGATCGCGGCATTGCGGCGCTTCCTTTTGAGCAGATCGAGACGAACGAGACCGTCTATTTCCCCGTCAACATCCTCAACAACATCTATGTGAGCAACGGCATGGCGGCGGGCAACACCGCCACCGAGTGCCGCGCGCAAGCGCTGGCAGAAATCATGGAGCGCTATGTAAAGAATCAGATTATTGCAGACGGCATCTGCCTGCCCGACGTGCCGCCCTCCGTGCTCGAACGTTTTCCGCGTATTCAACGGGACATTGAAGAACTCCGGGCCCATGGCTTCCCCATCCTCATTAAAGATGCCTCGCTGGGCGGGCAGTTCCCCGTCATCTGCGTCCTGCTCATCAACCCTGCCGATGGCGGGTGCTATGCATCGTTTGGCGCAAGCTGTCGTTTTGAGGTCGCACTAGAGCGCACGGTGACCGAACTGTTGCAGGGGCGCGGGCTCGACCAACTGGATATCTTTGAGCACCCCTCTCACGATGCAGAAGCCGTGGCCGATCCGCTGAACATCGAGAGT
The DNA here is from genome assembly GCA_964476065.1 of uncultured Verrucomicrobiota bacterium. Lineage (GTDB taxonomy): Bacteria > Verrucomicrobiota > Kiritimatiellia > Kiritimatiellales > Tichowtungiaceae > Tichowtungia. The sequence goes on along the minus strand of CAYYYX010000038.1, from coordinate 13,643 downwards.
CATTTTATCGATTCCGTAGGCCAACTGTCGTGGAAAATGTTCAGCGATCAACCCGACTACGAATTTAACGACTGGGATTTTCAGGGATCCACCGCCGAAGAATACGACCATTTAAAATCTCTCGTCAGCCTGCACGGATTCGAGGCCTACTGCGCCGAGTATTCGCACTGTGGAATCTATACCTGCCGGATCATTGTCCCCGGCATGTCCGACATTTATCCCGTCGATGATTTGGTTTGGAGCAATAAAATAACAGGCGCCTCCCTGCGTCCGCGCCTGCTCAAACTCAACACGATGTCCGTCGCCGAACTGCAGGCATTCGCGGAAGAACTCGATGAACTCGGGCTGAGCGATCAGCACTCCATCTCCGATGCCATCGGCGTACTCTTTGAAGAGGGAACGGCCTGGAACAGCTTACGGCTGGGTGAGCTCAAAGGCATGCTGGCGCTGGCCACCGGCGACCTCGAAGAGGCCGCCCAGTGGTGCAGCTGGTGCGCCAACTTCGACTTCCTGCCCGTCGAGCGTCAAACTCTCTACCGCGCCATCCACGATCTGGTTGAACTCAACCTGACGGGCGAAGAGCAAGAGAAGTATCACGCATCACTCCGTCTGTTTTATGATGAGTCGGTTTTGGACGATGCCATTGGGCTTGTGAAAGGAACCTCCACTTTCCACGGCCTCACCTTTGCCGACAGCTGGGAAAAAGTTTCTCCGACCCACCAGCACTTTATTGGCATCTACAAACGACTCCACCCTCTCAAGTCAGCCGCGCTGTAGAACAGACCGTTCAGATCAGTTTTTTCACCACGAAATACACGAATCACACGAAAATGAAATTTGTCTTGTCCGCCATAGCTTCATGCGACGGCAGAAGGGCGGGGGTCTAAGGAGACGTCGCGTCTACGTTTTGAGACAATATTTTTACTCCAATCCGCGTAGAAAATTCCCGGTTTCGCCGGGGACGGATTGTCCGGAGGTGATGCGACGAACGAGGTCGGCGGCCTGTTCCGTCGAATTGGTTCCATAGCACAGATCGATGCGGAAACGCCGTGCGCCGCGGGCTTTCAAATCAGCCAGATGATCGGTGATAGAAAACGGGGTTTCTCCTGTGAGAACAAATTCTCGTCCGCTGGGCTCCACGCGGAGTTTGCGGCGCGAGTGATCCGTCAGGTCTGCTCCGTCCGCCTCCGGGCGTGTCGCCGAAATCATCAGCGGTGTGTGCTGATACACCGGAATGATGGCCGCGCCGCCAAGCTGGTCGATCAGGGAATAGATGTTTTCCGCATCGTCCTCCGGCGAGAGGACAAATTGCTCAATGCCCTGGTCTTTCCATTCCAGTGCCGCCTGAGAATTTAGCGTGTAAAGTGGCCAATCTGCCGTGATGTCCGTTTGGCCCTTCAGCAGATGCAGTCCGCCAACGTTTGCCGCTTCCCATTTCCGAACCTTGGAAAACGTTTCAATGATTTTTTGGAATGCGTCGGCATCTTCATCGCGAATGATGACGGGCAGCGCTAGTCGCAGCTTGTCGGCATAAAATGCCAGCGCTTTTTCAATCTCTTCGGGCCGGTCCGGATCGATTTCTAAAACGAATTCGTCCACAGGTTCCAATGGTTGGGAAAACCGCGATTTGATCGACCAGAAAACGGCCTCCGGCGAGGGCGCGAATGGGAATTCTTCCAAGGATTGGAAGGTTTTCTCCTGTTGCGTCCAATGGTTGGAAAACTCGTCGATCAGACGGCGACGGGCATCGTTTAAAATCGAAACTGGAATGAAGACCGGCGCGGAGTTTTCAGCGAAGGTCAGTTCGTTGAGCTTCCAGTCGGTGTCGCCCAGTTTTTCAAAACATTTCTGGATGGCGACGGCCGACTTTTCCGGCTGACGGGCCGGATCGAAAGGGCCGGGCAGGATCAGTTCCGATTGCACGCCGTCGGCGGTGGCGGCGAAAACGGTTTTTTCCAGACATTGGAAAACGTGGATGTCGATCGGGCGCCGCTGGCGGAACTGTCCGGGGCGCGGGGCGGAAAATTCGTAGCGCTGACGCACCGCCTGCGAGTAGGAGCAGTAAACGGCGGCACCGGCTTCGAGAAAGGGTGCGTCGTCGGGGAGTTTGAGCGCAATGCTTGAATCGGCGGGCAGTTCGAAGTGGCGCTTGAATTCGGGGTCGGAGGCCAGTCGCATGTCGTCAGCGGCAAAGCCGAAGGGGCGGTTTTTGCTAGGCATCTCGACTTTCAGTCCGTCGTGCTTTTGCAGGGCGCGGTTGCTGTGCAGGATCAGCCATTTGTCTGTGACGGCGTTGACGGTTCCAATCTGCGCGCCGCGGTGGCCGTCGTTCACTGGGTCGACCGGCCGGGTTTCGGGGTCGTCCAGATAGAGATCGGTAGAGGTCCGCCCGAAAATGGTTTGAATGTCCGCCAGTTGCTGCGCGGCGTTTTTCATGTGGCCTTCGAGGGACTTTCGATAGAAGTCGGTGACGGCGGCGACGTAGAGCGAGCTTTTCATGCGGCCCTCGATTTTGAGTGAGGCGACGCCGGCAGAAACCAGCTCTTGCAGCTGTTCGGCGGCCGAAAAATCTTTCATCGAAAACGGAAGGGTTTTTTTGCCATTGCTGTGGAATGGCTGGCGGCAGCAGTAGGCGCAGCGGCCGCGGTTGCCGCTGCGGCCGAGTCGGTGCGAGGAAAAGAGGCAGAGCCCGCTGTAGGAATAGCAGAGCGCGCCGTGGATGAAGACCTCGGTTTCTATGCCGCAGTTGCGGGTGATGTGTTCAATGGATTTCAGGCTCAGCTCGCGGGCCAGTACAACGCGTTTAAAGCCGAGCGTTGCGAGTTGTTGGGCCCCGTCCAGATTATGGACGGCCAGCTGCGTGCTGGCATGCAAGGGCAGTTTCGGGAAGTTCTTGCGGACGAGGCGGGCGATGCCCAGATCTTGCACAATCACCCCGCTGGCGTTTAGATCTTGAATCAGCGCGAGGGTTTCGAGGGCTTCGTCGAGCTCGCACTGCTGAACGAGGGTGTTGAAGGTGATGTAGACGCGTCGGTCGAGGTGGCGGGCGTAGCCGATGAGTTCGTCGAGCGACTCGGCGGTGAAATTGCCGGCTTTCGCGCGGGCAGAAAAGCGCGGCAGGCCGGCGTACACCGCGTCCGCTCCGTAGGCTAGCGCGGCCCAGGCCGCCTCAGGCGTTCCGGCGGGAGCGAGTAGTTCTGGAAGGGTTTTGTTCATGGGGCGACAAGCTACCGTGCATCCGCCTCCGCTTCAAGGTTTCCAACCATTGGAAAAACGGCTCACTCGGAGAGTTCACCCCGCCTTTTTGGCAAAATAATTTTCTGATCCGGAGCATTTGAGTCGCCATGATTTCGCCAGTTTCCAAACCTTGGAAAATATAAGGGTGCAGGCTTCCGCCGTCGCACAAGGCTATGGCGGACAGGCAGCCTACTGGAAAAGAAAAAGGCGCCCCGAAGCTTCGGGGCGCCTTTCGTGTTGCCGAGGCCGGATTATTTTGCGGCGGGTTGGGTATTCGCGCCGAGTTTGTCAACCATGGCATCGAGATCGAGGAAGTCGATGTTGAGGGTGGAGACATCGACGTCGGCGATCTTGAGGTTTCTGGCCGCTTCGAGGGCGACGAGGATATCCCCGCCGGAGCCCTGCAGGGCTTCGTTGCGCATGCGCTCGCCAGCCGCTTCAGCGGTGAGGACTTTGAGCGTTCCTTCGGCGTCTTTCTGGGCGGCGATGAGGTTGGCGTCCGCCTCTTTCTCTTTCGCATAGCGGTCGAACTCGGCTTTGATGGTGGCGATGGTCAGGCCTGTTTCAGCCTGCATGCGGATGAGCTCGGCTTCTTTTTCTTTGATGACCAAGTTGACGAGTTTGGCGGTCTCCGCTTCGATGACTTGTGTTTTTCCACTCATTTCTTCGGCTTTTCCTAGGGAGATGTTGAGTTCAACTTCCTGATCGGCCAGCTTTTTGCGGCGAATTTTCTCTTCGTACCCGGGGTCGAACTCGACGGAGCGAATGAGCACTTCGATGACTTCCATCCCTTTGGGATTCAGCGCGTCGTTGAGGTCTTTATGCACCTGCTGGGCGGTGGTGCGTCGCGCGATGGGGTTATAGAAGTCTTCGGTTTTCATCTGGCCGAAGGCGCCCATGCAGGCGCTTTGGGCTTCGCTGCGAACGAAGATTTTATATTTGGAACCCGCCCCAAGATCGTCGTAGAGCTGGTAGGCTTTGTCTTTGATGATCTGGTATTTGATGGTGACGTCGAGCGAGATGGCGTAGCCGTCGGCTGACTGCACTTTGATGTCGTCGATGCTGCGGTCGCTGCCCTGGCGCGGGTCACGGGTCATCTCTAAGGTTTGGGCGGTGCTGTCGAACAACAGCCATTTGTCGATGGGCCCGCGGTCGAGGTGCCATCCAGGTGTGTAATCTTTATGAACAAGTCCTTTTTCCCCAAAGATTCCGTATTGCTGGATGCGCACGCCGACTTTCCCAATCGGGATATCGATGGTGAGCGAGTGAAGGACGAGCCAGAACCCGAGAATGGCGACGGTGATAAGGATGCTGATGATTTTAATAATTTTCATAAGAGGAGTCTTTCTAGATTATTTTTTGCGTTTGTTGGAGGCCGCGCCTTCGAGATGCTCGAAGCGCGCCGTTTCGCCGTTAATGACGAAGGGCTTTCCGCTGAAGGTGATGTCGGCCAAACGGCGGGCATATTCGAGTTTAACCATGGTGCGTCCACCGGGAGCGGAGAGCGCGTTGTTGAGTTCGCGGATTCCGTTGGCTTCGGCGGTGCGTTTGGCGAGAATTCCTTCGGCGCTTTTTTCCAACTCATACAGGTTGGCGGCGGCGTTGACGGTGACTTTTTGGAAGTAGGCATCGGCCGCTTTGCGTCCGCGTTCCGCGTCGGCTTGTATCTGAATGACCTTCTGCTGCATTTCGCCGCTGAACTGCATGACTGCCACGTTTTTGCGGTTGGTTTCCTGCACGATCATGGTGTTCTGTTTCTGCTTGGCGGCCAGTGCTTTGGACTGCTCTTCGAGCACGGCTTGGTCGGCTCCCTTTTTGTTCTTAATCATCTCTTCATATGCGGCATAGAAGCGCGGGCGTTGCGGAATGACGATGTTATCGATCTTGATTCCAAAACGCTTGAGTCGTTCGTTCATGCTGTTTTGCGCCAGTACGAGTTTGGCATCGCGCTTGGAGGAGTCATAAAACTCTTCAGTGGTCAGTTCGCCCAGATAGTTGCGGACGATGGTGCGGGCGTAGTCGCGCGCCCACTTCTGTTTGAATGCATCGCCGGGGCCGGAGGTGGCCGCCACCAGATCTGCCGCTTCCGGAATGATGCGGTATTGAACCTTCACGTCCACATACACGTCGGAGCCGTCTTTGGTTTTGATGCGGATATCGTCTTTTCCCTTGCGGTCGCCGCGCCCGGTGCTCTTGGTCATTTCCAAGGTCTGGAGGGTTTTATCAATCACGGAGAACTGATGGCGGATGCCGTTATAGATTTTGGCACCGGACTGTTCGATGATGGTGACTTCGCCGGTGAAGCGGTCGAGTAGAACGCCGACTTCTTCCCCTGTGACATGACCAATTCGAATGGTGGTGAAACAGAAGAGGGCAATGACTGCAAAGGCAACCGCGACTGGGATCAGCCCGTTCGAGGCTATCTTTTTCACCAGTTGTACTGTGGGATCTTGTGTGTGTAGTTCCATAATTATTCTACCTCCATAGAATCGAGTTTGGATCGACGTTTCCAAAGCACCACAGCCAGAATGGGTGATGTGATCAGAAACGCTATAAATAAGAGCGGGAAGGGGAAGCCCCAGAAGGCGAGCCCTAGTAAAATGAGAAACAGGATGCCGAGCGCGGTCAGGATGTGAACCACGCGTGCCTCAACCTCTTCGGTGATCGAGGCGGGGAGCGAGCGGATGAGTTTCATGTTCTGCAAATACTGCTCGCGCGGGTAGGGCGCACTCGGGAAAATATAGCGCAACACGCTGGTTTCCATATCGCGCTCCTTGCGTACTGCGAGCACTTGCTGCATCAGCTCCAGCTTCCGGCGCATGCGTCGCAACGTGAAGCGGGACACGCTCGCCAGCTTTTCGGCAGAAACCGGCGCGCCGATGCGTGCCGCCAGATAGGCCACTTCGTGTTCGTAAACGGCTTGCGCGGGCCAGCCTTTGGTTTCTGCTTCCGCTTTCAACGCGGCGCCAAGCGTTTCGCCGCATTCCTCGCAGAGCAGTTCGCGGCTGTCGGTGTCGCAGGCAACGCAGTGCGAGTCGCTGAGCGTTGCGCCGCCCGGTTGTACAGAGAGGAAGACATAGCGCCGGAGGCCGTCGACGGTTTCGGCGGTGATGGCGTCGTCCGACTCAGCGGCGGCCTCGTTGAGAATATCGATGATCATGCCTAGCGAGACGGGAAGAAAAGGGAGCAGTTCGGCCGGCGTGATGATTCCGTTGCGGGATTCAGCCAAACGGAATGCGATATTTTCAACCGCGTTTGAGATCGCTTCCCGATGTGCCATTCAGAGACTCCCTTTTCGTTCTAAAAGAAAAAAGGTAACATCATTACCGTTTTTTGAAAGAAGTCATTGCTCGGCGATCATTATATTTCCAGATTTTCCCCGAAATTTTGGGTCCGTCCGTCTGAAACAGTTCAACGCCTCTATTTTGGGTGAAACGGAAAATATCAATGCGCGGCGACGCCGAGGAAGTCGTAGCTGAGTTTGTTCTGGAAGATGGAGATCTGCGAGAGCACCTGCTGGAGGGTATGGCGCTCGATCTCGGTGAGGCGTTCGATATCGACCTCGTCGTTGACGGCGGGCAGGCCATCTTCGGTGAGCAACTGGTTGTAGAAGCGGAGTTGCCAGAGGTGGTTGAGGATGTGGCCCATTTCGCGCGCGGTTTGTTCCTGTACGATATCGAGTTCCTGCAGCCGCTGAATGCGCTCGGAGGTTCCCACTTCCGGCAGGGCGTGTTTGAGGGCGTAAATGCGGGCAAAGGTTTCGATGGGCTTGAGGCTCTGTTTGATGTTGATGGTTTTGCGGCCTTCGCTCTGTGTGGTTTTGAGGTTCCCAAAGAGGGTGAGCGGCGCTTTGTATTGCAGGCAGTTGCGGGCGTAGTGCATGAGAAATTCGGGGTTCTGTTGGGTCAGGGCGTGGACATGATTCCGAAGCTCTTGAACGAGGGAGTTGTCGCCAAAGCCGCAGCGGATGTCGAGGAAGACGTTGACTTCGAGAATCGACTGTGGCGTGGCGTCGCCAATCCAGTGGTTGAACTGTTCTTTCCATTCGGAGAGCGAGAGGCACCATTTGGGGTTAGCGGCCATGATGCCGCCGGGGCAATAGGGCCAACCCGCTTGTTTGAGCCGTCCGCAAAGTTCATCAGAAAAGTTTAGGAAGGCGCGGCGGGTTTCCACGAGTTGCTCGGCGGGTACATCGGCGAAGATGAGTGCGTTGTCCTGATCGGAGAAAAGCGTCATTTCATGGCGGGCGGAGCTGCCGAGTGATAGGACGGCAAAGGGCGAGTCAGAGGTAGGTGGCGCAATGAGATTCGCAAATTGTTTGATCGATAGGTCGAAGGTGGTTCCGATGATGTGGCGAAGGAGTTCGGGGCGGATTCCTTGGTCGGTTAGGATACGGATGTGGGTGGGGAAGTCGTCGAGCAGACGGATGATTTCTCCAGGGCTTTTGCTTTCGCGGATACTCTGGTTGAGTCCGTCGAGCGGAACATCGGTCGAGGAGCGGACGGCGGAATGGAATCCGCGCAGGGTATCTTCCTGTGAACGGGAGAGGGTAGAGAAGTGGATGACGTGTCCCATTTTTTCGGAAAGGAAAATCCGAGAGGTCGAAATCCAGACGTCTTGAGTTTTGCCACCTTTGGTTTTCAAAACGGCCTCGAATTCTCCGACGGTTAGATCGGCAAAGCGGTCGGCGTCTTCGCCGGGGGCAAAAAGCTCACAGAGCTCTAGGGCTTCGAGTTCTTGCTCGCTGTAGCCGGTCAGCTCGCGCAGGGCCTGGTTAGAATAGATCGTTTTCCCATCCACCTCTAGCAGGGACCCTTCGCCGGACGCTTCGACGAGCGCGCGGTAGCGGTCTTTGGCCTCGCGCAATCCACTTTCGGCGCGGGTGCGCTCCTGTTCGATCCGGCGGCTTTGAAAGAGCAGGTTGCCGAGAATGGTTAGCAGGATCAGTGCGATGATGCTGTCGGCAATCCAGAGGTTTCTCGATAGCGTTGCGATTTCCGCTTCCACGTCGTGAATGTAGATTCCCGTTCCGATGATCCAATTCCACTCGGGGATTTCCTGAACATAGGAGAGCTTGGGTGCGGTACGGGTGGCGTCATCTTTCCATTGCCACTCATATTCCAGATAGCCTTCGCCGCCCGCGTTGACCAGCTGTACAAATTCGACGAATAGCTTTTTGCCGCTCTTGTCTTCGCGGTCGGTGTAGTCGGTTAAATCCTGTCCGGTAAGATCCGGGCGGTAGGGATGCATCACCATCACCGGATGCATGTCGGTGATCCAAAAGTAGTCCTTGCTTTCGTCGCCGTAGCGCAGCTCGGAGAGTTCGGCGGCGGCCTCGGCCTGCGCATCGGCGCGGCTCATGAAGCCGTTTTGCTCCTGATGGATGTAGAAGGCGATGGCGCTGGCGGCGGTTCGGGTGAGTTCCCGAATGGTTTCTTTCTTTTGGTTCATGATGCTCTGGCGGAAGAGCGGAACGATGATGGTGAACGAGGAGGCGGCGAAGAGAATGGCGGCAACGACGGTGGGCCAGACGATCCGTCCGTAGAAGCCCGCCGAGAGCCGGGGCGCGCCGGCTTTTGCGTAGGCCGCGCCTTTGAAGTATTCCTGCAGTTCCGCGTCGCTGAGAATGGATTCGATTTCTGTTTTGCCGCCGTTCTCGTGATATTTTTCAGTGAACGTGCCGTTTTCGAAATCTTTCTGGTGTGGCATGTAGCCCTTGTAGTCGTCGTGGATGTGGCTTTCGAATACGGCCTTGATTTGTTCGCGGGTGTAGCGATCCTCGAAGATTTGATAGGCATCTTCAAGGGCTTCGGCGCAGTGACGGTATTTGCGGTGCGTGTAGGGGTCGTAGTCGGGCTGGCATCCGGTGCGCTGAAAGTCATCGAAACTCTCCCGATCGAAAAAGCCATCAATCCATTGGTGGAGATCCTCGGCGCGCAGGCCGGTCAATGTCTCGCTTCGATCTGCATGTTGAGAAATCTGCATGGAGGGAGCATAGATAAAGCGGCATATGCAGTCGAAGGTCAAACGTCGGAAAGTCCAACGTCCAGAATTGGAAGGAATATTTTTTCGACCGATAGAGGCCGGCTTCGCCGCCCGCTAAACCCTCATGAATCAAACGGTCGAAAATTTGAAGTGGGTTTTGAAAGGCGAAACGGTTAGACGCGGTGTCCTCACCGCGTCACTTTGCGGGTGTGAATGCGGTGAGGACACCGCATCTACATTCAACCTCCAGGTCTGGAAGATCTGCGTCCATCTGCGCAATCTGCGGATGACTCTTTTGCCGCTCCCCTGCGGGTCACTTCTTTTTGAAATACAAAAAGCACTTTCGCAATAGTCCAGGTTCATCCGCCTCCGTACAACTACGGCGTGACATGATGGATGGAAACCTTGGCGTCTTAGCGGCTTGGCGAGAGGCAATGGACTTTGACTTTCGACAGCTCCCGCGATATTTTACGGCCTTTCTTCAACTGGGAGCTTTTAATATGTCTATTACCGCGATTAGCCCACTCGACGGGCGTTATGAATCTAAAGTGTCCGAACTGCAGGGTGCGTTTTCTGAATATGCACTCGTCCGCAACCGCGTGACCGTTGAAGTTCTTTGGCTTAAAGCCCTCTGTGCTGAAAAGGGAATCGCCGAAGCCCGTACGCTTTCCAGCGAGGAAGTTCAGCAACTTGACGCGATTCTGGAAAACTTCACCCCGGCGGAAGCCGAACGGGTCAAAGAGATTGAACGCACGACCAACCACGACGTGAAAGCGGTGGAATACTACCTGAAAGAAAAAGTGGCCGGCACCTCGCTCGACGACTTGGGTGAGTTCTGGCATTTCGCTTGTACCTCCGAAGACATCAACAATCTCTCCCACGCGATGATGCTTCAGCAGGGCCGTGCGATGATCGTTGTGCTCCAGCAGGAAGTCATTGCCGACCTCGCCGCGAAAGCCAAAGAATGGAAAGCGGTTCCAATGCTGGCACGCACCCATGGGCAGACGGCCTCGCCGACCACGGTGGGTAAAGAGCTGGCGGTTTTTGTCGATCGCCTGAGCAAAGCTTCGATGGTTTTCCAAGGTGTGGAAATTCTCGGCAAGCTCAATGGAGCCGTCGGGAACTACAACGCGCATCTCAGCGCTTATCCGGATATCGACTGGCCCGCGCTCGCCGCCGACGTCATCGAAGGCGACCTCGGCCTTCAGCAAAATCCGTTCACCACGCAGATTGAGCCGCACGACTATATGGCCGAGCTCTTCGATTCGCTCGCGCGTTTCAACACTATCCTGCTCGATTTTGATCGCGACATCTGGACCTATATCTCATGGGGCTTCTTTAAACAGAAAACCATCGCGGGTGAAATTGGTTCTTCCACCATGCCGCACAAGGTCAACCCGATCGACTTCGAGAATTCCGAAGGCAACATTGGTCTCGCCAACGCGCTACTTCGTCATATGGCTGAAAAACTGCCGATCTCCCGCATGCAACGCGACCTGACCGACTCGACCGTGCTTCGCAACATGGGTGTCGCCTTTGGCTACGCCGCGCTCGCGTTCAGCTCCACGCTCAAAGGGCTCAGTAAGTTGGAGCTCAACGAAGCCAAGCTCGCTGCGGATCTCGACAATGCGTGGGAAGTGCTCGCCGAGCCGATCCAGACCGTGATGCGCAAAGCGGGCATTGAGAAACCCTACGAAAAGCTCAAAGAGCTGACGCGCGGCAAAAAAATCGATCAGGCCGCCATTCACGACTTCATCAAGAGTTTGGAGCTGGCCGACGACGATAAAGCGCGCCTTCTTGAAATGACGCCCGCCTCCTATATTGGACGAGCTGTGGCCATTGCAGAGCAATTGTAGAACCGCAGAACATCGAACAGGGAATTCCGAATTTCGAAGTTCATAATTCCTTGTTCGACATTCGACATTTCGATCGGCAGGAAAAGACAAAGATGTTAATGGAACGTAAACCATCAATACACGGACTGCTTCCTGAGGAACTCGAGGTGTTTTGCCTGTCGGTGGGGCAACCCGCCTTTCGCGCGAAGCAGATTTTCGATTGGCTCTACGCCAAGCGTGTCACCTCCTTCGAGGGAATGAGAAACCTGCCCGCGCCGCTACGCGAGCTGCTGGACGAACACTTTGTTTTCCAACCCTTGGAAAAACTGGAGACGAAGGGCGGGAGGGGCGAAACCCAGAAGCTGCTCTTTAAAATGGCCGATAACGAACTCATCGAAGCGGTCATCATTCCCGCGCCCCAGCGCCAAACTCATACGGTGTGTATTTCTAGTCAGGTCGGTTGTGTGTATGGCTGTGCCTTTTGCGCCAGCGGACAAAAGGGCGTGATTCGCAACCTGACGGCAGGCGAAATCGTTAGCGAAGTGCTGGAAATTTCGCGCGAGCTGGGCGAGCGTCCGAACAATGTGGTTTTCATGGGCATCGGCGAACCGTTTGATAATTATGATGAGGTGATGCAGGCGATCCGCATTCTGAACCATCCGGACGGGCTGAACATTGGCGCCCGGAAAATCACCGTCAGCACCTGCGGCGTGGTTCCGGGAATCGAACGGTTTTCGGAAGAGGGCTTGCAGGTGGAGCTGTCCGTTTCTTTGCACGGCCCGGACGCAGAAACCCGCTCGATCCTGATGCCCGTGAACGAAACCTGGCCGCTTGATGAGCTGATGGATGCTTGTGCGGCGTACACCCGGAAGACGAATCGAATCATCACCTTCGAGTACACGCTGATCAAAGACATCAACGATTCGGCGGAGCAGGCACAGCAACTCGTGAGCCTTTTGCGGAAGCTTCCCTGCCGCGTGAACCTTATTCCGCTTAGCGAAGTGGAAGAGTTCGACGGCGAACGCGCGGAGCCCGCCGCTATGAAAAACTTTTTCCAAACCTTGGAAAAAGCGGGTATCAACGCCACCCTGCGTCACTCCAAAGGGCTGGATCTCCAGGCCGCCTGCGGTCAACTCCGCTCCGGCAGGATCTAATTTCCCCGCTTCGCCCTCCGCGAACCTTGATCAAGAGATGGCGGTTCTCTCTTCAGCAATAGCACAGGGGTGAATCAATCATTAGGATGGTGGGCCCGGAGAGACTTTTGAGGATTTTGTCGGAGGGGTGGAGGACGCGGAGAAGGCACAACAGGCGTGGAAAGAGCATCTCGCTCGTCAATCGACATTAATTTGGCGGTGTTACAAAAACTCCGAGACATTGTGCGGACTGGAATTTTCCAATGCACGGCGCGAGGGCGTTGGAATATCCGTGATAATAACTATTCCCACGGGGATTGAAGCACTTCACCTTCCTCGTCGCCCGATTCCCGGTATGAATAGGAATGCTTCGCGGTCATTTTTTCCTCAAGGAGAACCGGGCTGTGCTCTTTGATCTCATCCGCACTGTCCACATCATCAAATTTTTCAGCGAGAGAGATAAATACGTCCTCATGCAGGATGCCATACTGAATGGAATACGCCGTCAACTTCGGCCATTCCAGATCACCGTGCGGGATGTGGAGTTCCCAGTTATCTTCCCCGGTATACTCAGTATCCACCTCGCCTTGTTCGCGAACTAGCTGGACAGAATAGGTGTTTTTGTTTTTGTCCGTGATCTCTGCGGTAACGCGCATCTGGAAGTTAAACTCGTCGTCTTCATCCTGATAGGTGTAGAATTTAATCACTTCGATTTTCTTCCGGTCTTCTCCTCGGATTGCATCGCTATTGATCCGACCCATCTTCACGGAAATTTGAAGCTTTTCCTGTGTGTCTTCAGAAAGTGCCTCTCCTGTGACCACGAAGCAACTCAGACAAAAAATGATTAACAGTGTGTAATATTTCATGAACAACTCCCAGCAATTGATTTTCTCTCTCGGACGAAGAGTAGGCGAAATCTTCCAAAAAAACAACCTCTGGTATTATTTTTGGCAATGGATTTCTGAGCGCACTCCAAAGCTCCATAAACAAAAAATAAGGGGAGCGTTATTCGTCCCCTTCGGGGGTTCTGCGTCCCGTCCGTTGGCCAACAAAAAAGGCCAGCCTAGAGGCTGGCCTTTGATTTGGTGGGCCCGGAGGGAGTGGATGCTGCGCACCCCGTTGGGGCGTTCACTGCGTGAACGTCTTCCTGCGCTACGCTGGTAATGAACCCCGCTTCGGGGGTTCTGCGTCCCTCGCGCCCACAAAAAAGGCCCGCCTAGAGGCTGGCCTTTGATTTGGTGGGCCCGGAGGGACTTGAACCCCCGACCAAGAGATTATGAGTCTCCTGCTCTGACCAACTGAGCTACAGGCCCGTAGCGAAGTGGAAAAAGATAATCTGCGGTTGAGAGCAACGCAAGGTCATAAGCTTATTCAGCCGACTTTCGTTTCAGTTCTTTCGCGACCCAGCGGGATTGGTGGGCAATGCCGAGTAGGATTTTTGTATCATTTTCGG
>CAYYYX010000037.1:0-23534 GCA_964476065.1 uncultured Verrucomicrobiota bacterium | reverse complement strand
TAAACATCCGTGGGCCATAAACAGCTTCTGAAAACGCAATTCCGAGATGAACCAAAAATCCGATCAAAAAGTTCTACCCGCGGCGTAGCCGAGAGAGGCTGGCGCTATCGCGACGGCAATGAAACAAAGTGGAATGGCAAACCTTGGAGAAAATGATTTCAGAGATTGTAACATCCGGTAGAGTCTCCTCATGAACCTATTCGAAAAAATCGCGAATCGTGAAATCCCAGCGACCATCGTCTATGAAGATGCCGACACACTCGCTTTCATGGATATCGGCCCGATCATCAAAGGACACACCTTGGTGATTCCGAAAACGTGCTACGACCCCATCACCGAAACGCCCGATGACGTGGTCGCCAAGCTCATACTCGTTGCCAAGCGAATTGCTACCGCACAAATGAAAGCGCTTGGCGCTGATGGCGTCAACATCATGCAAAATAATGGCGCAGCCGCTGGGCAGGAGGTTCCGCACATTCACATCCATGTGATCCCGCGCTTCGATGACGACGGGCATCACTGGAACTGGGCGGCCAAAAGCTACGACTCGCCCGAAGAGATGGAAGCTTTGGCCGCAAAAATCCGCAAAGGGCTTGGCGAATGAAACACCCGACTCCCGAAGAACTGCTCAATGGAATCCTTGCCCGCGACCCGCGCTACACGGTTGAGGCCTATGCCTTTGTGCGCGGGGGGCTCGATTTCACCGTGCGCAACCTCGAAAACCAGCGGCACGTTAGCGGACAGGAACTGCTCAAAGGGGTCCGCGAATTCGCCATCGAAGAATTTGGGCCGATGACCAAAACCGTGTTGAACGGGTGGGGCATTGCGCGCACTGAAGATGTCGGCGAAATCGTTTTCAATATGGTGGAAACCGGTTTGCTTGGAAAAACCGACGAAGACTCCCGCGCCGACTTCGCCAACGGTTACGACTTCGATGAAGCCTTCCGAAAACCTTTCAAACCCACAGTTTCCCGTCCCTGACTTTTTCAAGGCTTAGTGGTCCCGACAACAGGTTACATTCCGTATGTAGAACAACCTGTTGTTTCAGAGATAAATAAACATAACATGCTGGAATATAGATTGTTATGATGTCCGTTGTCCCGTACATTCAAATGTACGGGACAAGAGGGCGTTGGTTTTGCAAAGCATTGTTGGTAAATAGCTTATGATGTGGTTGGTTTAGCGTAAAAAGCGATGAAATGCAACGCAGTTGCTAGTCGGCGATGCGGACGCCGATGCGGTAGAATCCTTTGGTCTCGATGGTGTGGACGGTGTCGGTCCAGCTGTTCTGCGGCCAAAGAATATTTGTTCCCAATGCTTGGAAAGGTTCGATGAGCATCGGTGTCCAGTCGATGGTGTACACGCGGTCTTCGACGGCATCCCAGTGCAGGATATAGTATCCAGTTCCATCGCGGGTGGTTTCGATGACTTCAAATTTCGACTGCTCGTCTAGCAGATCCGTGCCGGCGATGATCTCCGCGGCATTGCTGATTAGGTCTCCATCCATGTCTGCTTCCGGATCCGCTACCGTGCAGGTTCCGATGGTTCGGTCGAGCTCATCGCGCAGGAGCATTCGCCTTTGGTTGTTTTCCTGCCAGAGCATCGCTGCGGGTTGGTTATAGGTGGTGCGAGTGCGTTCCGTGCTGAGCTGTTGCCAGGTGTTCTGATTCTGCAGGGTGTAGACGTTTGCATAGGCTAGGCCGTTGAATTCGCTGATAACGGTGCTTTCAGATTGAACATCAAGAAGCTCCGCTTCAATCGCTGTGCCAAGGTCTGGCATTTCAAGCTGGGTGTTTCCGCATAGAAGAATTTCCGGTTCAAAACGGTTGTAAGCGACGATTTCAGAGGAGGTCTGCCGCCACCATGTATTGTCGGACAGACGGAAAAAGTTTCCGTTGCGGAAGCCGTGGAACCAGCCGTCGATTTCGAGCCTGGTCACGTCGGTGAGTTGCTCCACCTCCACCGTTGCTGGGGGCAGGGCGTCTTCGACGCGCATTTCCCATGTGCCGGTCGATAGAATATTGGTGATGACGACCAGCGGGTTATAAAGTGTCTGCTCCATTGTTGTCGGGGTGGTTTGCTGCCAGTATTCTCCGTTTTGGAGGGCAAAAATTCGTTGTCCCTTCCATCCGCGGAACCAGCCGTCGATGCGGCTGATGATGGGGGGATTATCCGGAGCTCCCGAGGCTTCGGCACGGCAGGTTCCGATTTCCAGATTTCTGCTGTCGACAAAGCGAATCCGTGTAGAGCCGTCTTCAGCCCAGCGCCACGCGGTGATGTCGGTTTCATTGATGGAAACGCTGTCGGAAGATGAGGTTTGTTCCCATACGGTTCCGTCTGCGAGCTGGTAGGTTTTGTTGCGAGCCATGCTGAAGCTGGTTGCGAGCCCGGTCACTACGCTTTCCGTTATGGCGAGCGATTCGACGGTGATGGGCTGATCTTCGCCTTCGATGAGCATTTCGAAGGAGCCGTCGTTTTGCCAGAGAAGGACATCCGGGAGGTAGTCGCTGCGGGTGGATCGTTCTGAGGAGGTTTGCCGCCACCAGGTTCCGTTTTGAAGTTTTACGATGCTGTCTTCTTCACAACCGCCGAAGGTTCCGATGATGCGGGTAGCTGTGGTGTTCAGGAGCTGTCGCACTTCGACGGAACCAATGACATCCGGCAGGGTCATGCGGTACTCAGAGCCTTGTTTTTCGATGTAAACATCGGGCGGGTACAGCCCGTAGTTTCCGTAGTTTTCTGAGGAGGTTTGTTGCCAGAACTGTCCGTTGCCCAGTTCGTATATTTTATTGCGGCCTTTCCACCGATAGAACCATTCGTTGAGAGTCGAGTGGTCGGAAACCGTCAGGGTCGCGTTTTGTTCGGTCGCCCCGTTTTTTCCCGTTGCCGTAAAGAGTACCGGATAGGTTCCGTCGGACGGACTGTCCCATGTGAACTGTCCGTCGGCGCTTCCGATGCCGGTTGCTCCCGTGAAGACCGCGCTGGAGGGCAGACTGGATGCGGAGAGGGTAATTGAGTCGGCGGCATCAACGCTGTTGGATGCAGAGACGCTGAAATTGAAGGAGTCTCCACTGAAGATGAACAACAGACTCTCGGGAAGATCGATTTGCGGGAGAGGGCCGTGCTGACCGGGGGTCATGCTGTGGGCGGTGGCGCCGGCCTGAATAGTCCACTCGGCGGCGGTCCATTCCGTATTGGGTTCCGAAATACCGTTGTTCCGTTCCGCGCGGCTGTTTTCGTAGTCCCACGTGGTGTCGCTACCGTCCGTATTGAATTCGCCGTAGATATCGATCAGGATTCCGTCGCTGTGGTCGCCGCCGTAATAAAGGAAAAAGGCATCATCACCGTTGCCGCTGATGATGGAGCTTTCCATGTTTGGTGCGATATCGTAGGCGTCCTGAAAGTCGGTTGCATCGGTCG
Source organism: uncultured Verrucomicrobiota bacterium (assembly GCA_964476065.1). Taxonomy (GTDB): domain Bacteria; phylum Verrucomicrobiota; class Kiritimatiellia; order Kiritimatiellales; family Tichowtungiaceae; genus Tichowtungia. Next base: position 20,114 of record CAYYYX010000037.1, on the reverse strand, counting down.
CAATCACCCATGCTTCCGCGGCGGCCACCGTTCCGGTTAGTGGGATGTCATACCAAGTTCCCCCGTTGACCTGCTTGCTCAGGCACCAACTGTTGGCCGCCAGATCGACACTTCCGGTCTCGGCGTTGTAGAGCTCGATAAAACGGTAGGCATCCTCGCCTTCACCCGCCGGATCGGCGAGCTCCGAGATTATCAGTAAGGGTTGTTCGATCACGGTGATGGTGACTACTTCGCTGTCGGAGCCGTCATTGTCGGTCGCAGTAAAGGTTACATCATATGAGCCGACGGGTGCGGCGACGTCCCATGTGAACGTGCCGTTGCTGAAATTTGCGCCGGGGGGAAGGTTGGTTGCGGTCAGGGTGATCACATCGTCGTCGGCCGGATCTTCAGCTGTGACAGAGAATGAAATACTGCGTCCTTCCATTCCTCCTTTGCTGCCGATGGGAAGGAGAGTCGGCGGGGCATTATAGGCCGCGCCGGGATTCATATAGTCAGTCGTTGCTCCGGCGGTGATAATCCATTCCGATGCCGTCCAGGTTGTGTTGGGACCGGTTGCGGTGGAATTGCGCATGGCGCGGCTGTCGGTGTATTCCCATGCGGTGTCAGTGCCGTCGGTGTCGAATTCACCGTAGATATCCACCAGCGTTCCCGTTGTGTGGTTGCCGCCGGAATAAAGGAAATAGGCATCGTCGCCGGTTCCGCTGATATCGCTGTCAGCTTGATCTGGCGTGAAGCCATACGCCTCTTGGAATTTAGTTGCGCTGTATGCCACTACTAGAGTTTCGCCGGCGGGCAGTATTCCTGTGAGTAGAGTATCTGTCCACGTGCCGCCGCCGTTTACCTGCTTGCTAAGGAACCACCCTCCGACATCGAGAATAATGGGGGCAGAACCGGCATTATAGAGTTCCACAAAGCGGTAGTCGCCGCCGGTTCCGGATGGGTCGGCAATTTCTGAAATCAGCAGTTCCGGTCGCTCAAGAACCGTGATGGTATTCGTTTCGCTGTCGGAGCCATCCTTATCGGTTGCCGTAAAGGTGACCCTATAGACTCCGGCGGGCACGGCATTGCTCCAGGTAAAGACTCCGTTTGTGGTGAAGGTTGCGCCGGTCGGCATATTGGTCGCGCTGAACGTGATGGAATCCCCGTCAACCGAGTCGGATGCGGTGACCGTGAAAGAGAGATGGCTGTTTTCAAACACATCCTTATTTCCGATAGGGTTCAGTACGGGAGGCTGGTTACTCGTGGCAATTCCGTTCTCAACGGAGATATCGTCGATGTACAGGGTGCCGGTTCCGCTCTTTCGGAAGCGGATATAAATATTGTTGAGAGAGGTGAGGTCTACCCATTGTCCATTCCATTGTTCGGTGTCGCCGGAGAACGGACTCGCTGCGAATTCCGTCCACGGCCCGTTCGTGCTGGATGAATGTTCTGCAACAATGTCTGGGTCGGAGGAGGTGGTATACGTCCAAAAAATAAGAGTTTGTGCGTTGGTGATTTCTGGCGTGATCAGGAAGTCTCCGCTTGCTCCCAGCTTTGCGCTGTTTGTTCCGTTAAAGGTGTAGGTGTCTTTTTGTTCGACTGAATTCTGAGTCCAGCCTGCAGGAGGGAACACCCCTTCAAATCCTTCCGTCCATAGCGTTTCCGCCGCGCCGGAGAGGGCGCAGGCGAGTAGGCAGACTGGAAGAAGTTTTTTCATTTTTCCAAACCCTGTAAGGAGGCTGAGCCTCCACCCTTTATTTTTTTCCAAACCTTGGAAAACGGCAAGCCCGTCGGCGCTACCGACTTCCAAGGTTTGGAAACTAGGGGTTATTCCGCATTTTTCTTATAGCCGGAGGCATCCACTTGATTGGCGGTTACAAAAATCATCAGGTTGCGCTTCACCGTTCGTTCGCCTTCGGAGCGGAAGAGGCGCCCAATAAAGGGGATTCTTCCAAGGATTGGCACGCTGTCCTTAAAGGTTTCCAGCTTTTCTTTGATCAGTCCGCCCATGACGATGGTGCTGCCGTCTTCAATGGTGATCGTGGTGTCCACCTTGCGGGTTTTGAATACCGGTTGGCGCGCAATCAGGCGGTCGGCATTGACGGTGCGGTTTTTTTCGCGGGCTGTCAGGAAATCAAACATCGACGGAGTGCTTTCGGCGGTCGCTGTTGTGGTTCCCATATTTATCTGTTCATCGCCGAAGCTGGGCCAGATGGTTCCGACGTGTTGTTCGTCGAAGCCAGCCAGTTCTTTGATCTCTGGTGAGAGCTTCATGTCGATCGTTCCGTTTTCGGGATCGAGCTCCGGGGTGACTTCGAGCATGACGCCGGTTTTATACTCTTCGTAGTCGAGCGGAAGCAGGCTGGGCTGTGCATAGCGCTCGATGATGACATCGTAGGCGGTCGGGAAAGAGCGAACTTCTCCGACGTGGATGGAGGCGGTTTCTCCGCTTTTGGTGAGTACTTTGGGTGCGGAGAGCAGGTCGGAACCGGCTTGGCGTTCTAGCGCTTTGATCAAGAGGTTGATGCGGTCGCCTTTTTGGATAATGAGTTTTCCTGCTTCGTTGATCAGGCCGGCTCCGGTTGGGTCGACCACTGCGTTGGCGAGGCTGTTGAAGGCGGTGGCCCGGCCCGCAGTGGCAACGGGTGTGCTAAAGGCTTCGAGGCCGGTTCGCAGCGTGTCGGTGAAAAGATTTTGGTCTCCTTCGACCTTCCAATTGTCATTGTTGACATCCGGATCCGTCACGAACGTCCACTCGAAGCCGAGTTCGTCGAGGGCACCTTCGGCGACTTCGATAAATTTGGTTTCGATTTCGACCTGCTGCGAGCGTTCTTCGCGAGCCTTTTGGTTGTAGCGTTCGAGCAGGGCTTCTACCTTCGCGATATATTTCGGTACGTTGCGAACCAGCAGGATGTTGAAGTCGGGGTTGTACTGCGCGCTGGCGGTGGGCGGGAAGGGGACGGTGCTGAAGAATCCGCGCACATCCAGCAGGCCGGAGGTTCCTTCCTGCTCGCCCAGCATCAGAGCCATTTTGGTTCCGACTGGAGCCATAATATCAAATTCTGTGGAGATCATTTGTTGCGGTGGTTCATAGTTGACCGGGGTCAGGCTGACCATGTTGGGGCCGATGTCGTATTTCATGCCGGACATCTGGGTGATGATATCGAGGGTTTCGAGCGCGGAGAGATCGGTGCCGGAGAAGGTAACGGATGGCAGGAGGGTTTCGGACGTTCCGAAGACCACCAGATTGGCGCCCTTGCGTTCGGGGTCGAGTTTGCGGCAGAGCGCGGAGAGTTCGAGCACGACTTGCTGAATGTCGGCATCCTGAAAGGCGATGGCTGGAATGCGAATCGATTCGAGTTTCTCGAGTAGCGCTGTGGCGCGGAGTTCGTTTTCGGTCGGTTCACGAATGGGTTCGTTGCTTTTGGGCTGTTCGCCCTCGGCCTTCGGGGCATTCCAAGCGGCCTGTACGTTTTCGAGCATTCGGACGCGGGTGGTATCGTAGCTCTTGGTTTCCAGCCCCGCCTTTTTGTTCGCGATGCGCCGGAGCCACCGGATGGCGTCTTTGTTGTAGGCATCGTCTTCCAGAACGGCTTCGAATAGCTTCTGCGCGTGGTTCCAGTCGTCGTCGGCATACGCCTCTTTGCCCTGGGAAAGGGTCCCTTCAATATTGAGCGGCTCGAGCGGGGTTTCCAGTTTTTCGGCGGACACAAACGTGCCCGCGCTGGCATCCATCGCGTAGACCACTGGGCTGGCGGCAACGGGAAGTTGGATCGTGAGCGGAGCGGCTTCTGGCATTTCGGGTCGAGGAATGGTTAGCGTCGGGGTTGCGGGTGCAGGTGCTGGATCAAACTCGTCCAGATCATCAAAGATATTTGTGACATCGTCCTGGGCGCAGACGGATAGGGTGGTGATTAATGCGAGAGTAAGAATGAGGACTCTTGTTTTCATAGAACGCTCCTTTCAATTCATATGCAGCGATGCACTCACTAGTTTTCGGAGCATAATGATCCTGGAAAAGTTCGGCAAGGTTATGCTTTTCCAAACCTTGGAAATAAATGAGATTCCACCAGTTGATTTTTAAAAGGGGAGGTGTTACTTTCCCTGACCCTTTTCAACCTTGAGCGGAGGAGTGGCTGAGTGGTTGAAGGTGGCGGTCTCGAAAACCGTTGTGCTCGCAAGGGCACCGGGGGTTCGAATCCCTCCTCCTCCGCCAACTATTTCTTGTTTTTCGATCGAAAAACAGTCCAGATCCAAAACTTACACCGCTGCCAAAGCGATGGTTTTGGAGTAGGGGTTCGCGCCGAAGGCGCTTTCATGTAGTCTCTATCGTAGATTCCCATACGCGGAATAGTTTCATTCTGGCGTCGGTTCGGCAAGCGAATCTCTACACATCAGTTTTGATGAAGCCATACAGTGTGCTTGCTAGCGCAAACTCTACTTTATGGCGGAGAGAGGGGGATTCGAACCCCCGGTACCGTTATCGGGTACACACGCTTTCCAAGCGTGCTCATTAAACCACTCTGACACCTCTCCGAAGCTGAGCAAAAATGAAGTGCTAGAAGGTAGAGTCTTCTCCGGATTCTGCCAAGTCATTTTCGCTATCAGATTTAATCGGTGTAGATCCGGAGTTGGGCAGGGCAGGTTACAGATCGGGAACCGCTGTCTATTTTTGGCGCCCCAGAACCTCTTTGGCGAGGCTTCGGTAGGCCATGGCACCTTTGGAGAGGGGCGCGTATTGGGTGATCGTTTGGCCGTGGCTCGGGGCTTCGCTCAAGCGCACGCTACGCGGGATCAACGTTTGGTAGATGGCGTCGCCGAAATGTTTTTTGACCTCTTCAATCACTTGCTGAGCTAGGTTGGTGCGCAGGTCGCACATCGTCATCACAATGCCTTCAATGCTCAGGCCGGGGTTGCCGGCCTCGCGAACCTGGTCGATCAGGCTGAGAATCACGCTCAACCCTTCGAGTGCCAGATATTCAGCCTGCATCGGAATGATCACACTGTCGGCGGCATAGAGCGCGTTCATGAAGAGGATGCCGATTGAAGGGGGGCAGTCGAACAGGATGATGTCGTATTCATCTTGATCGATCAGAGGTTGCAGTGCGTTTTTCAAGCAGTGCAGGTAATTATCCATCCGTGCAATGGCCACCTCGCTTCCCGCTAGATCGAGTTCGGAGGGGATCATGTGCAGCCGCTTTATGCCGGTGGGCTTCACCAGCGTGCGGGCATCCGCTTCGCCGAGCAGGGCGGAGTAGATGCTGGCGCCTTCCTCTTTTTCGAGGCCCACACCGCTCGTGGCGTTGGCCTGCGGGTCGAGGTCGATCAAAAGGACGTTCTGCTTCCGCTTGGCGAGGCAGGCAGCAAGATTGACGGCGGTGGTCGTTTTTCCAACGCCACCTTTCTGATTTGCGAGTGCGATAACTTTAGTGCTCATAGCTGGAACTTCGTTTTGAATGTCGGATGTTGAATATGGAACCGCAGGATGCCGAAGGAAGTGAGTTTTGGCAAAATCATTGTGGGCAAAATCATTTCCAATCGCCAATGAGCATTGGGTGTTGAGAATTGAACTTTGAGCATTTCTTCCTTTTATTTTGAGTCTTCTCAAAATAATTCATAGGCCAAAACGCTCAAACCGAAAATGGCTGCGGTTTCAGTTCGGAGGATTTGTTTTCCAAAGGTAACCGGAATTGCGCCCGCTTCGACGGCGGCGTTGACTTCCTCTTCGGTGAAGTCGCCCTCCGGTCCGATCAGTAACGCGGCACATTTTATCGGGGCAGGCGGGACGCCTGCGGCATGGTTCGCAGGCGCCCCGCCTGCCTCGTGCAATTGCCTAAAAGCTTCCTTGAAGGGTTTGGCGTTCGGATGCAGCGAGCCCACAAACACGGCGTCAAATTCTCCAAGCATTGGAAAAACAGAGGTGATTTTTCCCAATGCTTGGAAGCTTGGAAGCCAGGCCGTGCCACTCTGCTGAGCCGCGTTGCGGATGATGGCTTCGCCGCGGTTCACCATCTTTTCAATTTTACCGGCGGGTAGGCTGGCGTTTTGTGTAACGACGGGTTGAATGGTTCGTACACCCAGTTCGGTGGCTTTTTGCAGAATCATTTCAAAGCGGTCGGGTTTGCAGACGGCCTGAATTAGGGTGATCTCCACGGTGGGGGGTTCAATGGTTTCGCGGGATGTCACGCGGACTGTGACTTCTTTTTTCGTCACCGAATCAACAATGCCTTCGGCTCGGGTTCCTTGTCCGTCGAACAGCGTGAGCTCCTGTCCGGCTTCGACACGCAGGACGCGGGCAAGGTGATGTGACTCGTCCGGAGGGAGCGTGATGATGTCTTCACGGAGGGCTTCCGGCGCGACAAATGAATGGATTCTCATAATCACTCCTCGCTGGAATAGTGGAATGTTGGAGTGCTGGATTGTTTCTCTTCCATTATTCCATCACGCCCTTGTTCCATCATTCCATTCCCCTATTTGTTCTTTTCCAGAGCCTTTTTGTGGGCGTAGAAGGTGTCGGCGGCCTTGCGCATTTTCTGGGTCAGCGGGAAGTGTTTGTCGTTCAATACGTCAGCGGCATCTTGAAGCTTTTTCTTCTCTTTGCTGCTGAGGCCTTGCGGAACTTCAATTTGCACAACGATGTGCTGGTCGCCCGTTCCGTAGCGCGGGTTGCTAATGCCTTTGCCACGTATCCGGAACACTTTTCCACTTTCGGTTCCCATCGGGATTTTGAGTGCAGCATTGCCGTGGATGGTCGGCACCTGTACCTCACCGCCGAGCATGGCGATTTGGAAGGGGACGGGGACTTCGCAGACGATATCCAGATCGTTGCGTTTGAAAAACGCGTGTTCGTGCACGTGGAGGACAATGTAAAGATCGCCGGCCGGTCCACCGCGCCGGCCGCCTTCGCCCCGCCCTGCAACCCGCAGGCGCGAACCGGTTTCGACCCCAGATGGGATTTTCACGTCGATGGTACGTTTGTTCCGGACGAGTCCCTGCCCGTGGCAAGCCGAGCAGGGCTTGCTGATGACTTCGCCCGCGCCGCGGCAGGTCGGACACGTCTGGCGGAACTGAACGAATCCACCGCCGCTGATCACCTGACCCGCGCCGCCGCAATCTTTGCAGGTTTTTTTGCCCGAGCCGGGCTCGGCACCGGTTCCTTTGCAGATGACGCAGGACTCGTTGATGTTGATTCGAATTTCGCGTGAGGAGCCGAGAACGGCTTCTTCAAAATCGATTTCGAGGTCGAAGCGCAGGTCGGCCCCTTGTTGTGGAGCATTGGGGTTGCGTGAACCCCCGCCTCCGCCGCCAAAAAAGTTGTCAAAGATGCTACCGCCGCCACCGCCACCGGAGGCCCCCATAAAGGTGCGGAGTGCTTCTTCGAGGTCGATGCCGCCTCCGCCAAAGCCGCCGCCGCCACCTCGGCCACGGCCGGCGCCGAAGGCGGCGTGGCCGAATTGGTCGTATTGCTGGCGTTTGCCGGCATCGCTGAGAATCTCGTAGGCTTCGGAGACTTCTTTGAAATGTTCTTCCGCGGCTTTGTCGCCGGGGTTTTTGTCGGGATGATATTTGATGGCCATCTTGCGGTAGGCCTTTTTGATCTCCTCGGCGGAGGCACCTTTGGCGATCCCAAGTAGTTCGTAGCAGTCTTTTTTTTCAGCAGACATTATTCAGATTCCTTTTCTTCGGCGGGCGTGTCGTCCGGCTTGTCCGCTGCAGCTTCGGCGGAGGGGGTCCCGCTAGAGACCACGACTTGGGCTGCGCGGAGCAGTTTGTCGCCGAGCATGTAGCCTTTACGAAATTCTTCGACGATGGTTTCGGCGGGTTTTTCAGAAGGCATGTGGGTGAGGGCCTCATGGTGATGAGGGTCGAAGGTTTCGTTTAAGGTGTCGATCGGGGTGACGTTGAATTTTTTCAACAGATCGAGTAGCTGGTTGTAAACCAGTTTGAATCCTTCGGTAATAGAGTGGTCGGTTTGATGCTCTTCGGCACTTTTGAGACCCATTTCAAAGTGGTCGATTACGGGAAGCATTTCGAGGAAGAGCGATTCGTTGGCGAAGAGAAATACTTCGCTCCGTTCGCGCTGGGTGCGTTTGCGGAAATTATCGAAGTCGGCTTTCATGCGAAGTAGCTGAAGTTGAAGGGGTTCCTCTTCCTCCTTCGCCAGGGCTTTCGCCTCTGCTGAAGCGACAGTGGACGAGTCTTCAACCCCGGGCTCGACGATTTCTTCGACGGGTTTTTCTTCAGAAATTTCGGGTTCTTTTTCGGCGTTCTCAGCCTGCTTATTTTTCTTTTTAGTCATATTCAAAATCCTATGTTTCACTGTTTGGAAGTCGCCGCATTACATTTCAGCGCTTCGCGGAGCCAGAGCCGTATATTTTCCAAGGGTTGGAAAAAATGGGTGTAAAAGTTCCGAGGGTTGGAAAACGTACGGTTTCGGGCGTTGTTAGTCAATGCCGGAGGGGGGTCAGCTGATCTCAAGCCCGAGGAAGGTCATATCGTCGTATTGTTGTTGCGCACCGATGTAGCGGGAGAGTTGTTTGCGAACGCTGGTAACGACCTCGTCAATTCCTTCGGCGGTATGTTCCTCAATGGTTTTTGATAGCGCGGGCAATCCCCATTCTTCGCATTCATCATTGAGAGCCTCGGTGATGCCGTCGGTATAGATGATGACAATATCCCCCGTCTGAAGTTGGACGGATATATCGGAGATGGCGGAGTCAAAGATGTCTGCGTCAGCCAGGCCAACGGCAATGCCGGGGGCATCGAGGGGGGAGGGCTCTGTGCTGGCTGCACGGCAGAGCAAGGGGCGTTCATGGCCGGCTCGAGCAAATTTGAGTTCGCGGGTTTTTGTGTTGAGTACCATGTAAAGCATGGTGATGAACATGTCTTCGGGCAGGTTGGCGCTAAGAACACGGTTGAGCTCAGAGAGCATTTTTGCTGGGCTTCGTTCCTGCTCGGCTCGCGTGCGCAAGACTCCTTGGCAGACCGCCATCATCATAGCGCCGCCAATGCCTTTGCCGGCGACGTCGGCAATGGCGATGCCGAGGTGGTCGTCGTCGATTTCAATAAAGTCGTAGTAGTCGCCGCCGATGTCGAAGGCGGGCAGGTTATAGGCGGCCAAGCGAACCCCATCGTGCTCTGGGAGCGCTTGAGGAAGAAGCGAGGCCTGAATTTGCTGAGCGGCCTGCATATCGCGGTCAATTTGTTTTTTTTCTTCGAGCGCGGCGCGGAGCCCGGCGTAGTGAATGGGGACGGAGGCTTGGTCGGCCATGGCCTGTAAGAGGCTGAGGTCGCCCGGCAAAAAGGGCGTTTCGTCGGTTCGGTTGATGAGCACGAGCACGCCGAGCACTTCGTTACCAAAGCGCATGGGGACAATGAGAAGCGAGTTGATTTTGAGGAAGGCGTTTGGGTAGGTCGGCACGCGCGCGTCCATTTCGGCATCTTCGATGATGATGCCGGTGCCGATTGCAGCGGCCGAGCCCACGAGCCCTTCACCGGCGGCGACGGGCCGGGTTTTGACGAGGGTTTCAAGATATTGTGACTTGGCGATCAACTCTTCTATTTCCACCTGTTCTGAATCGTAAAGTGGCGGAAAGACGCCCGACGTGGCGCGCGCAAAGAGTTGGGTTCGGTCGGGGTTAAAGAGATACAGGGCTCCCGTCGCGGCTTTTCCCGTTTTGGTGGCGAAAAAGAGAATGCGCTTGAGAAGCGAGTCCATGTCGACATCGTCCGAATCCGCAAAGAGTTCGCCGATGTGGTGGATGAATTCGAAGATGATTTCGCGTTCGCTTCTCAGCAAATGGTTTGTTTTGCGGAGTTTCCGGCGTTGCTTGATGGACTGAAAGAGGAAGATGACGAGTGCCACCTCCAAAAAGAAGGCAGCCATCGCTCCAATCGCATGTAGCAGTTGTTCGTTCATGGGGTGTTTTAGTTTAGTCGGTCGACGTCTTCTTTGAGGAGCTCGATAACCCGTTCGAATTTCGGAAGGTTTTCTTCGTTAATCTGTACGAGTTGCTCATGAGCCTGAAGCGCAGTTTCCGCCAAGTCTTTTGTAGAGGCCTGATCGAGGGGCAGCGGTTCCGTTTTTGGCGCGGACAGTGGGTGGCCATGGCTGTCTTTATAAAAGGAGAGCACCTTGTCGACCCCGAGGGTCTTTAGGAGATCGGCATTTTTTTCTGACAGATTGATGAGTTCCAGCGTCTGGTTGGTTTTCTTCAGACGACCGGAGAGCCCTGCGAGTACGCCCATGAAGGTGCTGTCCATTCCGATGCAATCGCGGAGGTCAATCGCGACCGTTGAGATGGAGTGTCGCAAGGTGACCTTGGCAATAAATTGTTTGAGTGGCGCGGCGACTTTGAATGAGCCGCGTCCCGTGACCTGAATTAAGACGGTGTGGTCGGTGACCGCAGCCCTTAAATCATCGTTGTTTTGTTCTGTTCCAGGCATAGAAATTCCTGCGGGTTTCTGGTTCGTTAAAATTCTCAGGGAGTTTAATCCGCGATATTAGGCAGTGCAAATGCTAACGGCTAAAACCTCAGGCTTTCGGCGCAAGGATGACCACGCATTCGCCTTTCACATTTCGGTTCTCAAATTGCTGCAGAATTTCAGATGGCGTTCCGCGCAGCAGTTCCTCAAATTTTTTGGTGAGTTCGCGTGCGACAAAGATCTCCCGGTCATTTCCGAGAACCTCTTCGATTTCCGTGAGGAACTTCAAGAGGCGGTAGGGCGATTCATAGAAGATGGCGGCCACGGGCAGGTCGGCGCATTGTTCGAGTGTCCGCCGCCGCGCACCGCTTTTCCGAGGGGAGAACCCGGCAAAGAGAAAGCCGTGTCCACCGAATCCGCTGAGAGCGAGTGCTGTGGTGACGGCAGTCGGGCCCGGCGCAGAGGTAATCATCACTCCCGCGTCGCGGCACGCGGCCACGATCCGCGAGCCGGGGTCCGAGATACAAGGCATGCCGGAGTCGGTCACCATCGCCACGGCTTGGCCGCCCTGAATACGCTCAATAATCTCGTCGCAACGCTGGACCTCATTGAATTTATGGCAACTGATGCAGTGGGTTTTGATCTCAAAATGCGTCAATAGCTTACGGGTGTGGCGAGTATCTTCGGCAATGATGAGGCTCGCCTCTTTCAGCGTCTCAATGCCACGTGCGGTCATGTCGCCCAGATTTCCGATGGGCGTTCCGACAATATAGAGTCCAGCTTCCATGATATTTCCTTACGGTTGGTCTCTCACAGTTCACTTCAGGTCGAAGGTCGAAAGTGGGTCATCAGGAAATCTCCGACGTTGGACTTTCAGACATTTGACTTTCGACTGCGGCGGAGCCGCTGAGTTTTTCGATGACCTCACAAAGGGGCAGACCCACTACATTGGAGTACGACCCCTCAATCTGTCGAACCATTTTGGCGGCCCCGCCCTGAATGGCATACGCGCCCGCCTTGTCCATCGGCTCTTCCGTGGCCACATAATCGACACTTTCTTGTTCGGAAAGGGTGCGGAAGGTCACGCGTGTTTCGATATGAAAACAATGGGTTCGGTCTGGAAAACGAATGCAGACCCCTGTCATCACTTCATGCGTCCGGCCCGAAAGTGAGCGGAGCATCTTGATGGCATCGTCAGAATCGATGGGTTTTCCCAGAATACGGTCTCCGTCCACTACAGCGGTGTCGGCTGCAAGAATCACCGCTTGATCTGCGGAAATACTCTCCGCTTTTTCGCGCGCCGTTCGGCAGACAAAATCGCCGGGGGCTTCGCCGGGCAGGGGGCATTCATCAATCTGGGGCACGATGATTTCAAAATCCAGACCGGCTTGCCGGAGCAAGTCGGACCGGCGCGGCGATCCGCTTGCCAGAATCAGTTTTGGGGTGGTGCTCATAGGGGATAAACAGTAGTGTCCTGAAACTTTTGGAACGTGAGGATAAACAAACGATGAAGAAATACCACTTCAATAAGCGCGTATTGGTCACCGGCGGTGCGGGCTTTCTCGGCTCCCATTTGTGTGAGGCGCTCCTCGAACGCGACTGCGACGTGGTCTGTGCCGACAACTTCTTCACTGGCCGCCGTGGAAACGTTGCCCACCTGCTCGATAACCCGCACTTCGAAATTCTTCGGCACGACGTCACCTTTCCACTGTTTGTCGAAGTCGACGAAATCTATAACCTCGCCTGTCCGGCCTCGCCCTTTCATTACCAGCACGACCCTGTTCAGACCACAAAAACCAGCGTCATCGGAGCCATCAACATGCTCGGCCTCGCCAAACGCGTCGGCGCCAAAATCTTTCAGGCCTCCACCAGCGAAGTCTACGGCGACCCCGATGTCCACCCGCAGGTTGAATCCTACTGGGGCCGCGTCAACCCCATCGGAACCCGCTCCTGCTACGACGAAGGAAAACGCTGCGCCGAAACGCTCTTCTTTGACTACAACCGCCAAATGGATCTGCCGATCAAAGTCGCCCGCATCTTCAACACCTACGGCCCGAACATGCACCCCAACGACGGGCGCGTCGTCAGCAACTTCATCATGCAGGCCCTGCGCGGCGAACCCATCACCATCTATGGCACCGGCGAACAGACCCGCTCCTTCTGCTACGTCAGCGATCTCATTGCTGGGTTCCTCAAACTCATGGAGTCGCCGGAAGAGATCACGGGCCCCATCAACCTGGGAAACCCTGGCGAATTCACCATGCTCGAACTGGCCCAAGCCGTCATTCGACTGACCGATTCGAAATCTGAACTCGTCTTTGAAGCGCTTCCCGAAGACGATCCCAAACAACGCCAGCCCGACATCACACAAGCCAAAGAAAAGCTGAATTGGGAGCCGAAGGTTTCGCTCGAAGAGGGCCTTAAGCCCACCATCCAATACTTCCGCCAGTATGTTTAGTCACTGACGTAATACCAGATGCCGCGGACCCGGTTGAATTCGGCGCGTTCGTGATGGCGGTTCGCACCCTCTGGGCCGATAAACTCTGCAACGAACTCTACTGTTCCCTCCGTGTCCGAACGCGTTCCGGCTTCCGCATTGAGCACATGCAGTCTCTGCCATTCGACCTGCTTCATCCATTGACGAATGGAATCCGCTAGATCGGGGGTGCACGACGCGGGCAAGGTGGTATTCACCAAATAATCAACATCTTCCAAAACGTAGGCCGTGTAGCGCGACCGCATCAGCGCCTCCGCTGTCGGCGCACCTTTGCGCCCGGCAATCCAATTGCCGCAGCAGGCCTGTAAAAATTCTCCGCTTCCGCACGGGCAGTTCATTGTTCTCATAGGCGCATACGGTAAGGGAATGGACTCGCCGGAAAAAGTTCCAAGCATTGGAAACGCTGAACCGAAAAGTTTCAAGGGTTGGAAATTAAACGCAAAGGCGCAATGAACGCAGAGGCTCGCAGAGAACCGGCTTTGCTTTGAGGGAGCGTCAAAAGCTTCGGATTATCAGTCGGTCGGGTCGCTTGTCAGGCCGTAGCTTCATGTGAAGGCTGAACCCCCTCGCCCTGTTCGGTCAAGACCGTAAGGCCTTCCGATTGGAAGCGGTAGTCGGGCGTCTCAATCGTCCATGCCGAGTTGGATTGCCCTTTGCCGCAGGGTTCCATGGTGAACTCAACACGGATCCGCATTCCTTTTTTTACATCCACGATTTTCCCCGCGGGGAAGACGTGTCGTCCCCAATGGGTATTCGGATCCGAGGGGCCATTACGCAAAAGGACCTGGTCGCTTAGCGGGGCTGAAAACCAGGCGGCGAGCGCATTGAACTGCCCATCCTGCTCGGCAATAAACTCCAGTTCCGAATGGAAGGGTTTTGTCGCATCCTCATGGGAGTAGGTCATGCTATCAATTTCCCACATGGATTGAGGCGCACAGAAGAGGTGTTCCTGTTTGATGTGATTGCATGCACATTGAAGCTGACGGGCCGTTGCCTCGGCAACCAAGTCGAGATTCAGGCCATAGGGGTCGCTATGCCAAAAATCGACCTCCTGCTGGAGACGTTCATCAAAGACCGGGGCAATCCAGGCGTTGACCGATGCGGGCATCATTTTGCCCCCGGGTTTCAGCCAGCGATCCCGAGCCAGAAGAACGATCGGCAGGAGATTTTCGTCCACACCATATCCTCCCAGCCACTCGGATATGATCACATCGACCTTCTCCGGAAGGTCAATCGTCTGCATGTCGCCCTGCAGAACCTTCACTTGGTCGCTCAGGCCATTCGCGGCCACAATTTGCGTGGCAACCTCCGCAATTTTTGTTTGTTCAACGGCGTAGACTATTTTGGCCCCCGCTTGAGCTGCAAATAGACTCAGGATGCCGGTTCCGGCACCGATATCGAGCACGACACAGCCCGGGGTTACGACCTCGGCAATCGCGCGTTGAAACGCTTTGCATCGGACGGAATCCCGCAACATCGATACCTGGCCTTCCAGATTTGAATAGTTGAGTTCGAGTGCCATGGGGGATCCTTTATTAAATTCCCGATCAGCCTACAGAACCCGCGCGATCTTTCCAACCATCGTGTCGCGCCGTAGCCGGATGGAAAAAGTTGACTTGTCCGCCGTAGCCTTGGCGAAGGAGGAACCACGAATGGACACGAATCAACACGAATGGGTTCCAATGGTTGGAAAAAGTTGAACCACGGAATACACCGAATACCCGGAAAGTTCCAAGGGTTGGAAAGTGGGACGGGCTTCCAGCCTGTCTGTAGAGAATCGGGTTCCAAGGTTTGGAAAAATTATTTTGCCCATAAATCATTCTGCCAAAATCTGATCCGCACCGGGCAGAGGAGGGGAAAATAGGCAAAATGATTTGAGGGCAGAATGATTAAATCGCAGATCGAAGAAGAAAACCCAAACTCCCAAATCGAGGACGGATTTTTTTTGAATGTCTAATATTCAGACCTGACCCCGACTGCCCCAATGCTTGGAAAAAGTTGAACCACTGAATACACCGAATACACGGAAAGTTCCGAGCCTTGGAAAATATTAATTTATAGGACTGCCTGTCAGGCCGTAGCTTCACGCGAAGGCGGAACCCCTTCGCTATAGTCCTCGCAAAATGAAAAAATAATTTCTTTTACCGTTTCTAGGTCAGTAAGTATTTGTGCATGAAGCATGATGGGCTTGCTGTTTTCGCTAAAGGAATGGGCAAAGGCGGGACAGGCTTTCCCAAGTTGCCGCTGTTTTTGGATTATTTCTTCATGCTGTTCTGTCAGTAACGGGTCTAATAATTGTTTCTGTAGCAATTCCCATTGGTCTCTATGTTTATTACCGATAACACTTGGCGGAACATATAGAGGGATTCGGTGAGCGAGAGCATCTCGGTAGTTTTGACAGTAGTCCTTATGCCATTGCTCGTAGGGGTTGGACGTGACCAAGCGCTTCGTATTTTCTCCAAGATGGGGCTTCATTTCTTTTTTGAATAATCCTACCTGGAGCTTGGTCAGTGTGCCTTTTCCAGATGCGTTATATAGCTCTTTTTCAAGCGCATGAACCCATGCAAGGTTGTCTAGTGAGCCATAGACATTCATGGAAAATGCATGAAGATTAATGTTTATATCGGTACGGGTCATTTCTGGTAAAGGATCTGTTCGGCTGATAGGGAATGCAGTGAAAATGTTTTCAATACATCTTGTTAGAATTAACACACGCCGCAGAACCCCTTGCATAAGGTACTCTTGGGCCTTTTTGCTTGTGAGCTTTCGGTCCAAGAGAGCTATTTCAATTGTTAAATCCTCCTTGATTCGGGGCATTTCAGAATATCGCAAGAGGATATTATTGCTACTTTCCCCGTCATAATGTGGCGTCAATTGATCCATTAATTAGTGTCCATTGGTGTTCATTCGCGGTTCAAAATCTTAGTGCTCTCACCGAACTTCCCCAGTTTTTCCGTCAGGATGGTTTTGATGCGGGGTTTGTCGGCGGGGTAGAGCGAGATGAGGCGCTTGCCCTGCTGTTGGTAGAGCGTTTGTTTTTTGAGCATACCAATTTTGTAGTCAGCGGTGTCCATGCCCCAGTATTCGATGTAGACATCGAATTCAGGCAGATAGAAGTCAGGGCGAATGGCGTAGCCGTCGAGGATGCGGAAGCGTTCGTCGTAGCGGTATTGTATGTTTGCGGAATCGAGCGCTTCGCAGATCAGCCGTTCGCCGTGGGATTGCACCCACGTTCCGTCTTTGGCGCGGATTTTCTTTTGCAGTTCCACTTTGGTTTCAAAATTGCGGCGTTCCAGAAAAACCTCGTCGAAGCAATAGTTGCAGAAGGGGCGCTGGAAGGCTTTTTGGGAGCGGACAAATTCGTCGGCCTCCAGTTCGACGCCGCAGCGCTGGCAGTGGCGGATGGCTTGCTTTTCTTCGATACGCAAAGCCTCCTCGATGGTTTCGACGGCTAGTTTTGCATCCCGCTGGTTATAGTCCTTTTCGACGGGGCTGATGGCCATGTCGCGCAAGTCCGGCAAAATATCTTTGGCGGCGGTTCCGTAGGCCTTGAGTGCTTTCACGGCGTATTGCCTCGCCTGGGGTTTGGTGTCGCGGAGCATCGGAGCAAGAGCAGAGATAGCCGTTTTTGCATCAGCCAGCCCGGCAAGCTTTCCGATGGCCGATGCGGCCAGCCTCCGTATATTGGCGGCTGGCGAGCGGGTCAGTTCGGCCAGCTCGGGAAGCGCCGCCGGATCGCCGGAGTTTCCTAGCTCCACCGCCCGATCCCGAAATCGTTTCTCCAACTTGCTGTCCATTCGCCAAGCCTACAGTCTCTTGCGAATCGAAGCGAGAGCGGAGATTGTCCTTCGATCGAAACCAAAACGTTTCAATGGGGGGAGGAAGAGAATCGCCACAAAAAACACGAAAACGCACAAAAAGTGGTGCGGATATTTTTTGTGCCTTCTTGTGTTTTTTGTGGCTAAAAAATCCCCATTCTTATTCGCGTGAATTCGTGTTCATTCGTGGTTCAACGCCCCCTAATGCGCCTGAAGCCAGTTTTCTCCGACCCCGCAGTCAACGATGAGAGGGACGCTTAGGGGCAGGGCGTCTTGCATGAGGGTCTGAATCTCGGCGATGAGTTCCTGCTCGTCGTTGTGGAGATCGAATACGAGTTCGTCGTGCACCTGCAGGAGCATCTTGGTCTTTTTGCCTTGGAGCATTTTTTCAATGCGGATCATGGCGATTTTAATCAGGTCGGCGGCGGAGCCCTGAATCGGCGCGTTGATGGCGTAGCGCTCGGCGGCGGCCCGGACGGTTCCGTTGGCGGAGTTGATATCGCGGAGGTGGCGTCGTCGTCCAGAGATGGTTTCGACGTAGCCCTTTTCTTTGGCGCTTTCGATGGTGCCGTCCATGAACGTTTTCACAGCGGGGTATTGCGCGAAATAGTTTTCGATAATTTCGGCGGCCTCTTTGCGCGGGATGCGCAGGCGTTGCGAGAGGCCGAAGGCGGAGATGCCGTAGATGATGCCGAAGTTGACCATTTTGGAGCGGCGGCGCTGCTCTTTGGTCACCTCGTCGAGCGATACACCGAAGACTTTGGCGGCGGTGGCGGTATGAATGTCTTCGCCATCGATGAAGGCCTGTTTCATTCCCTCGTCGCCGCTCAAGTGCGCCATGATGCGCAGCTCAATCTGCGAGTAGTCAGCGGCGAGCAGGGTGAAGTCCTTTCCGCCCGCGACGAATGCGCGGCGGATTTCCTGTCCCTGTTCGGTGCGGATCGGAATGTTCTGAATGTTCGGGTCGGAGGAGGCGAGGCGTCCGGTGGTGGTGACGGCCTGATTAAAGGAGGTGTGGATGCGGCCGGTTTTTTCGCAAATGTCTTCGGGCAGGGCATCGACGTAGGTGCTCTTGAGTTTGGTCGCGCCGCGGTAGTCGAGAAGGATTCCGATGATCTCGTGATCGGCCACCAGTTTTCTCAACTCTTCTTCGTTGGTGCTGTACTGCCCCGTTTTGGTTTTCTTGGGCTTGTCGACCAGATGCATTTCGTCGAACAAAACTTCGCCGAGCTGTTTGGGGGAGTTGAGATTAAATTCGTGCCCCGCCAGTTCGAAGACCTGCTTTTTATAGCCTTCAATTTTGCCTGCCAGTTTGATGGAAATCTCGCCGAGCGCACTCGTGTCGAGCGCGACGCCGTTGGCTTCCATTTCAACCAGTACCGGAATCAGCGGGCATTCAATTGTTTCAAAAACCTCTTTGAGCTTCCGCGTCTCGAGGAGCGGTTCAAAAAGTTCTTTCAGCTGAAGGGTCACGTCTGCGTCTTCGCAGGCGTAGTCGCTCAACTGGTCGAGCGGCGCTTCGAGCAGGCTGATTTGTTCCTTCTTTTTCTCTCCAATCAACGCCGTGATCGGAACAGGTGCATAGTTCAAATGAGAACCGGCGAGCCGGTCAAGTCCGTGCCGCTGATCGGGATCGAGCAGGTAGTGAGCGATCATGGTGTCGAACAGCTTCCCTTTCACTTCAATGCCCGCCGCTTGCATCATGGCGATGTCGAACTTGAGGTTGTGCCCAACCTTTTCGATGCTCTCATCGGCAAACAGAGCCGCAAAGGGCTCCAGCGCTTTTTTCATCTCGGAATCATCCGGCCCTTCGGCGGAGCTCAGGACAGGTGGCAATGTCACATACCACGCTTCGTGCGGTTTGGTCGCAAAGGCGATGCCGATCAATTTGTCGCTTCGCGGATCCAGCCCCGTCGTCTCTGTGTCGAAACACAAGGAGCGTGACGCTCCACCCATTAAATTTTCAGCTAGCTGGATGCGTTCTTCGAGCGTCTGAACTAAATGATAGGTGTGTTTGATGTCGGCGAGGGTTTTGTAAGCGGGTTCTTCGGATTCTGGCGCGGCAGCAGGAGCATTGGATTCCGCAAAGGCGAAGAGATCCCCTTGCCCGTCCGTAGTAGGGGGCGACATGAATGTCGCCCGTGCGGCGGGGGCGGGCGCTTTGCCGAAGAGCCGTTTTGAGAACGAGGTGAATTCAAATTCGGAGAAGAGGGCAGAGAGCTTTGCCTCGTCGAGTTTGCCGCGAATCAGATCGGCAGGAGATTCTTCGATCGGCACTTCGGTGTGGATGGTGACGAGCCGCTTGCAGAGATGTGCGCGCTCGACGTTGGCTTCGATATTTTCCTTCTGCTTGCCCTTCAGCTCGTCGGTGTGCGCGAGCATATTTTCCATCGAGCCGTACTGCGCGATGAGCTTTTGCGCGGTTTTGGGGCCGATGCCGGGAATGCCGGGGATGTTGTCGGCGGCGTCGCCCGCCATCCCGAGGATGTCGACGACCTGTTCAATCTTTTCGATGCCCCACTGTTCGAGGATTTCCTGCACGCCGAGCACTTCGGGGTCCTGCCCTTTTTTGGCGGGCTTCATCATAAAGGTGTGTTCGTCGACCAGCTGGGCGAAATCTTTGTCCGGTGTCACCATGGTTGTGTCGAAGCCGTCCTTTTCTGCGCGGCGGGCGAGGGTGCCGATGATGTCGTCGGCCTCAAAGCCCTGCTTCGTTAGCACGGGAATGTTGAACGCTTCGAGGAATTCTTTGATCTGCGGGACGGCGGCGCGGATTTCTTCGGGGGTTTCGTCGCGCTGCGCCTTGTATTCCGGAAATTCGTCGTGCCGGAACGTCGGCCCGGAGACGTCGAACGCCACGGCCAGATGCGTGGGGTCTTGCTTATCGATGATCTCTAACAACGCATTGATGAATCCAAAAACAGCCGAGACGTTTTTACCCTTCGAATTGATCATCGGGTTGCGAATGAAGGCGAAGTAGGATCGGTAGACCAGCGCCATGCCGTCGAGGAGAAATAGTTTTTTAATCATGCGCGGCAGACTACAGGAATTTATTTGACCACAAAAGAGCGCAGAGAGCGCAAAAAAGTAGAAATTAAAAAAATCCGTTCGATGGAAGTGCTGGAACCTTTTAAAAATAGTTCAAATAAGGTCTTGATTTTCACCCCCCCCCCCAAGTTTAATGCCTTATTTAGTGTAGAAACAATAAAAGGAAAGGTTGGACATGAAGAACAGATGGAAAATGATGATGGCATTGTTGCTCAGCGCGGGCGTGGCGAATGCCGCGTATGTGACGATCGGCAACGCCGGAAATGCAAACGACTCCATCGGCTACGGCGGAGTGAGCTACAGCTACAAAATCAGCGACCACGAAGTGACGATCGCGGAGTTCACCG
>CAYYYX010000036.1:0-24072 GCA_964476065.1 uncultured Verrucomicrobiota bacterium | reverse complement strand
GGGACCTCAATGATTTGATGCGAGTGAAAAAACGCACATCCGAGAAGAGCCGTTTTTTCCAATGGCTGGAACTTTTTCGGCCAATTTTTCCAAGGTTTGCCGCTCCCTGTAGGTCACTGCCGTCACAATAGCGACGGCCTCTCTCCCGTTGGTCGAGTGGAAAAAAGAAAACGGGTTTTTCCAATGATTGGAAAAACCCGTTCGCACATAGAGACTGCCCGAGATTAGCGGATCAGTACTTTGGTGCCTTTCGTAAGCGCTTTCCAGAGATCTTCCTGGCTCTTGGCTTTCAGTAGGGGCTCGCGTGAAGCGGCGGTTGAGAAGCTCTGGGTGAGGCCGGCAAGAAGCTTGAGATAGAAGGCGCTCGCGGCCGTCGGAATGACCATATAGAAGAAGAGTTTCGTTTTGGTGGTTCCTCCGAAATCGATTCCCTTTTTGCTGACGCCAAGGGAAAGGGTTAGTCCGCCCCCTTCAACGCCGCGAATGTGCGGGAAGGCCATCATCTGGCCGACGGCCGTGGAGACAATCGCCTCGCGACGCATCGCGGCGTCGTGCAGGTCGGCGCATTCCTCAATATAACCTTCGGCCTGCATGTTTTCGCACATCTCCAGCAGGATCTCTTCCTGAGTGCTTCCTTTTAATTTGTGAATCATCAGCTCCGGCGCAGTGAAACGCTCAATGCCGCGTTTGACGGGATCACCCCAACGGCGGCGCGGTGCGGTGCGAGTCAGGGGCACGTCGGGGGCATAAAGCATCCGGGTGCAGTTCGGACAGCGACTCATCTCGACCGCCCCGCCATTGATGTTGTTGACCATCGTCTTGGTGAGTGCGAATCCGCAGCCGGAACAGTTGTCTCCGGTGATCGGGGCAAGCGCTTCCACATTCTTCTGAACAAGGCGGTTGAAGTTATTCCGCAGATCAGGAGACAGCTCGTCGGTCAGGGTTTTGATGTTTTTGTCGAGTTGAACCAGTTTCTGCTTCGGTTGCGCGGCCTGCTGTTGGGCGCGGGCTGCGACTAAATCCTGAAGCTGGATCAGATGTTTAACAATATGATGCTCTTTACGTACCATGGGGTTTCTCCTTAGATTTCGGCGGATGCTTTTTTGAAAGCGGCGGTGAGTTCGTTATAGGTGGTGGTTACAGGGAATTGTGGAAATTCATCAATCACATTTTGCGGCGGGCTGAACAGAATGCCGGCATTGGCCTCCGATAGCATGGAGGTGTCGTTATAGGAATCACCGGCAGCGATCACCTTGAAGTTCAACTGGTGCAGGGCCTTGACCCCCTCGCGCTTATGCTCGGGCATCCGTAGATGATAGTCCGCCACACGACCCTCGCCATCAATGTCCAGACGATGGCAGAGCAGAGTGGGGTGCCCCAGCTGTTTCATCAGCGGCGCGGCAAATTCGTAAAAGGTGTCGGAAAGAATGATGACCTGAAAGGTTTGCCGCAACAGATCCAGGAACTCGCACGCGCCGTCCATCGGACCCATGCCCGCAACGACCTCCTGAATATCGGCAAGCTTCAGGTTGTGCTCATCCAGAAGCCGTAGACGTTGGCGCATCAGCGCATCATAGTCGGGAATATCGCGGGTCGTCGCGCGAAGCGCATCAATGCCGGTACGCTCCGCCACATTGATCCAAATCTCTGGAACCAAAACTCCTTCTAAATCTAAACAGGCAATTTGCATCGACTTCCTTTCCCCCTCATAAAGCGCCCCATTTTAAATCCCAATTTAGAGTTGGCAATACAAACCCGAAACCTCTTTAATGCGCCCCCTCGACAAATAGTCGACGCTGTCCTCTGGTCTTAACGAAAAAAAGAAGCACCGGAGGCCTTGCCATCCCAATCGAAAATTGGATGCTAAAAATCGTTAACCCAAAGAGAACCTATGCCCTCATTCGTAAAACAAATTGGAAAGCTGTTTAAAAAACAGGAAACCTACAAGCCGTCAGATGCCAACAAGAGCGGCGCAAAAAAATCCGGCCCGAAAAAGCCAAAAACAAAGGCCGCTGCGCAAGATGCCCCGCAACATCGCCCTTCGACTCAGCTCAGGACAGGCCGCAAGCCGCAAGGTCAGCGCCCGCAGCAACAGCAGGAACGGGAACAAAAACCGCGTCCGCCAAAAAAACCTTCCAAGCCGTGGGATCCCACCTCTTTCAAGGTGGAGCCCGAAGAGGGGAAAACCCGCTTCCACGATATCGACCTGCCCGATGACATCATGCACGCCATTGATGATCTGAAGTTCAAATACTGCACCCCGATTCAGGCCGAAATTCTTCCGCTGACCCTTGAGGGGAAGGATATGGCTGGGAATGCGCAGACCGGAACCGGCAAAACCGCTGCCTTCCTGCTTGGCATCTTCACTCAGTTCTTCCGCAACGGAAAAGGCCGCCCCGAACTCGGTCGTCCGCGTGCGCTGATCCTCGCCCCGACCCGCGAGCTCGCCATGCAGATCCGCGACGACGCCGAAAAACTCGGCAAATACACCCCCTGCCGCACCGCCGCCGTCTACGGCGGAATCGACTACGACAAACAGCGCCGCATCTTTGATGAGCCCGTCGACATCGTCGTCGCCACCCCCGGCCGCCTGATTGACTTCGTTCAACAAGGCGTCATCAACCTGCAAGATGTTCAAACCCTCGTCATCGACGAAGCGGACCGCATGCTCGACATGGGCTTCATCCCCGATGTCCGTCGCATCGTCTATAAAACGCCTCCGAAAGAGAAGCGTCAGACCCTGCTCTTCAGCGCCACGCTCGACGATGCCGTTATGCGTCTCGCCTCCGACTGGATGGTTGATCCCGGCAAAATTGAAATCGAACCCGACCACGCCGCCACTGAACTCGTCGACCAGCAAGTCTTCCTGGTTACCGACAAAGAAAAGTTCCCGCTCCTCTACAACCTCCTCAAAGCAGAGACCGGAGTCGGATCGGTGCTCATCTTCACCAACCGCCGCGATCAGACGGAACGTCTTGCAGACGCCCTCTACCGCTACGGAATCGATTGCGAAATCCTCTCCGGTGCCGTCGCCCAGAACAAACGCCAGCGCATCTTGGCCGACTTCAAAGAAGGGCGTTGCAAAATCGTCGTCGCCACCGACGTCGCCGGACGCGGAATCCATGTCGACGACATCACCCACGTCGTCAACTTCAATATTCCGGAACGTCCCGACGACTACGTCCATCGCATCGGCCGCACTGGCCGGGCTGGCAAAAAAGGAATCTCCGTCACCTTCGCCTGCGAACGCGAATCGTTCGAACTGCCCGCGATCGAAGAACTACTTGGCGAACGTCTGGCCTGCACCCATCCTGAAGAGGACATGCTCAAGCTCCCCGATCCGGTACGCAGACCGCGCCCGCGCAAACCCTCCGGCCCGCCAAGTCGTGGTGGAGGTGGAAACCGTGGTGGCGGAAGCCGAGGCGGCCCGCCCCGCGGACGCTCCGGCCCGCGCCGCTAGTCGGCAGCGCCGACAGGCAACCTGAAAAGCCGCCCTTCCTGGGCGGCTTTTTTGACCTCAACGCAAAGTCGCTAAGTGCGCAGAGCTCCGCAAAGAATTCTCTGCGTCCTCTGCGCCCTAGATATTCTTCCGTTTGTTTCTGGGACAAGGCCGCCAAGATGGCGGCGGTACGTACCGCAGGTTGGAAACTCGCGACACTTCGGAGCATCCTGCCTGCAAAGACCGAAAACAGACTGAAATTGGTGAAAACGGATGAGCAGACAGGAATGTCCGCCCCACGTTCCGAACCTTGTAAATCAACGAGCCGAGCGAGATGCGACACATCCCCGAAAGTAGCGCAAGCGTCCCCGCTTGCTTAAACGAGCGGGACGCTCGTTCTACTTTAAAATTCGTCCAGCGGTTCCGCTTCGACGGGGCATTCGGGTAGCGCGCGCAGGAAGTAACGCCCATACCATTTGGTGGTAACACGCGGGTCGAGGATGACGATCCGGCCTTCGTCGCTCTGCGTGCGGATGAGTCGGCCCGTCCCCTGCCGGAATTTGATGACGGCGGAGGGCAGCGAATATTCTTTGAACGGATCGCCGCCGGTCGCCTTGATTTGCTCGAGGCGCGCTTCGACCAGCGGCTGGTCGGGGACCGCAAACGGCAAGCGGACGATGATGACGTTACTCAACGCTTCACCGCGCACATCGACACCCATCCAGAAGCGGTCGACGCCAAAGAGCACGGCAGAACCGTGCTCTTGAAAACGCTTCAGCATGGTTTGCGGCGGCAGGCCGGTGCCCTGTACAAACAGATCGAAACCATCCATTTCAACCGTCTCGCGAACCGCATCAGCCACTCGGCGCATCAGGGTTGTGTTGGTAAACAACACAAAGGCCTTCCCGCCGCTCTGCGTTGAACTCTCTGTTTTCCAATGTTTGGAAAAAAGAAGAGCCCCGTTTTCCAAACATTGGAAAGACGGGGCTTAACGTTTCCAGACCTTGGAAACTTTATTCAGCGGGCTTGTCTTCCGGCTCCTCAATAGACGGCTCTTCTGACACGTCAACTTCAGACGCGGGTTCTTCCGTCTCTGCCGGGGTTTCCTCAGAAGAGTCATCATCAGCGGGAGCTTCGGCTTTCGCAGCTTCTTTCGCGGCCTTCTCTTCTGCCGCTTTTTCTTCCGCCCGTTTTTCTTCAGGGGTTTTACCGTTCTTTAGCTCATCTGGGATTTCACCGGTTTCGAGCATGTTCATGATTTGATCGCCATCGATGGTCTCATAGGTGATGAGTACTTTGGAGATAAGCTCTAATTTATCGCGGTGTTTTTCGAGAATCGCGCGGGCGGCATCATGGGCCTCTTTGAGAATTCGGTCGATCTCGGCGTCGATCAGCTGCGTAATTTTATCGCTGTGGACTTCGTTGCGATGGATTTCACGGCCGAGGAACATCTGTTGCTCGCCGGAGCCATAGTTGCGCGGGCCGAGCGCATCGCTCATTCCAAATTCGCAGACCATCGCACGGGCAATTCGAGTGGCTCGTTCAATGTCATTCTGCGCTCCGGTGGTGACATCGTTGAAGATCAACTCTTCGGCGACGCGCCCCCCCATGAGACCGACCAGTATACCAAAGAGACGTGTGCGGCCCTGTGTGTAGCGGTCTTTTTCCGGCAACTGCATCGTGGCGCCCAGTGCGCGTCCGCGCGGAATGACGGTGACTTTATGCAACGGCTCGGTCTGCTCGGTCTTCGCAATGACAATCGCGTGTCCCGCTTCGTGATAAGCGGTCAGCTTTTTCTCTTCGTCATCGAGCATATGACTGCGACGCTCACGACCCCATGAAACTTTATCGCGGGCTTCTTCAAAATCAGGCTGTTCCACCGCCTCCGCCCCGCGACGGGCGGCAAGTAATGCGGCCTCGTTGACGAGGTTCATAATGTCGGCACCGGAGAAGCCGGGCGTTCCGCGAGCGACTTTTTGAAGATCAATATCCTCACTCAGCGTCACCCGCTTGACGTGGATTCCAAGAATCTCTTCGCGGCCCTTGAGATTGGGAAGGTCGATAAACACCTGACGGTCGAAACGACCGGGACGCATGAGCGCGGGGTCGAGCACATCGGGCCGGTTGGTGGCCGCAATGATGATGATGCCTTCTTCGGTTTCAAAACCGTCCATCTCCACGAGAAGCGCGTTGAGCGTCTGCTCGCGCTCGTCGTGCCCGCCGCCCATGCCGGAAAAACGACTGCGGCCGACCGCATCGATCTCGTCGACAAAAATAATACACGGCGCATTTTTGCGGCCCTGCTCAAACATATCGCGAACCCGGCTGGCGCCGACCCCGACAAACATTTCGACAAAGTCCGAACCGCTGATGTTGAAAAACGGCACGTCGGCTTCGCCTGCAACCGCTTTGGCGATCAGGGTTTTGCCGGTTCCGGGAGCACCGGCCAGCAAAACGCCCTTGGGCATTTTTCCACCCAAACGCTGGAACTGTTTTGGGTTTTTCAAAAACTCGACCACTTCCTGCAGCTCATCTTTGGCTTCGTCGACCCCCGCAACATCCGCAAAGGTGATTTTGTTTTCATCGTCCTTCTTCATCAGCTTGGCGCGGCTCTTGCCGAAGCTCATTGCACGGCCCCCGGCACTTTTCATCTGCCGGGAAAAGATGAAATAGATGATCATGAAAATGATAATAAACGGGGCGATGTTCCAGAACGCCTGCCAGAACACCGAAATGGGCCGCACCTTAAACTGAACATCGCTTGCCAGTAAAAGTGCCGTAACCGCCTCAACGCTCGGTACGTCTACGCGGAATTCTTTAAAGCCCCCGCCCTCTTCATTGATATCCGTCAGCTCACCCGTCACATAGGTAGTACCGGACGACTCCCGGACAATTTCGCAGCTGGTAATTCGACCGCCCTGAACCATCTGGGTGAAATTGGGATTATAGTCGAGTCGTTCTGCCGCCGCGGGCTTGTTGAACATCTGTACCGCCATCAAGACGAGCGCCATCATCAAAAACCAGACAGCAAATCCGCGCATCGGCATCGCGGGCTTCACCTGCGGCGGCTTTTTGCGCCCCGGTTTTCCGGCGGGATCAGCAGGTCTCTTCACATTTTTTTCGGTCATATTGAAATCCTTATGGGTAGAAAGTTGCGAAAGAGTACCCGCCTCCCCCCACATTATCAAGCCCTTCGCCCCATTCTAGCCCCCCCCCGCTCTGACCCACCCGAATAAAATATTTACTTATCGATTGCTTTATATCGATATATAAATATTATTGCATCCATTCACTGAAACAGACAGTAGAGGGAGACGACCATGAAACATGTTGAAATCACGATTTGCACGGACCCGGGTCACTATACGGAAGAAGCCAATTTGTTTAAGCAGTTGAATTTTCTTCTCTCTGCAAAAATGAAATCCCAAGTCCGGCTGGCTGGATTCACCGGAGTCGTACCCGGGGACGGAAGCGTGCCTCCCTGCCGCGTCTGGGTAAACGACACGCCGGTCGACCCAATCGCCGGAAGCATTATCGAAGCCGCCCAGCGAGCCCTGAAGAGGGTGGCCCTAGGTCCAATGGAACAGACCGTCGCAGCGTAACCACCGTCCTCATTGACGGAAATGGTTCTACGCTGATACGATGTGGACAATTCGGAGAATGGATGATGAGTCAAATGGAACAAAGAACAGCGGGCGTACCTACACTGAAGCGGTTACCGCTCTATCTGCGGCTATTGCGACAAATGAAAGAAAAGGACGAGGCATACGCCTCCGGAGCCGTCGTCGCCCGCGAACTGGGGCTCGATCCCATCGTCGTACGAAAAGATTTGGCCATCACAGGCGCCGTCGGTCGACCCCGCCTCGGGTTCGAAATCAATGAAATCATCACCGCCATTGAGGAATTTCTGGGTTGGTCCAATACCTCCGATGCATTTCTGGTCGGGGCCGGCAACCTCGGCACCGCCCTCCTCGGATACCAAGGCTTCGAACAGCATGGGTTGCGAATTGTCGCGATATTTGACGCCAACCCCAAACTAATCGGAAAAACGATTCACGGAAAAACCGTTCTCGATATCAAAAAACTGCCAAACCTCGCCAAACGGATGCATGTACAAATCGGGATTCTCACCGCCACGGCATCCGTCGCCCAGGGCATTGCCGACACGATGATTGAAGGCGGGATCCGTGGCATCTGGAATTTCACCCCAGCCAAACTCACCGTGCCGGAGCACGTCATTCTTCAGCGCGAAGATCTCGCCTCAAGCCTCGCTGTTCTCTCGCACCGTCTCTTGCTCAACCGCTGTTAACTAACCTGAAAGTGAGGGCACTATGAAGATGAGTCATGTAGGAATTATGGTCGGAGAAATGGCTAAAGCCGTAGAGTTTTATACGAAGGCGTTAGGTCTTGATATCGTCATGGATAAATCAGAAGTCCTAGAAGAACAGGAAACCGCCATCGGAAAAATGTGTGTCGCTGTATTCGGAGATGGGTTCAAAGGCTTCAACATTGCACACCTCGTCACGACAGATGGCATTGGAGTCGAACTGTTTGAAATGAAAGAAAGAGAAGAGAGGCATCAGGTCGATTTCTCTAAGATCGGGATCTTCCATTTCTGCTTAGAAACAGATGATTTTCAAGGCGTGATGGATCGAGTTGAACAATACGGTGGAAAAGTAAGAATGGATATCATGAGATATCACCCTGAAGATGATGAGAAGCCGTATAAAATGGTTTATTTAGAAGATCCATTCGGAAACCTTTTTGAACTCTATTCCCACTCCTATCGAGCAACCTATTCTTCGGAGTATGAATAAGAAGAAATAGAAATAATCCCACCCACCGCATTCACTCTATCGCGGGCTCTCGCCGTCGCGAAAGCTTTGGCGGACACGCCGCCCGCTCAGAGTGACGCCGTCCCCCATCAATCACAAAACAAGTGGAGTGCGGGCTCAGCATCACCAACAAGCTCCCACCCGCGGGCAATGCGGTAGCCGGGGAGCCAGATGATTTCTCCGTCGCAAACCACAACCGGCCAATTCGCGCGCCGCGCTTTGGGGATTTTGAGATCCGTAAAAATATCCTGAAGTTTTTTCGAACCCTCCATGCCGTACGGGCTCATTCGGTCGCCCGGCTTCACCGTTCGGATGATCGCTTCACGGCCCGCGATCTTTGCGAGCGAAACGGAGGCTTCCCACTTTCCGCGCAGAATTCCAACGCCTTCTTCCATGTGAACGGAGAAACGCGGTGAGGACACCGCGTCTACGTTCAACTTCCCGTATTCATTGACGACGCGAAGACCTTCGAGATCGAGGTGGTGCGTTCCATCGGTGCGGGCGGAGAATTTGATGAACTGCTCGACCGCATCAAAAGTCGGGGTGACGCCATGTTCGATCAGCCAGTCGCGCGCCGCGCGGCGGCGGGCGGCCTTTTCAGGATCGGCTTCCTCATCGCGCAGAATTTCCATGGTGCGGAGAATGTTTTCGGCGGCGCGCTCATTGATTTTTCCAAGGGTTGGAAGAATCTGATGCCGCACTCGGTTGCGCGGAATCGTTTCGTCGGCATTGCTCGCATCCTCACGCCAGCAGGCTGAGCCTGCACCCTTTTTACCCTGTACCCCAACGCAGTTGGTTTCCAACCATTGGACAATTTCACTCCGGCGGATTCCAAGCATGGGTCTGATCAGGATCAACTCCCCCTGTAGACGCGGTGTCCCCACCGCGTTTCCCGAACATGGAGAACGCGGGGGGCCCCGAAGTATCGAGGGTCTTTGAGCCACCGCGTCTACGTTTGACGCCAATGGCGTCATAAATTCCAAACATTGGAAGTCATTGCATGACGGCTTGCTACATTTTTCCAATGTTTGGAAACTTTTCATGCCGCCGAGGCCTGCGGGCCCCGAACCACGAGCCGCGCGGAGAAAGAAGGTTTCGAGTTGGTCATCGGCGTGGTGAGCGAGGCAGATGACAGAGGTCAGAGGACAGAGGTCAGCCGTCTCCGCCAAAGACTCCGCCGTGCCACGGGAAATCACCGAACGAAAGAATTCATGCCGGGCCTCTCTGGCCGCCATTTCGAGGGAGATGCCTTTTTCTTTGGCGAGGGCTGGCACGTCTATTTTTGCGGTGATACACTCGACGCCGAGTTTTTTGCAAAGCTCTTTGACGAAGGCTTCATCCGCATCGGCCTCCGCGCCGCGAATCGAATGGTTGAGATGCGCGGCAGTAATGTTGAAACCCAGCCGATGCAAAATATGCAGCAGCGCGACGGAGTCCGCTCCGCCGGAGACGCCGACGACGATGCGGGTTCCCTCAGAAATGAGTTTTTCCCGCTCGATCGCTTCTTTAACTTTTTCGATCAGGTTCATCTTTTGCAATCTACCGCTGTTTGCTGTTTTGGAACAAGCCGTCAATTCCACTGCCGCCGATACTCGCTCGGGGTCATTTCCACTTCGCGGCGGAAGGTACGGTTAAAATGGGGCAGATCGTTGAAGCCACTTTCGAGAGCAATCTCAACAATCGGGCGAGTGGTTTGTCGAAGGAGAAGCATGGCCTGTCCGAGACGCTGTTGGAGGATGTAGTGCAAAACGGTTTGTCCGGTGTGCGCTTTGAAGGCGCGGCAGAGATAGTTTTTCTGCAGGCCGGTCAGGCGGGCGAGGTCGTCGAGCCGGAGCGATTCGCTGAAGTGGGTGTCGAGATGGCGGCAGAGCCGTTCGACCCGCGCGGCAGAACTGGTTCCGGCAACACCGCTCGCCTGCCCTGCGACGGGTAGTTTCTGTTGAGAACGATAGCAACGGCAGGCTTCAATTAAAAACAGCGCGAACGTGTGCTGGAAACTTTCGCGAAATCCTTCGCGCCGCTCTTCGAGCTCTGTTTGCATTCTAAGCAATAGCCTTTCGATCTCATCTGGCTGTTCGAAGCGAAGATGAATCACGTTACGCAGGTTGTGACGGAAGCGAGGATGGAGCGGAATGATGAGCGGCAGGATGTTTTGCAACCCTTCCGGCATGAGCGGAACCGGGAAACGATTGATATCGAGATAGAGATTAATGAGATCGAGCCCGCCGGGGCCGGTTTTGAATCCATGCATCTGATTGCGATGAATGATCACCAACGAACCCGGAACCGCCGGAGCTTCCTGCGCGCCGAGAATATGGGTCCCCTCACCTCGGCAGACATACACCAATTCGATCAAATCATGTGTGTGCAATATTTTCCCCGACGACTCAAAGGCGGGAAACCGTTCCATGCCGAAACCGAATTCCTTTATGTCGGATTTGTTGCCGCGATCACGCAACTCTAAATGCAAGGTTCTCACGCCAATAAAGATAACATCCAACAACTTATTCGTCAATATATGCAAAGAGTTATTATTGATAGGCCCGTATGATAGCTCCCTCATTCAGGAGATTTTTATGAAAACCATGACCCCCAATGAACGCTTTCACGCCGTAATGAACTTTGAACCCTTCGATCAACTTCCGATTGTCGAGTGGGCAGACTGGTGGGACAAAACTATCGACCGCTGGCACGGCGAAGGGCTGGATCCCGCGCTAACAGACCGCTACGACCTCTGCCGCCACTTCGGCGTCGATATCTACCCGCAGGGCTGGTATCGGGCCATACATTGGGATGCTCCAAAACCTGAACGTCACGGAGCTGGGCTGATCGGAACCATGGAAGATTACGAAAAACTCCGCCCCTTCCTATTTCAGGTTCTGGACGAATGGCCAGTCAAACCGAAACAACTTGAAGAATGGGCGGCATGGCAGAAGACCGGGGAAGCCGTCCTCTGGTTTTCGCTCGACGGATTTTTCTGGCTTCCGCGCACCCTCTTCGGAATCCAAGAGCACCTCTACGCATTCTACGACGAGCCGGAACTCATGCACCGCATCAACCGCGAAAACGCCGAGTGGATGGTGAAAATCATCGATAAAATCTGCGAAACCGTCACGCCCGACTTCATGACCTTTGCGGAAGATATGAGCTACAACAACGGCCCGATGCTCTCCAAAGAGCTATTCGACGAATTCATGAAACCATATTACGAAATCGTCGTGCCACACCTGAAGAAAAAAGGCATCCGCGCCATGATCGACTCCGACGGCGATGTCCACGAAGCGTCAAGTTGGTTCGCCGAAGCCGGGCTCGAAGGCATCCTTCCGCTCGAACGGCAGGCGGGGGTCGATATGGCGAAACTTCGCGAAAACAACCCCAAGCAGCTCTACATCGGCTCATTCGACAAGATGACGATGCCCGAGGGCGAAGAAGCCATGCGCGCCGAATTCGAGCGGTTATTACCGACAGCGGCTCAAGGCGGGTTCCTGATCAGTTGCGATCACCAGACTCCGCCCGGCGTCTCGCTTGAAAACTATGAGATCTATCTCAAGCTCTTCCGCGAATACGCTAAAAAAGCCGGTGATCTATCCCAGAAAACTCTCGGCTGAGGATTTTTCCAACCCGTGGAAGATCTACTCAGTAGTTTTTCCAAGGTTTGGAACCGGCTACGCCGGATTTCAGGGCTTCACCTCGCAAAGGCATCACCTTTTTCCAAGGGTTGGAACCGCCCCGGAGGCATCGAACTAAAAACGATAGTACAAGGTTCAGAATGCGTCAGGCTGTTGAATAACCCCGTCATTGGGCAGGGCTATTCATTTTTATCTGCAACCCTACGGTCTTTGCGAAACTTTAGTCCCCAAAGGGTGAATGCGCCGAGGAACACGAGAAAAACAGACGAGGGTTCGGGAACGGCTCCGGCGACAATGCCGACGTCGGGAGTAGTTTCGTACGCCCAGCTGTGAATCGTCATACCGGGGAATTCATCATAAACGGTCATCTGCACCCAACCGAAATGAGTTCCGTCATCCGCTTCAAATTTCACGCCCATGTGTCCGGTTTTTCCGAGCCAAGCACCAACGCCACCCAATTCCTGTTCATCTAAAAGCACCATCCAGCTGACCAACAAATGTTCTCCACTGACCCAGCCAGCGGAATCACCAATTATATTGCCAGCTTCACCGATCCAACTGCCTGTATGACTGCTATCTTCATAGCATTTTGCATAAAACCATGAAGGGTGTAGATCATCAATATGATCCCCGATCTGGAAGTCGTCCTTACCATCGTTATTCAAATCCAAATATAAATTACCTGGCATAGGAAAAGTATCTCCCGGAGCAAGCCAAGACAGGTTTATACCTTTCTCCCCCGACCAGATGATATCAGCCGAGAGAGGAATTGCCGCCGCGACAAGCACGGCGGCGAGAATGATCTGTTTCAACTCGTTCATCTTTCTCTTTTAATCCGATAGAACCGAATAGCGTGGTTGGTGGAATCTGTGTCAATCCAGTCCAGCGTTTCACTCGGTGCGCTGATGGTTCCCTTTTCCAGCCAACCGTTGGTGTCAACAAGATCGACGGATGCCTCGATCTGATAGAGTCCGCCGACAACGCCTGACCACTCCAGATCCGCGACACCGTTATTGATATTTTCCTGAATAACAAACTCAGGAGCATGGGTTGCAATGTTGCCGCTCAGCAGGATTGAGACATCCTGCATACCGTTGCTCAGGCTTCCTTTGTGCGTTATGCTCACGGTGTAGACCGTGTTAGAGGGAGGCGTTACCACGACCTGTTCTACATTATCGAGCACATTGTCGCCCGTAGTCGCGGCAGTGGAGGGATTAGTTAAATCTAGCACCCACGGAAAATTGGTTGTTCCGCTGGAATCAATTATGCGCAGATCGAGATCGTTAATCAGCACCCGGTTGGTGGGGTCGAGTTCCCAGGGTTGAACTGAGCCTTCCGGGTCAGCCCAAACAATGGTGACTTTGAGCGGCTCATTCGTCGAAGCTGATACTTCGAACTCAATAAAGTCGCCGTCGATCAACGCCACTTCCTTGATATAGGGCAGTGAATCCCAGGATGCATTGTTGGTGACCGACCATGCAGAAACGGGAGCACTGAACAGGCCCCAGCCGAAGGTGTAATCCGGACCGGTCAGGCCGATGTCGTGCGCTGTGTGGATAGCGATCCCTTTGAGCGACGAGGCGAGCAGCGGCTCATCTGTTCCGTGGATGCGTTCGTGCAGTTCTTGCACGAGAGCGAGCGATCCAGAAACCGAGGGTGCAGAAAAACTGGTTCCGCTCACATCAGCATAGCTGTCGGCATTTGTCCCATACGTGGTATGAAGTTGCTGACCGTTTGCCACGACGTCTGGCTTAATTCGCCCGTCATCCGTCGGCCCAGTTCCGCTGTACGATTCGAGTACAACCGTTGCGCCGTTGGTGTAACCGCCGGGCAAGTCCTGCACCGCCCCAACCGTCAGAATGTTTTTAGATACACCAAACGGCGTAATGCAGTCGTATCCTTCAGGCAACCCATCGCTGGGACGATCATGCGAAGACAAATACCAGTCTCCCACAGGATAATTCCAATAAACATTCTGTGGCGCATACGGGCTATCATTATAATCGCCGCGATCATTCCCAGCAGAATAGACTGGCAGGTGGTAGGGTGCGCTGAAACAGAATTCGTCCAGTGCCTGCGAATCTTCCTGATACCAACCAAACCTATAATCCTCATCTACGCTAAGGCGTGTGTCCCCTCGCCAAACTCGCCACTGACCATTAACCACAACCTTCATATCCCACCCGCAGTTCATTCCATACGAATGATTGGAAATTTGGATGTTTTCATTGCTCTCAATGCAGGCTGCCATTTCCGCAAGGTTATAATTCCAGTCGTAGGATTCGACTTGTGCGGCATAAGCCATGCCCTGCGCATTGGTGTCGATTCCGGCGGCAGCAATCGTTCCCGCCACGCCCGTCGCATGGGAAGCAACAACCGCAGTATTAGAAATATCGTTACCCCACCAAACTCTTCCATTTGGGAATTCGACATGATTGCTCACTGCGTTTCCACCATCCCATACTGCAACCGTTACATTGGAGCCAGTCAGCGCAAACGGCTCACTTCCGCCGGGCCTTATTTCATCGACGGAAATCGTATCTGCGGAAATACGATTGTGTGTGGTCAGGTAGACCGGTTGACCATGTCTCCACGCAAAAAGCTCGCTGATCTGTCCATCCTTGTTTTCAATCCGCAATGGAAGATCAGAGGTCTTCGCCTTTTCGACCGCTTCCGCATATTCGTTGTTCCAACGGATCGTCTCCTTGTGCTTTAGCCGAATCAAATCTACTTTCTGGTGTTTGCGGCGCAGGTCGTATCCGAGGCGTTTAGCGCGGTCGGGCTGGTAAACGGGAGCGAGCTCCTCAAAGGCTTTATTTTCTGCCGCGCTCATATTGGGGACAGAGCCGCTAAAAAGAAGAGCCGCGAGTTCTTCGGACGAAATAACATGATGTTCGGCGAGTTGTTGCCAGTCGCTTTGCTCCTCCTCAGAAACCGGAGAATCCTTAACGATTGTTCCCCCCGGAAGACGACCTTCTTTCAGAACATACTGATATTGCTCCTGAGTAATCAGTCCTCCATCGCGCATGTGTCGCCACAGATCATCTGCTACCTCTTCTGCTCCGAAAGTAAGTAAAGCCGAAAACACCCAAACAAATCCAACCCAACAGCAACGCAAATTTTTCATCCCTTTTTCCATTCCTGACTTTTGCAATATCACCCTGTGATGAATTTTGGCTTCAAGACAAACTGTGTCTTCAGACAAAACTATTTAAAGATCTTTCAGAGAAACTATACAGATCTCCATATGAGTCAATGGAAAATAGTTACGCGGGCAAGAATCTAAGGTTTCCACTACACTTCGCTCCATTTCGGCCGCAAGAGCGTCAATCCTCTCCCCCCACACAGCACGAAAACACAACTAACTTGCTTTACAACAAATCTGACTCTGATTTCACATGCACACCTACCCAACTGTGCAACTAAAGAGATTTTGTAAACCCCGAAGCTAAAAGAGCGCTATGTCGACTTCCTCATGAGCCTCTGTGAAATTCTTCAAGGCGTTCCGCCCGCAAAAGAACGTAAAGAACATGAGGAAATGGCGGCTCTGCGAAAATGGTTCATGGGCGACAACGGGGCCCTCGTACGGCGAACCCCTGAAATCCGGCCTAACCGGTTCCAAGGGTTGGAAGAACAACTCCGCAGGCCTTTAGAACTTCGCCGGCGAGAATGATAGCGCCGAGGTTGCTGTAGTGAACGCCATCGCTGTAGACGTTGTGGAGGTCGTACTGCTTATGGAGAATCTGTGCTTTCTCAAGCAAGCCGGAGCCCACATCGACCCCGTGGACGTTGGGACATTCGATGGATAGCTTTTTCTCGACAGCGTAATACGACTGCTGCTTCTCGGCATTGGCCTCGGTTTTGGCGGAGGCGTGCGGACACGGTTTCAGCCCATAGAGGAACACCACTTGGCCGCCCCACTCCCCGACGCGCTCTGCGTACTCGCGGAGGGTCGCCTCAAACTCCTCCAAAGGAATCTCACCGTTTGTATCGTTCGTTCCCAGCGTGATGAACACCCAGTCCGGTTTGATCGCCACGACGGTCGAGTCAAAGCGTTCTTTCAGGTCACGACAGGTTGACCCGGCGACCGCCGTTGTTCGAA
Organism: uncultured Verrucomicrobiota bacterium; assembly: GCA_964476065.1. GTDB lineage: Bacteria > Verrucomicrobiota > Kiritimatiellia > Kiritimatiellales > Tichowtungiaceae > Tichowtungia. The sequence goes on along the minus strand of CAYYYX010000036.1, from coordinate 8,067 downwards.
AGGATAGGTTTAGTTCCGGACGCCAAGCAAAGAGCAATTCTGAAAACACATCGGCCCAAGAGCGGTGAGCATTCGAAATACGCAACCACGGCCACTGATCCATTGCAGGGGGTCTTCGCAAAGCGGTTAGACTGTCGCCATCAAAAACAACGGTTTGGTTCGTCTTAAAATCTATGGTTTCCATGTTCGCGCTCCCTCCAGGTTAAAAAGAATTTAAGATAATTTTTCGAGTCCGCCCATATAGGGACGGAGCGCTTCAGGAACGGTGACGGTGCCATCGGCATTCTGACAGTTCTCGATGATGGAAACCACGAGGCGCGGCAGTGCCACGCCGGAACCATTCAGGGTGTGCACAAACTGCGGCTTGCCGTTTTCGTCGCGGCAACGGATGCGCGCGCGGCGCGCTTGGTAGTCGCCGAAGTTGCTGACCGATGACACTTCGAGCCAGCGGTCAACGCCGGGGGCCCACAGTTCGATGTCGTAGCATTTGGCGGCGGAGAAGCCGAGGTCGGCGGTACAGAGTTCAATCACCCGGTAGTGCAGGCCGAGAAGCTGAAGAACTTTTTCGGCTTCGCCGATGAGAACTTCGTGCTGCGCGGCGGATTGTTCGGGTTTCACAAAGTTAACCATTTCGACTTTACCGAATTGGTGCAGGCGGGTTAGCCCCCGGTTGTCGCGGCCGGCGGCACCGGCTTCGCGACGGAAACAGGGCGTATAGGCCGTGATTTTGATCGGCTTATCCACATCAATAATTTCTTCGCGATAGAGATTGGTGAGCGGGACTTCAGCGGTCGGAACGGGATACAGCTCATCGCCGGCGATGTGATACATGTCTTCGGCAAACTTGGGGAGCTGACCCGTGCCGGTCATGGAGTCGGCATTGCAAACGAAGGGTGGCTCAATTTCGGTGTAGCCATGTTCGAGGGTATGCAGATCGAGCATGAAAGAAGTGAGTGCCCGCTGGAGGCGCGCACCCTGCCCCACATAAACTGGGAAGCCCGATCCAGTGATTTTTGCGCCGCGCTCAAAATCAACGATCTTGAGCTCTTCACAGATGTCCCAATGGGGTTTCGCCTTAAAATCAAAGGATTTTAATTTGCCCCACGAGCGCAGAACCGGATTGTCGGTTTCGTCTTTACCGACCGGAACATTTGGGTGCGGCAGGTTGGGAATATACAGAACGATATCGCGAATCTTTTCGTCAAGCTCGCGCACCTGTTCATCGAGAACGGCAATGCGGTCGCCGATTTTCCGAACCTCTTCTTTGGCGGCTTCCGCCTCGTCCTTTTTTCCCTCTTTCATCAAACCGCCAATATTTTTGGAGGCGGCGTTGCGTTCGGTTTTGAGCCCTTCGGCTTCGGTGATGGCCGAGCGGCGAAGCGGGTCGAGTTCGAGCAGACCCTCGATGTTTGCCTCCGCACTGCGGTTGACGAGCGCCTGTTTGACGGTCTCTGTGTTTTCGCGAATGAATTTAATGTCTAACATATTTCTTTTTTCCTCTGAAACCTAAATTTCACATCTGGCGGCCATCGGCCACGCGACCAATCTGTTGCGTAATATTGCGCCGCTTTTAATTATCCTTTGTTCAGGTGACGGGCTCCATCGAGCGCGACGGCGAGAGCGCTGAGCTCTCCGATATTTTTAAGTTCGGTGGCTTCAATCGTGCAGACCTCGAGCGCATTTTTCCACGCGTATTTCGGAATCCGCTCAATCATCTGAGGAATAAAGAGGTCTCCATCATAGATGGCAATCGTTCCCATGACGATGGCTTCGGGGTTGAAGCATTGCAAAAGGACCCCGACCGCATGAGCCATTTTCTCGATGAACCCATTCCATTTCTCAACCGCGTAGACATCGCCCGCGCGAACGGCCGCGCAGATCTCTTTCATACTTATTTTGGCGGGGTCGCCGCCTGCCTCGGCGAGGACTGCGGTTTGAATGTTGTTCGCGACAATCTCGGCTCGAATCTGATCGGCAACATTTTTGCCGCCGCAGGTTGCTTCCCAGCAACCGGTTTTCCCACAGCCGCAAAGCGGGCCATTCAGGTCGAGGGTCATGTGCCCAACCTCGCCGCCGAGATCGTTGGTGCCAGAAAGCACTTTTCCATCGAGGACGATGCCGGCGCCGATGCCGGTGCTCATGGTGAGATAAATCAGATCTTTTCCTTTAGAAGCCCCGAAGAGATATTCGGCCAGTCCCGCGCCGTTGGCATCGTTCTGCATAAAGGTTGGGCGATTGAATTTTTCCTCAAAGAAGTCACCGATTTTGAAGTGATTCCACCCTTTAAGATTCGGGGTCTTGAGAATCATACGACGTTTCGAGCACATGGGGCCGGGCGAGCTGATGCCGATCGTGTCGATTTGATCGAGGGTGAGCCCAGCCTTTTCGATCAGTTCAACAACCACCTCTGCGGCGCGTTCCAGAGTAGCCTGCGGATCGTTTGCGTCGGTGGGAAAACGTTGCTCGACCTGAACGTTTCCATTTTCGTCGCCAATGCAGACAGCGATTTTTGTTCCGCCAATATCAATTCCTAGCAAATTCATTCCATCTCCCTTTCCAAAGACTGCAAAATCTACTGCAACAACGTTCCAATGTCTGGGAAAAAATTTCCTGTTTTTTAGCCCATCAGCGTCAGGAAAATGATGGTGACCCCATTAAAGCAAGCGTGCATTCCGATCGGCACCCAAAGCGAGCGGGTGCGGGCGTAGGCCACGCAGAACAGGGTCGAAAGAAGAAACAACGGTAGAAGCGAAGGCAGGTGCAGATGCATAGCCGCAAAAAGGGCGGAGACCACCGCAACGCCCGGCCAAAAACCGGCACGACGGACTAACCATGGGAACAAAATCCCCCGAAAAACGATTTCCTCGAAAACCGGTGCCCCGACGATGGCGATAAAAAAAACGGCGGCGCGCGATGGCCACGGCATGGGTGCCAGAAAAACCTGTGTGACGTCCTGTAAATAGAAGCTGTGCCCGAGCTGATCGAGAAAGATCTGATAGAGCAAGCTGTAGAACCAGAGGATTGGAAGAGCCGCCAGATACAGCAACACGGAAAGGCCGAGCATCCGCAGTGTCTTCCCCCGAACCAGACCCAGACATTCGCAACCGGATATTTTCTGAAGGCGCAGCACGCCAAAGAGAATGAGTAACGCCGGAACGTGAAAGAACAAGGTTTGAAAAAAGAGGGTGTACGGCTCCACCTCAACGGAAGAGAAAAGCATCCCGTACACCAGCGAATTGGTCAGATACAGCCCTATAAGAATCAAAAACAGAAGGAACACCAAACGACTGGGAAGAGATCGCGCTGTGAGCGCGGGAACCCAGTCGGATACGCGGGTTGGACGTTTTATACAGTAGACAACCAATCCAAAATCGATGGCCATGCCCACACACATCAACAACAGAAAAAACAGGCCGGCCTGTACATCGCCTTGCGAAAGATGGCTACTTTCCCACAAGACCCCGCTCTTCGACATCATTTCAGCTAAAATCAAATTCATTCGCGAACAATAGCGGCTTGTTTTACGGTTTTAAATCAAATAGCGTTCCGTCCTTTTCCGCAATTAAGAATTGCGGAATGGAATATTGGAATATTGGAATATTGGATTCATGGACAGCGGAACGAACGAAGATCCCAAAGGCTTTCCCAACAATCCACTATTCCAAAACCGTGAGATGTATAAATTACCTTGAGGTTCTTGTTATGATAAAAGTTGGTTTAGTTGGATGGCGCGGCATGGTGGGTTCCGTTTTGATGGAACGCATGCGTGCGGAAAATGATTTTGAAGCAATCGATCCGGTCTTCTTCACCACCTCGCAAGCCGGACAGGCTGCACCGGATGTGGGCAAAGGGGATTCCGTACTTCTCGATGCGTTCGACCTCGATGCGCTCGCCGAAATGGATGTGGTGCTCACCTGTCAGGGCGGCGACTACACCGGTGCCGTTCACGGCACATTGCGCGAAAGCGGCTGGAACGGCTACTGGATCGATGCGGCCTCCACGTTGCGGATGGTCGACAATGCCGTGATTGTGCTCGACCCGATCAACCAGCCGGTCATCGACGGTGCGCTCGCGGCGGGCAAAAAAGATTTCATCGGCGGCAACTGCACCGTGAGTCTGATGCTCATGGCGATCGGCGGCCTCTTCAAAGCCGGCTTGGTCGAGTGGGTTTCCTCGATGACCTATCAGGCGGCATCCGGTGCGGGCGCAAAAAATATGCGCGAACTGCTCAGCCAGATGGGTTCGCTCCATCAGGCGGCGGGTACTGCATTGCAAACGCCCTCTTCCGCGATCCTCGATATCGACCGGGACGTGAGCGCCCACTTGCGCGGTGATGAAATCCCGACCGACGAGTTCGGTGCCCCGCTGGCCGGCTCACTAATTCCTTGGATCGATAAAGCCGTAGAAGAGGGTCAAACCAAAGAGGAATGGAAGGGGTTCGTGGAAACCAACAAAATCCTTCAGAGCGACCCGCTCATCCCGATTGACGGCATCTGCGTGCGGATCGGTGCCATGCGCTCGCACTCTCAAGCCCTGACCATCAAGCTCACGAAAGACGTTTCGATTGAGGAGATCACCGAGATCCTCCGCAACGACAATGAGTGGGTGGATGTGGTCGACAACAACAAAGAGGATACGATCGCGCGTCTAACGCCTGCGGCGATCTCCGGCACGCTGACCGTTCCGGTGGGCCGTCTGCGTAAAATGAAAATGGGGCCGGAATATCTATCCGCATTCACGGTAGGCGATCAGCTCCTGTGGGGCGCGGCCGAGCCGCTCCGCCGGATGCTGCGCATCCTTCAAGAAAAATAGTCGAAGGTCTTAAAGTCAAACGTCGAAGGTCGGGAGTAATTCCTGACCTTCAACTTTTTATACTCAACGTTCAGGTCTCAGACCTTAGTCCATAGACCTTGGACTTTAGAAAGATTTCCTAAAGCCTAAGGCCTCAAGCCTAAACCCTTTCCCCTACTCGTATCCGCCGAGACCGGGAACCCCGATGCTACCTTCCCACGTTGCAGGCGTGTTCCATGGCATATCAGAATATTCGCGCGGCGTACCGTCTTCATAGGCGGGCGTTGCGCAACCCGCGATAACGAGGGCGAGAAGAATGAGTGCTGTAATTTTTCCAATCATTGGAAAAACATACGCTATTTTTTCCAAGCATTGGAAACATTCTTCAGCGATTAAGACAAAAAAAAGCCGCTCCGAAATCGGAGCGGCCCTTTATCGCGAGGCAAATTAGCCAAGAACAGCGTCTTTAGCCGCTTTAGCAATACGGAACTTAAGAACCGTTTTTGCAGCGATCTGAATGGTTTCGCCAGTCGCGGGGTTACGACCCATGCGAGCTTTGCGGTCCACTTTAACCAATTTACCAAGACCCGGGATGGTGAAACCATCGCCAGCGCCAGTATAGGCCTGACCTACGAGAGATTCGATAGCGGCTTTCGCCTGGATTTTGCTGATATCCGCGTCTTCTGCGACTTTTGCGATGATCTGTGATTTGGTTGCTGCCATGTTGGATTCTCCTTTTGCGGTGGTTATTGATTATCGACCCCATTCACTCGGGTCTCGTTTGGTTGTTTTTTCTTACTCCAAAAAAAAATTAGGCGCAAGCCGAAATGCGATAATAATTAAGTATAGAGGGCGAATCGTGAATGGTTGATCGCCAGTTTTGTCGGGTTTTTCCATTGACCCTGAAGAGAAAAAGATCACAATACGCGCTTTATTTTTTCCCAGAGGACCCTATGAACCTAAAAAAAGTGCTTACGAAAGACTCTGTGTTGCTATCGCTCAAAGCGAATACCAAGCAGGACGTGATCGAAGAAATGGTTACCTTTCTGGCTGAGGCGGGGAAAGTCGGCGACCGCGACGCCGCACTGAACGCCGTGCTGGATCGTGAAGCCAAGATGTCAACCGGCATGCAGCACGGCATTGCCATTCCTCATGGAAAAACCGATAGCGTTGACAAGTTGATTGTTGCCATTGCCCTCCAGCCCGAAGGCGTCGACTTTGAGGCCATGGACGAAAAGCCATCCACCATTTTTGTCATGACCCTTTCCCCCGAAAACCACACGGGGCCACACATTCAGTTTCTGGCTGAAATCAGCAAACTGCTAAGCCAGGAAACCCTCCGGGCCAAGCTACTGGCCGCAAAAAATGAAGAAGAGGTCCTGACCCTGCTGACCTGACCCGAAAGGTTCTGTTATGACCGAAGCAATCCCCGTCGTCGTTCAAGCTGTCCACCAGGCTAGCGAAGCCGGTACCTCTCACGGCATCACGCACATGATGATGCTCCTCGTCCTCCAGCTGGCCGTCATTATTATCGTGGCCAAAATCGGCGGCTATCTGGTTCAGCGCTTCCTTAACATGCCCTCTGTGCTCGGCGAACTGCTCTCCGGTATGATCATCGGCCCCTACGCGCTCGGCGGGAAAATCTCCCTTCCGGACATCGGACTCCTCTTCGCAGAAAGCAATGGGTTCGCCGCCTCCTACGAACTATACGGCATCGCCACCCTCGCCTCCATCATCCTCCTTTTCCTCGCCGGTCTCGAAACAGATATCGCCGCCTTCCTGCGCTACTCCGTCGTCGGATCCGTCGTCGGACTCGGCGGCCTGCTCGCCGCCTTCATCGTCGGCGACCTGATTTCCGTCGTTTGGCCCGGCAACGGAATCGACTCCTTTATGGATCCCGCCGCGCTCTTTCTCGGCGTTATCTCGGTGGCCACCTCGGTCGGCATCACCGCGCGCATTCTGGCCGAAAAACGGAAAATGTCCTCGCCCGAAGGGGTCACCATCCTCGCCGGCGCGGTGTTCGACGATGTCTTTGGCATCGTCGCGCTGGCCATTGTCATGGGGATGGCCAAAGTCAGTATGAGTGGTGGCGAAGTCAACTGGGGCGAAATCGGCATCATTGCCGCCAAAGCCATCGGCTTCTTTGTCGTCGTCACCTCCCTCGGCCTGATCTTTGCGCGCAAAATCACCGCGGCCATCAAACAGTTTAAATCCAAAGAGGTGATCGTCGCCATCTGTTTCGGGCTGGCCATGTTGCTGGCCGGCCTCGCCGAAATGGCCGGACTGGCCATGATCATCGGCGCCTATATCATGGGCCTCGCGCTTTCGCGCACCGACCTCGCGCACGAAATCGAGTCGAACCTCAAAGGGGTCTACAACATCCTCGTCCCCATCTTCTTCTGCGTGATGGGCATGATGGTCGACTTTGCCGCCATGAAACCACTTCTAATGTTCGGCATCGTCTATTCTCTACTCGCCGTCCTCTCCAAAGTCATCGGGTGCGGACTGCCCGCCCTGGCCATGCGCTTTAATGCGCGCGGCGCCCTGAGGATTGGTCTGGGAATGCTCCCGCGCGGCGAGGTCGCCCTCATCGTTGCAGGGATCGGGCTGGCCAGCGGCATCATCGACCAGGGAATCTTCGGCGTCGCCATCATGATGACCGTCATCACCACCCTGCTCGCCCCGCCGCTACTCGTGAAATCCTTCGAAGGCGGAAGCGGCCTGCGTAAAGAGATGAAAGGCGGCTCCGAAAATATCCAGTCAATCGCCCTCGAACTCCCGTCGCGCGACATCACCGAATTCCTCCTCAACCGCTTCATCCGCGCCCTGCGCAACGAAGAGTTCTACGTCAACCGTCTCCACCCCACCGAACCGACCTATCAAGTTCGCAAAGACGACATCATGTTTGTCCTCATCGAAGATGGGAAAACCCTGCGCATCAATGTCCCGGACGAGCACCAGACCGTCGCCCGACTGATGTTGCTCGAAGAACTGCTCTCGCTCTCCGACCTGCTCGAAGCCACCCAGAAAATGGAAGACCTCCAGTCCATGGGCAACGACCTCCTCGCAGGGATGTTTTAGGCCTGCGGCCTCAACAGTCGAAAGTCTGAAGGTCGAACGTCAAAAGTCCCGACATTCGACTAAAGAATCAGGGCAACCAACCCCGCCCACGCCTTTCGCTTTCGCTACTCACCGCGGGCGACGCCTTTTTATTCGCCGCTTCGCATTCGCGAAGCCGCCGGACAAACAGGTAGTCCCTGAGTGGACACTGCCGCC
>CAYYYX010000035.1:0-24185 GCA_964476065.1 uncultured Verrucomicrobiota bacterium | reverse complement strand
TGGATTTATATTCAGTGAAGACCCCGTGATTCCATTCGTGTCCTATATGTCGTATAACGATATATAGGCAACAGATTGGAAAAGGGAGCGAAGCATGGTTAAATGCGCGGATGAAAACACTTCAACAAATGGGTGAACACGCCGCCATCGCCGCGCTGACTGCAAACCTCAAAGCGGTCGGCGACGACTGCGCCGTCCTGCCGATGGACGCAACCTACGACATGGTCCTCACCTCGGACCCGCTCATCGAAAACGTCCATTTCACCGCCGAGGCGACGCCGGAGCAGATCGGACACAAAGCCGTCTGCCGAGTCCTGAGCGATTTTGCGGCCATGGGCGCCGAGCCGCAGTACCTGTTGATCAATGTCGTTGCGCCGCCGGAACAGAACTTCCAAACCTTGGAAAAAATCTACGAAGGAATTTCCAAGGTTCGGAAACGGTTCGATGTCGACCTCGTTGGCGGCGACCTTGCACAGGGCCCCGCACTTGAATTGCACGTGTTCGGCGTCGGCCGTGTGCCCAAAGGAACCGCGTTGCTTCGCTCCGGCGCGAAGCCCGGCGATCTGATTTATGTGACCGGTCCGCTCGGCGGCGCACAAAAGAGTGGCAAACATCTGGCCTTCGAGCCCCGTCTTGAATGGGGGAACGCGCTCCGCGAATCCGGGCTCGTCACGTCAATGATGGATATCAGCGACGGCCTCGCCACCGATCTGCGCCATATTCTCAAAGCCTCAAACGTCGGAGCGGAAATCTTTTCTGAACAGATTCCCAAAAATGGGACTCTCGAAGAGGCGCTCTATGATGGCGAAGATTTCGAACTGCTCTTCACGGGTCCAGATATTGGAAAAGAAAATCCAGCCGCCACTCAATGGCTTGGAAAAATCACGGACCGTCCGGAAGAGCTATTGCTCGATGGCGCGCCGTTGGCGGGCAAAGCCTTCGAGCATTTCAGGAGCTAGTTGGTGCGGAGCGACTCGATCTGAGCGGTATTTCCTGCGGGGTAGAAAAATCAGAGTTCTTTTTTGTGGCTGCGCCACGCATAGCCCGTCAGGGCGAAGTGTGATTGATTAGTCGTTTGTTTGCGAAGGCCTTTCCTGAATGAGACTTGAGATATTTCTCAAATGCCAGGGCCTGAATTTTTGAAGGAAATGCACAATACCATGCTAATTCCCACGGTTTGAATTTGGCCGTATGCGGGCATCCTCCGGCATTGTGTGTTTTCAATCTGGTTTTCAGGTCGGTGGAAAATCCAACATAGGTTTGTTGAGAGGTGGAGATGCTTCTAAGTATGTAGACGTAGTACACTGCAATTTTTCTCCGTTATTTGCGCGCCAGCCCGTGCGTCGCCTTCGTTCCTCAGGCTATGCAGGGCACGCTTCGCTTTCTCACTGCATGGCTGCGCCATGCGTAGCTCGAAGAGCGAAGCATGGAGCGGAGGAGGATCGAACTCCCGACCTCCACGTTGCGAATCCATCCATGCTAAAACCTTCAAGTTCAACACGTTGCAGGCTGATTCAACTATCTGCCTAACTGGGAGAATGATACATAAAATCCCGCGCGGATCAAGAAAAGTGTGACCATTTGGAAAAGGATGAGTTGGGATGCCCAAAACCCGTAGTTTCCCCCGTAGTTTTCAGGGCGTTTCACGGCCAATTTCGGCTGACCATTTGTGTTCTGATGCGTAGGCCTATTCCATTTTATAAAATCCGCATCTGCATTCAGCATCCGGAGGAAAGATGGTTGATCATTTTTTCCAATTCGGCAAGTCCGGTAAGAATTTCATCAAAACTTGGATTCCGTCCAAAGATCATTTCCTGCATCGAATCATGATCTTTACGCAATACGTCAAGTACATGCTGCGAGGGAATGAGCTTGAATGTTCCCGGCACAGCAAGTTCATATTTAGCCCAAGCACATGCATGTCCGTATCGGGAAGAACCTCTTTGACCCACGAGCTGTAAGCTCCCGACATATCAATGCAAACTGCTTTGATCTGCCCAGCCTGTCGTTTGATCCGTTTGCGGAACTTGGCTAATGCCTCATAGCCCTTTCCTTTACCGATGTGAAGCACCGCGCCGCTTTCGAGATCTCGTACGACGGTGATAAAGCCCATCTTGAGGCCCAGATAAACTTCATCGATTCCCAGCACCGTTGTGTCTTTGAGTCGGATGCGTTTGTATTTGCGCTTCAGATACTCCTTCTCGATGTTTTTGACCGTTTCCCAGTGCAGACCGGTAAAGCGAGCCACTGCGCTGATCGACATCTCGGAACGCAGGCCGATGACATACCGCGCCAGCGGTTTGGTGTAACGGGCATAAGATCCCGGACAGAACGGCAGAGGCTCTTGAGCAAAGGCTTTGCATTGATGACAACGAATGCGCCGAACCCCCACGCGCAGGATGAAAGGGCGCGGCCCAATGGGTAAGCCCCTGATATTACGCTACTTCTCTTTCGGGGCCAGGACGGTGTCGGCTGATCCGCATTTCGGGCAGCAAGGGTGAGGATCCGCCGAGTGAATGAAAGCGAACACCGCGCCGCCGTGGTGTTCATATTTTTTTAAAGTGGAACCCGCGGGTTCCTTGCGTATGGTACAGCTGAGTGGTTGACATAAACCGTTCCTTTCTGGGTTAGAGCTTTAAGGAAACGGCAACCACTCACTTTTTTCAACTTCTTCAGCGACACACTTCCGAGAAGAGCCGAATTTTTTATGTGAGGCAGTTAGCAGAGGTGAATTCCACGCCATGGCGGCGGGAGATCAGGTTGGCGGCGATGCGGCCGGATTCATAGATGGTCGGCAGTCCGCTTCCGGGGTGGGTGCCGCCACCGGTGAGATAGCAGTTGTCCACTTCCTCAAACTTGTTGCGCGGTCGCAGATGGATCATCTGATCCCAGCTGTGCGCCAGATTGAAGGTCGCTCCTTCAAAGACATTCAGATCGTCGCGCCAGTCGGCGGGCGTCATCACCTTTTCCTCTACGATGTGCTCGCGCAGATTTTCCATGCCGCCGCGCTGTTCCATGATGTTGAGAACCGTTTCACGGAAAGCGTTTTCCTTCGCTTCCCAGTCGGTGCCGCTTCGCAGGTTGGGCATGGGAACGAGAACATAGATGGCGGAGTGACCTTCGGGTGCGAGGGTCGGGTCTGTGATGCTCGCATTGCGGACGTAGACCGACAGGTCGCTTCCCGGTTCGCGAAGGTGGAAGATGTCTTCGACGTTTTGACGGTAATCCTTTGCAAAAAAGATGACATGGTGCGGCAGGTCGTACTGCGTGTCGAGACCCAGATAGAGCATAAAGGTCGAGCACGAGAACTTTTTCTTTTCGAGTTTCTTCGGGGCATATTTTTTGAGCACCCCGGGCGCGAACAGATTTTCCGCAGCATAGGCGAAGTCGGCATTGATGATCACCTCGTCCGCGTCGATCTTTTCGCCGTTTTCCAATTCGACGCCGCAGGCTGTGCCATTGCGGACGAGTATTTCTTTCACGGGTGAGTTCAGGTGAATTTCGGCGCCGTTTTTGCGAGCCGTGTCCGCCATGGTGTCGGAAATGCGGCTGAGTCCGCCGATCGGATGATAGATACCGAAAGCATGCTCAATATAGGGAATGATTGCGAACATGCCGGGACATTCCCAAGGCGACATGCCGAGATATTTCGCCTGGAAAGTGAAGGAGAGCGCCAGTTCCTCTTCACGGAAATTTTTGATCATCACATCATACAGGCTTTTCCCCAATGCCAGATGCGGAACCGCTTTGATCAAATGCGGGGAGAGAAATGAGCGCCAGGAGTGATACGATTTCTGCAGGCAGGGATAGAGTGCATCGAAGCGGGCCTTTTCGCGTGCAAAAAATGCATCGTAGCCATCTTCCTGACCGGGAAAGGTGCGGGCAATTTCCGCCTTCATCTTTTGTACGCCGTTGGTCGGCTCAATATACTTGTCTCCAAAATCCAAGCGGTACATCGGCTCGAGCTTCCGCATATCCATCAGTTCATCGCATTGCGCGCCGGCTTCTTCAAACACTTCGTCGAGAATCGGTTTGAGCATCAGAAAGGTGGGGCCGATATCAAAGGTGTAGGCACCGAGTTTGAATGCGCCGTTGCGTCCGCCAACCTGTTCCTGCGCTTCAAAAACCGAAACCCGGAATCCGCGATTCGCTAGAATCATGGCGGCGGTCAGTCCTCCGGGTCCTGCACCAATGATGACAATATGCTTTTTATTCATGATCTATGCGTCTCCTATAAGGCGTGTGATTGTAGGGGTTATTAATTAACAAAAAAGTCTCTTTTTGATCTTCAGGGAAGTAATATAGATGGATGTTTGGTTGAAAGACTAGCCTCCGGTAAAGAAGCGGTACATGCGTTTCATGGCGCCCAGCGAGATCTTCATAGGCGGGTAGATCGCTTTGAAATCAAACCGTGAGGACCGTGAGAGGATGCTGCGGAAGTGGCTGAACTCATCGAAGCCCGCCTTACCGTGGGATGCGCCCCAACCGCTTGCGCCCCGTCCGCCGAAGGGCAATTCTTTTGGAATCAGCTGGCTGACCGTGTCGTTGATACAAGCTCCACCGGAAGGAATCGCGTTCATCAGTCGCCGATGTTGAGTGTGATCGGCTCCAAAGAGGTACAGTGCCAGCGGGGCGGGACGGGCACGGCAGAAGGCGATGACCTCGTCTTCCGTATCGTACGGTAGCAGCGGCAAGAGTGGGCCGAAAATTTCATCCTGCATCACGGCCGAGTCGCGCGGCGGATCGGCGAGGAGAGTCGGCGCGATATACAGATCAACCGCGTCTGAGATGCAGTCGGGTGCCAGTGCAGTCAACCGGTCGAAGTGGCGGCGGTTGACAATCCGGTTGAAGTCCGGACTTTGCTGCGGGTCATCGCCGTAAAAGGTCGCGATCGTTTTTTCCAAGGTTTGGAAAAAACCATTCAGCTGCTTGCGTGGAACCCAGACATGGTCCGGCGCGACGCACAGTTGGCCGGCATTCATGAATTTCCCGCGCACAATCCGTCTAGCGGCCACAGCGAAGTCGGCATCATCGCAAAGGATCACCGGATTTTTTCCGCCGAGCTCAAGGGTGGTCGGAATGAGTTTTTTTGCGGCAGAAAGAGCGATAGTGCGGCCAATTTCTGTTCCACCTGTAAAAAAAATATGGTCGAACGGTTGACCGAGAAGCGGCTCGACGGTTTCTCGCCCGCCCTCCAGTACCTGAACTACATTTGGATCGAAGGTTTCATCGATCATTGTCTTTAGCGCGGCGGAGGTGTGCGGTGTCAGTTCGGAGGGTTTGATGATGGCGCAGTTGCCGGCGGCGAGCGCGGAGACAAGCGGTGAGAGCACGAGCTGGGAGGGGTAGTTCCACGGTCCGATAATCAGCACGACTCCCTTCGGCTCGGGGACAACTCGTCCGCGGCCGGGCTGCACTCCGGCCGGGACACGCACGCGGCGCGGACGGTTCCAGCGCCGCAGATTTTTCAGCGCGTGGCGGATTTCGCTCTGCACATAGCCAGTTTCCGAGACGTACGCATCGAGCGGGGATTTGCGAAGGTCGGCATAGAGTGCATCGTGCAGTTTAGTTTCGTACTGTTCGATCGCACAGCTGAGTTTTCGCAGTTGTGTGGCGCGGAAGGCAATGTCTCGCGAGGCGCCGCTTTGAAAAAAACTGCGCATTCGATCGATCTGGAATAGCTGACTCATAAATCTTGGCTCTATGCTCACCAATGTCTAGACTCCCGTCAAGTGACTATGAACAAGGTTTATTCAATCTGTATTGCGATGGGACTGTTGGCCGGATCATTTCCGGTTCACGCAGATGATGTTTTGCAGGTTGGGATTGACCGTTTTCGGACGGCAAGCCGTGTTTGGAACGGCGAAACCATGGAGGCGGCCCGTGTCGAGTTGGCGGCGGTTTCCGCACAACAACCGGGGCAATATACTCCGCTTTATTGGCAGGGCGTTTCTGAGTTTTTTCTTCTTCTCTACTATGGTCTCGATGAATCCGAGGGGCACAATCCTGCCCAAGCCAAGGTCTTGAGCGAGGCGGCAGGGCAGACGCTCAAAGCCGCAATAGACGCCTCGCCGCAGGAGGCGGAGTGCCATGCCATGCTTTCATGTGTATACGGGTTTCGCATCGCCGAGCATCCTTGGACGGCGGCCTGGATGGGCCCGCGCGTGCTCTCTTTACAGCGCAATGCGCTTAAGCGAGGGCCTGACAACCCGCGCGTGCATTATTTAATTGGTGCTGGATACCAGGGAGCACCCGCAATTTTTCGTAACCGGGATAAAGCGCTCATGTATCTTGAGCGCGCGCGGGATCTTTTTGAAGCGGAGCACAAACTTCCGGGTGGATTGGACGAGCCCCGTTGGGGCTATGCTGAATGCCTGGGCTTGCTGGGGGATCTTCGTTTAGAGGACAGGGATACGGCCGCCGCCCTGAACTTCTATCAAGAGGCCTTGAAGATCAATCCAGATTATAGTCCGGCGCAGATCCGTCTGAAGGAGATCAAAAATGAAAACTAAAACGGTTGCCGTGATCGGTATTTCACTTGATTTCCACCGTTCCGGGGAAAATAATTGTGAAAGTCCACAATGCTTTATGGCTCGGATCAGCCGCCGATGCGGCGCGTTCGTTCCTGTTTTTTTAGCAAATAGAAAGGGAGGGGATTGACTCCAATGAGCTTGCGAACAGATGCACTTCGAGTTTTAAAAGAAACCAGTCGCACATTTTATATTCCGATCCGCCGGTTGCCGGACGAACTGCTTGATGCCGTCGGGTCGGCCTATCTATTGATGCGGGCAATTGATGAAATCGAGGACCATGAGACGCTGGCGCCGGGGACGAAGGCCCGCCTGTTGCGCCGGATCAGTCTGAACTGCCAATCCGCCGGCGAAGCGCCGGGGGCGGATCTTTTCAGTAAAGGACTGGCGGCGGAGCACGAACGGCTGCCGGAGGTGTCGCTGCGGATCGGAGAGTGGGCGCTGCTGGCTCCCGAATCGATTGCACCACGTATCTGGGGTGCTACGGCGGCCATGGCCGATCGGATGGCGTACTGGGCCGAGTGCAACTGGACGATTCGGACCGAAGACGAGTTGAACCAATACACCTTCAGTGTGGCGGGCGCAGTCGGCCTGCTGCTGTCTGACCTGTGGGCCTGGCATGATGGGACACGGACCAACCGCCGGGAGGCGGTCGGGTTCGGGCGCGGACTCCAGTCGGTTAATATTGCACGCAATGTCAGGGAGGATCGTGACCGTGGAGTGGACTTTTTCCCGGATGGGTGGCAGGCGAAAGAGATGCGCGCTTACGCCCGCCGCAATCTAAAATTGGCCGATGCCTATACCGCATCGCTACCCAAAGGCCCCGCGCGCGACTTTTGCCGGATTCCTCTGGCGCTGGCCCATGGTACGCTCACGGCGCTGGATCTCGGTGCCGGGAAACTTTCGCGCAACGAGGTGTTGCGCATCATCGACGGGTTGAATGGATCAGCATGAAAAATAAAACAGTCGCTGTAATTGGTTCAGGACTCGGCGGGCTTTCCGCAGCCATTTCGCTGTGTCAGGAAGGGTACGAGGTCGATCTATACGAAAAAAACCCGCAGATCGGCGGCAAGCTCAACGTGCTGGAGGCGCAGGGATACACGTTTGACATGGGGCCTTCCATTCTGACCCTGCCGTATATTTTTGAGCGGCTTTTCGAACGCTCCGGCAAGAAAATGGCGGACTATATACCGATCCGCCCGCTCCGACCGCATTGGCGGAATTTTTTCGAGGATGGATCCGTCATCAGCCTGTATCCCGAGCCTGAGAAAATGGCGGAAGAGGCCGAGCGATTCGCGCCCGGCTCTGCGCGCGAGATTGAGAGTTTTCTCGCTTACGCAGCGCGGCAGTATGACCTGATTGAAGAGGGCTATTTCGAAGCCGGCCTTGACACCGTGGGCGATTTTCAGCGCTTCTACGGCTTCTGGAAGTTCATGCAGTTCGACTTCTGGCATTCGATGCACGGCGGCGTCGCCAAACGCATCAGTGACCCGCGGCTTCAGAATGTCTTTGATTTTTTCATCAAATATGTCGGTTCGTCGGCCTACGACGCACCCGGGTTCATGAACTGCATGCCGACCATCCAGTTCCGGCACGACCTGTGGTATGTGGATGGCGGACTCTATGGGATTGCGCACGGCCTCGAAAAGCTGATGCAGGAGCTCGGTGTGCGGGTGCATCTCAACAGCGAAGTGGTTCGGATTGAAAAAGAGCCGGGGCGGGTGAGCGGGCTGAAATTGGCTGACGGGTCCACCGTCAAAGCGGACATCATCGTTTCCAACATGGAAGTCATTCCTGCGCACCGTGAGCTGTTGCAAGAAGACGAAAAAACCGTCCGCCGCATGGAGCGCATCTTGGAGCCGGCCTGTTCCGGGTTGGTGCTCGACCTCGGCCTCGACTGCAAATATGAGCAGCTCGCCCATCACAACTTTTTCTTCTCGGGAAACCAGAAAGATCATTTCAATAGCGTCTTCCGCAAAAAGAAAATCCCCCATGATCCGACTATTTATCTGGTCGCCGCTTCGCGCACCGATCCGACCGTCGCGCCGGAGGGTTGCGACTGCCTTAAAATTCTGCCGCACATTCCCTATCTCGACGAAAAGAACCCCATTGCGCATGAGGACTACCTTGCGCTTAAGGAGCGGTTGCTCGATAAGTTGGAGCGCATGGGGCTTACCGACCTGCGCAAGCACATTGTCTATGAGCACGTCTGGACGCCGGTCGATATTCAGAAAAACTACTACTCCAATCACGGGTCCATCTATGGCGTGGTTTCCAACCGTTGGAAAAATCTCGCCTTTAAGGCCCCCAAGCAGAGCCGTCGCTATGAAAACCTTTTTTTCACTGGCGGTTCCGTCAATCCCGGAGGTGGTATGCCCATGGTGGTGCTGTGCGGGCAGAACGTTGCGAAAAAGGTGGCGGCATGGGATTCGGACTAACGAGTTGGCTGCTGCATCTTTTCGGATGGTTGGCGGGATGGTTTTTAACGGTATCGCTGAAGAGCTGCCGCATCTCGCCCGACGACTCCTGCTTGCCGGTTTCTGTCATCATTCCCGCCCGCGATGAAGAGAGAAATCTTCCGCCGTTGCTGGAGTCGCTCGCCGCCCAAAATCCGCCGCCTGAAGAAATTATCGTGGTGGATGACGGCTCGACCGACCGCACCGCCGAGCTCGCTCGCATCGCTGGCGCGCGCGTGATCGTTTCCGCACCGCTGCCCGCTGGCTGGCGAGGAAAGGCGTGGGCCTGCCAGCAGGGCGCGGATGCCGCCGCGCATGAAACCCTAATTTTCATGGATGCCGACACCCGTTTTGAGCCCTGCGGCTTGCAGGCGGTTTGCGGTGCCTTCGCAAAATCCGGCGGCGCTCTGTCGCTCGCGGCTTTCCAAACCCTGGAAAAACCGTCCGAACAGTTTTCTGCATTTTTCATCTGGGTGATGACCGCCGCCAGTGAACTGTTCGGTCCTTTCCTGATGGTATCCAAAACCGACTACTTCCGCGCGGGCGGACACGCGGCCGTCAAAAATCGTGTGCTTGAAAATGTGTATCTGGCAGAAGAATTTCGAAAAGCGGGGGTTCCGATTTGCAGCCTGAGCGGACGGGACGTTCTTTCCATTCGTATGTACCCCGGTGGATTTCGTGATCTTTCCAATGGTTGGAAAAAAGCATTTGCAACCGGCGCGGGCCGCACCCCGCCGTGGCGGCTTACGGGCGTCATTCTTTGGCTCAGCGCCGCCGCCGGAACCGCCGTCATGCTTCCGGTTTCCGCCATTAGCGATACTTCTTGTTTACTGTGGAGTGGGCTTTACATCGCGTTCGTCATTCAGCTATTCGCTCAGCTGCGTCGGCTCGGGAAGTTCTCGCGGTTCACCGCGTTGTTTTATCCAGTTTCTCTGATCTTCTTTTTTTGGCTGTTCACTCAGTCGGCACTGCAGAAACAGCAGGTCTGGAAAGGGAGGGTTTATGCTGATTGAACTGCAGCCCTGGATCCTAGTGGGGGTCAACATGGTTGCATGGCTGGTATTTCACATCGGCCTCGCCGCGCTGGCCACTGCGCTGCCGCTGCACTGTTTTCCGCCGGACCGTTGGATCTGCCGGGCACGGTGGTGGGAGCAGGACGGGAAAATGTATGAGCAGCTATTTGCCGTTCGTCGATGGAAAGACCGCTTGCCCGAAGGGGCGGACATTCTCGGAACGGGCTTCAAAAAAGGACGGCTTGAGCGTCGCGATCCAGACTATCTGAGTCTCTATTGCCTCGAAACCTGTCGCTCTGAGATTTGTCACTGGTGGGTTTGGCTGTGCGGTTGGCTCTTCTTCCTGTGGAATCCGGCATGGGCTGGCTGGGTGATGATCGTTTACGCCACGCTCGCCAACATGCCATGCATTATTTCCCAGCGTTATAACCGTGCCCGCCTGCGAACCGTTTTACGATCCGGTCGATGGCGGGCAATAGTTGCGAGCGGGGGTGGGCGCAGTTGATGCGGAATCCGCCTTCCCCGGCCGGACCAAAGAAGCTGCCGCCGGAGAGAGCGACATTTGCGTCGCGGATCAGTCGCCGGTTGATTTCCTGCCACCGACCGAGTTGGGAGAAATCGCACCAGACCAGAAAAGTGGCGTCCGGAACCATGACGTGAACCTTGTCCAGAGTTTGGAGTTTTTCAACCACCTGCCGGATGTTTTCCATTAAGTAGGCGACGAGCTGTTGCTTGTAGTCGGCCCCTGCGGGGGAGAGCGCGGTGGCCAGCGCGACTTTTCCTAGCAGGTTGATGTCTCCGACGTGCGCGCGGTTGAGTCCGGCCCGGAAGCGGTTCCGTAAACCGGGATCGGAGATTACTGTGAAGGAGGCTTGCAGCCCGCTGGTGTTGAAGGTTTTTCCGATGGAATGCGCCACCACACTGTTTGCATGGGCGGCGTCCACTTGAAGCACGGAGTGGTGCTGAGCGGGTGGATAGATGATGTCAGAGTGGATCTCGTCGCTGAAGAGGGTGACGCGGTTTTCTGCACACAGGTGTGCCAGCCGTTCGATCTCAGGCAGCGTCCAAACGCGTCCCCCGGGATTGTGGGGATTGCAGAGAAGTAGCAGCGTGGTTTCCGGCCGTGCCAAGACGGTTTCCAATGCTTGGAAATCGATTTCAAATCGACCGTTTTCCACGCGCAGCGGGCAGTCCGCTACGGTCCGTCCGTTGGCGGTGGTACAGGAGAAAAATGGACCGTAGACCGGCGAAAGCATCGCCACGGAATCGCCGGGCTGCGTCAGAACTTGCACCGCGATGGATATACTGGTGACGACAGACGGGGCGAGCGAAATCCATTCGCGCTCTACTTCCGTGCCGTGCTCGTTGGCCATCCACCATCGAATGGAATCGAAGATCGGCTCGTACTGTTCGGTATACCCGAATAGTGGATGGTCCAGCCGTTCGCGAAGCGCGTCCACCAGAAAAGCCGGGGTCGGCAGATCCATATCCGCCACCCAAAACAGCTCGACGTCGGCGTTACCAAAATAGCGTTCCCGCGCTTCGTATTTTTCGGCGTGGGTTCCGGCGCGCGATACGACGGTATCGAAGTCGTAGATTACGTTTTTTTCCATAGGGTGACTTCCGAGAGCGTGTGCTGATGTTTGTTGGCGGTTTCACGGATGATGAAGGGGGTTTTGACTGGCGGGCCGATGAGTGTAAATGTGCCGTCGAGCTCGGCGTGCAGGCCGTCGAGGGTGGTGACGGGTTCGCCGTCGCGCTTGAAGCCGCCGAGCCATTTGTCCTTAAGGGTGAATTCCTCGAGCCAAGTATAGGGGGAGGCGATGAGCAGTACGCCGCCGGAATTTATCCGATGAGGCAGGTCGCGCAGGAACTGGGCCGGATCGGTCAAGCGGTCAATCAGGTTGGCGGCCACGACAAGGTCGTAGCCGGTGAACTCGGGTTTCATGTTGGTGGCGTCCTGCTGGAGGAAGTGAATATTGGCGACGTCATCGGAGAGGCCCAGGTCGGCAAGCGTCCGCTCCTGAAAGGTCACGAGGTCGCCTTCTTCGGGGCGCCCGTAGCGAATCCGGCCGGTGCGCTGAAGTTGGGCGCCGACCTGCACGAAGCGGGCAGAGAAATCGAGGGCGTCAACCCGGTCAAATGTGCCGGCCAGTTCAAAGGCTCCCCGTCCGACGGCACAGCCGATGTCTAACGCGCGGCCGGTGGGTTGCTCCGCCATCGCGTGGAGGGCCAGCTCGGCAATCGTCTTCGGAAAATTGGGCACGCCGAAACAGGCGTCGCCGTAGTGGAACTCGCAATATTGTGAAATCAGCGCATCGGTTTCGTACACGTCGAACTCTTTCTTTACAGGGTGATCGGAGACCCCATAGCGGAACCCGGAATGTTGGTAGAAATGGCGGCGGAAGGCATAGCGACTGTGCAGGGCAATCTCGTTGCCCGTCGAAATCCACGAGCCGCCCTTTATTAGGTTGTGGCGGTTGTCGAATGTGGGCACGGTGAAATCATCATAGAGCGGATGCACGTGAAAGCCATCGAAGGGATAGATGGGCGTTTCGTTCCACTGCCAGACGTTGCCGACCAGATCAAAAAAATCGCCATGGGCAAACGTGTCCACCGGCGTGGACGAGGCGTAGTGCTCCAAGTTCCAATTGGCTGCAATGGGTGACTCGCCGGGCTCGACGTTCAGCCCCGACACCTCGAGCAGGCGGCGGTATTCGGCTTCGTCCGGCATGCGGACCGGCTGTCCGGTTTGTGCGCTTTTCCAGTTGCAGAAGGCCTTCGCCTCCAGATAGCAAACCTCCACGGGAAAATTGAGCGGCAGGGGGATTTCCTCGGTCATCAGACGCAGCCGATAGGCCCCGCGCTCTCCGCGCCAGAACTCCGGAATCGTCGCGTGGTGATAGGTGCGCCATCCGAGACCTTCTTCGTCCCACCATTGATCGTCGGTATAGCCACCGGCGTCTATGAATTCGAGGTATTCCGCGTTGGAGACCAGATATTTAGAGGCGGAAAAATCGGGAACTTCGCTGACGGCGCGACCGTATTCATTGTCCCAGCCATAGAGTCGAGGGTCGGCCTCTTTGCCGAGCGTGACGGTTCCGCCCGGCACGGGAATGAGTTCGTTGGCCGGCGCCGCCCCGGCCTCGCGGCAGGGAGGAAACAAGGGGCTGGGCTGGACGTCGGCTAGGTCGAGCTGGCGGATGAGCACGGAGCTCGTCTCCAGATGAATCCGCTCATGCTCGATGCCCATCACAATCACCCACATCGGGCTCTTCCAATCCACGGGAAGCGTAAAGTCTGTGGTTTCAATCACCTGATTGACGGCCGCGCACACGTCATGGCGATAAGCGCGGATGGCCTCGATTGACGGCCATTCGTAGGACGCGTCGTTGAGGTCGTCCCAGCTCATCTCGTCGACGCCGATCGCGAAGAGCGATTCGAAGCGGGGTTGGATGCGCGACTGGAGTCCGTGGGCCAGGATCAGTTTGTTGACATAGAAGACGGCGGTGTGTCCGAAGTAGAATGCCAGCGGATGTCGCAGGGGTTGGGGCCGTTTGTAGAAGACCTCGTCGGTAATGAGCGTGTCGAACAGGCGCTCATACAGCGTCCAGGTCGCGTTGAAGTACTGTTTAATTTCGGCGCGCTTGCTTTCCACGTCGCCTGAGGCGAGATCCAGGTTGTGTGTGATAAAGTCCATGTGCCGTTCCTTAAAAAAACCGGTTGATCGTTTTCTCCATGTCAGTACCGGAGAAAATCCTAAAGAGAGTCCCTTGATTTTCATGCAATGAAAAGCGAAAAGACCGGGCCCTTTTTATGCGTTTAAGCAGGGTGGGATTTTTGATTGTTTATTCGAGAATGGGTACGTCCTTAAGCGGAACCAGGGGTTTTGCACAGAAAAAGGCCGACGGCTAGCAGGATGCCGAAGAGAAGGTAGAGGGCTGCGGTTTGTTGCGGAGCGTTTTGTAAATCGGTCTGCGGGGTGCGGGCCTGCTGAACCTGCCGAGTCAATCGCCCGGCCAGAGGCAGGCTGAGCAAAAATAGCAGTGACGGAAAGGTTGCGGGTCTGAAGACGGTCAGTAGGGCCGGAATGAGAAATGCCGTTGCGAGGAGTCCGGCGAAAAGCCGCTTTGCGGAGGGGAGGCCGATTCGCATGGGCAGGGTCATGAATCCGGCGGCGGAATCCATTTCTACGTCGCGGATGTTGTTGGCCAGCAAAATAGCGGTCACCAGAGCACCGAACGGAAGCGAGAAGATCAGCATATTGACCGTGACGGTTCCGCAGGCGGCATATCCAGCGCTACAGAACAGAAGCGGTCCCATCAGGATAAAAACCAGTGGTTCGCCAATCCCTTTGTATTTGTAGCCCGAGCGGTGGGAATAGAACCAGGACCCGGCAATGGCGGTGGCTCCGGCAGGAAGCAGCGCCCATCCGCGTGACGCGGCCAGAATCAGTCCGGCGACGGCTCCGGCGACGACATAAAATTGTCCCCAGCGGAGCATGTAATTCGGCGCAACGATTCCCTGAGTCAGCAGACCGCTCGATCCGCTTGCGGCGGGGGTGTCGAAGCCGAGAATGAAATCGTAATAATCGTTCAGCAGGTTGACGCCTGCGTGCAGCAACAAAGCGGAGCTCAGCATCAGCGGAAAAAAGAGCCAGTCGACCCCTCGTCCTGTGGCGTGCACGAAGAGAAACGCGCACAACACAGGAATGATGGTAGCGCTGAATGAATAGGCGCGCAGGGCGCGCCACCAGGTTGACTGGGCTTGATCCATTACGATTTACTTTTAGAAATCAGGAAATCAAGAGACCACGTTCCTGGGCCTTTTAACAGAAACAGGAGGGTCGGAACCAGATAGAGCCATGCCATCTCTTGCTTGGCAAACCCATCGGATCCGTGCGCGCCGAAGATCGCCACACTCATGGTACAGATGATCATAAAAGCAGCTGGACGGGTCAGAAGACCCAGCAGCAGAAACAGTGCGCCAAAGGTTTCTGTGAAGGCCGCCAGAAATGCCATCGTCTGGGGTGCGGGCACGCCGAGACTAGCGACAAATTCAGTAAATTTCCCGAGCCCGCCAAATAGTTTTCCGTAGCCATGGGTGATCATCCCTGCGCCAATAAAGACGCGTAGGATCAGGATGCCGAGGTTGGCATCGGGTGTTGTTCCGAAGAGAATTTTTTTAATTTTCATGGGGGTTCTCCTTTTTGAATAGTTTCGTTGCAATTTTGACAAATCCTGTAAAGTTGGGAAGACTGTAGTTGCGGAAACCGCACATGAAATAATGCAACCTCAGGCCGATTTTTCCGCCGATCCAAATGCAGCCGAACATCTGCCCGACGCTGTCGGTATGGAGTGGAATGACCCAGCCCGCATCGACGGGGCGGAACGGGCGGGTCGTTTTTTCATTCGCTCGGCGGGCTATGTTTTTCCCAGCGCACAAACCTTGATACCATGCAAAATTGACCGATTTTCGCAAACTCTCTCCGTGGTGCTCAAATGCAGCGGAGTCGCCGGCGGCAAAAACATCCGGATAGCCCGGAAGCGAAAGGTCTGGGTTTACGTTGATCCGTCGGTCGCGAAGTGTTTTTACTGTTCCTTTCACTTCAGGAATCGCGAGTTTTGAGCCGCCAGTCCAGCAAAAGAAGACACTCTTGAAAACATGTTCACCTGCCGTTATATTTCGTCCGTCAAACCCGTCGACCCGTGTGTTGTGAAAAATCTGAACCCCCTTCGAGGCAAGGAACGTTTTGATCGCATTTCGTTTTTTTTCTGGCAGGAACGGCAGAATATCGGGCGCGGAATCAATCACGGTTACATGACAGAGCTGACCCGCTGCGCGGGCACGGGCATAGAGACTCATCGCCAACTCCAGCCCCGTGTATCCGCCGCCTGCCAGAACGAGATGCGGCGAGGGTTCTTTGACAAGGTAGTCGGAAAAGTTCTTGCGAATACGCAGGGCACTTTCGAGCGAATCAAGCGGATGAGTCTGGTCGAGGTGTTGATTGAACCCTTGAAAATCGGTAATCGATCCGGCCGCAATCAGCAACTGGTCGAACGCAACCGTCTCTCCATCTGCGATCAGCGTTTTGGCGTCGAGGTCGATGGCGCTGACTGCTTTTTGAATGTGACGGACATTTTTCGGAAGCCATTTTTCCAAGGGTTGGAAAAGGAGAGATTCATCGAGCCAACCGCCTGCGAGATCGGGGAGAGCAGGGAGCATCACGACGGACTCGCGCGGATCGAATAGTAGAATTTCGCTTCCGGTTCCTCGCAGCGCGCGGCTGGCCTGCCGCCCGGCAAATCCGCCGCCGATAATGATTATTTTTTCCTGCATTGGAACCTGACCTTACGGTAGAGTTTTTTCGAATGCAAAAATTCAAAGAAGAAATAGAAGAAACTTTTCGGGCGCATCTAGAGGAACACCCTTTTTGGATGGCCCTGAAACAGGAGAACCCGGGCGCATTTCGGGTTGTGTTCGAAACGTTGCAAGTGCCCGGAAAGCGGTTGCGTCCATTGCTGTTTTGCACGGCGTGCCGTGCCGCCGGGCTCGAACCTTTTCCAAGTCTGGCTCCTGTCGCCCTAGCGCTGGAGCTTGCACATAGTTTTATCCTCGTTCACGACGACATCATTGATCGATCCGACAACCGTCGAGGCGGGTTGACTCTGCCTGCGAATTTACGGAAGTTATTTGCACAGAATCCCCCAGACGGGTTTACCGGCGACGACTTCGCGCTAGTCACCGGCGATCTGCTTTATACGTTGGCCATTGAAAGCCTCCTACAAACGGAGGCCCCCGATGCGCAGAAAATCGAAGCCGTTCGATTCTTCACCCGCGCGGCGCTGGACACCGGTCGCGGCGCACTGCTCGAAATGCGCGCCGCCCAGACTCCGCTCAAGGAACTGACGGTTGAAGAGGTTGAGAAGATCTACGCACTGAAGACCGGCACCTATACCTTCGCGCTTCCCCTGCAACTCGCCATCGTTTTTTCCAAACCTTGTAAAAATCAGCACGAAAGCTTCCAAGCCTTGGAAAAAAATATTCCAACCCTTGGAAAACATGCCGGAATCGCTTTTCAGCTACGAAACGACCAGAATGATTTCGCGGACGATCTGCGCGATGGACGCCGCACGTGGGCGCTGGTTCATACCGGTTCAGAAACGGTGCGGGGAGAAGCCGCAATATTGACGGCGGCTGAGCAGGCGCAAGCGGACCATACACACCGCGCGCTGGAACTCATTCAAATTCCGGAATTGGCGGCACTGGTTCAACGCGCGTTGTCCTGAGCTTCTCGAGAAGCGTCTCAGGGAATCCGCTCGATGCGCAAAGGGTGCTTTTTGAAATCTATCTTGCTTCTTCGCAACGGTCATCGGTGGTAGACTTCAACAGGTAAAATGAGGATGATTTAATGGGCGGTAAAAAAGGGCTGGGATTTCTGGATGTGTTTTGCATCGCCGCAGGAGCGATGATCAGTTCCGGTATTTTTGTGCTGCCGGGCCTTGCGTTTTCGCAGATTGGCCCGGCGATGATTCTTTCCTATTTCATCGCGGGCATGCTGGCGCTCATCGGCGTGCTTAGCGTGGTCGAACTGGCTACGGCGATGCCCAAGGCGGGTGGCGACTACTATTTCCTGACCCGCAGTCTGGGTCCGTTAATCGGCACGGTATCGGGCCTGCTCAGCTGGTTTGCGCTATCCCTTAAAACCGCCTTTGCGGTATTTGGTTTGGCCGAGGTGGTTTTCTTGTTGAGCGGCGAGCGCGTTCCGCTGTTTGCCACCGCCGTTCCGGTGACACTCTTTTTCGTTATCCTCAATATCAAGGGAACCGAGGCGGCGGCTAAGTTCGAAGTCTGGCTGGTGCTCGGATTGTTGCTGCTGATGGGAGTCTACTTCGTCATGGGCGCGCCCAACATACGCGCCTCGCATTTCAGCCCGTTCATCGCCGAAGGCGGCGGATTCAAGGCGATTCTTTCTACAGCCGGTTTCGTTTTTGTTTCATTCGGGGGGTTGCTGAATATCGCGACGATCGCTGAGGAAGTTAGAAATCCGCGCAGAAACCTCCCAGGGGGGTTCATCGCCGCCACGATCACGATTACGTTGCTCTACACGCTGTTGCTTTTTGTGACTGTCGGTGTTCTTCCTGCCGGCGACCTGCGCGGTTCGTTCACACCAATTGCCGACACGGCGCGCATCCTGGCCGGTACCGTGGGCTATGTCGCTATCACGATTGCTGCCGTGCTGGCATTTGTGACCACGGCGAATGCCGGGATCATGTCGGCTTCGCGCTACCCGCTGGCGTTGGGCCGCGACAATCTGCTGCCGCCCGTCGCCGCCAAGTTGAACAAGCAGGGCGCCCCGGTGGTTGCGATTATGCTGACGGGCGTGGTCATTCTCGCCGCATTGCTGCTGGATATCGAAAAGCTGGTAAAGGCCGCCTCGTCCGTGGTCATCAGTTCCTACATCCTCTCCGCAGCCGCCGTGCTGGTGATGCGTTACAGCAAGCTGACCAACTATCGTCCAACCTTTCGCGTACCGCTTTGCCCTTGGCTTCCGCTTTTTGGCATCGCCTGCTTTTCGCTGCTGATTTTCGATATGGGCCTAGCTGCGGTTGAAATCAGCCTCGGACTTGTTGGGCTTGGCCTGCTGATTTATTTCTTCTACGGACGCAAGCGCACCGACATGGGGTATGCCTTGTTGCATATTGCGCAGGATCTCATGAACAAGGAGCTGACGTCCGACTCGCTGGAGAAAGAGCTTTACCACACCCTTTACGAGCGTGACGAAGTTGTCCACGACGCATTCGACGTAATCCTCAAGACCGCCGATGCACTCGATCTTGAACCGGGCGCTACGCAGGAAAGCCTGCTTCATGCCATATCCCTGACGCTGGAAAAGGAACTGGCGCTTTCGGACAAGGAAATCCGCTCCAAGTTCGAGGAACGCGAAGCGCAGGGCAGTTGCGTGCTGACGCCGTTCGTGGCGATTCCCCACATCATTGTCGACGGCGAGAAGCTGTTCGAAATTCTGCTGGTGCGCAGCCGCGAGGGGATCGTCTTCGAAACCGGCACCTCGGTGAAAGCCTTCTTCGTAATTGTTGGCAGCCGCGACATGCGCAACATGCACCTTAAGGCGCTGGCCGCCATTGCACATATTG
The DNA here is from genome assembly GCA_964476065.1 of uncultured Verrucomicrobiota bacterium. Classification (GTDB taxonomy): domain Bacteria; phylum Verrucomicrobiota; class Kiritimatiellia; order Kiritimatiellales; family Tichowtungiaceae; genus Tichowtungia. Next base: position 5,031 of record CAYYYX010000035.1, on the reverse strand, counting down.
TCCAGCACCCCGAATTCGAAAAGCGCTGGACGACTGCCAAGAACGAAGCCCAGCTCAAGGACATTCTACTGCTCGGCGAGCGGGTCAGGATGTGAGGCTAGGACGGTCAATACTGGGGCTCGGTTATTTCACCGGAATGAGCACTTCGTTGCGGCGCATAAACCAGGGGATGAACGGCGCGTTGTACTTGGCCCAGATGGGCGAACCGATCGGGGTCAGATCCTGTTTCTTCATCCAGGATTCCAGTAGTTCAAGATGCGTTTCATAACCCTCTTTACTCCATCGTCCCGTGTAGCGAATGGTGGCCATTCGATGGGCCGGTTTGAGGCGAAGGGTAATGTTTTTGTTCGTAGGGGTCGGGATGGTTTTCATGGTGAAGGTCGCTGGCATCATGAAGCTGACGGACCATTTTTCGCCAACCTTTTCTTGGGAGACGGGGGAGGTCATGGCAATTTTTTCGCCGGCTTTTTCCTGCGAGACGGGGGCCGTCATGGCGATTTTTTGCTGCGAGGTGTTATGTCCATCGATGTATTTAAAGAGAGGCCGGAAGGCCTTGTTCCCGGCATCTTCTAGGGTTCCCTCGATAAGAATTTCGGCCAGGATCTGGGGTTCGTATGCGCGCAACTCTTTTCCCCCCTCTTTTTTGACCACCTTATAGGCGGCTTCTTCCGCGGCGAGGCCGGATTGAATTCCGAGAAGTAGGATGACGGTTGTAAGTACACTTTTTTTCATGAGGGACACTCCTTTGTCGTTTAAAAAACGTAGTTTAGGGCGATCAAGCCTTTCAGCAGATACGAGTCGCTGACGATCGGACTGTTGCTGACGTCATCGGGAAGCCGCTCGACGGCGAGGCTTCCATTGAGGATCCAGCGCTCTGAGATCTCTTTGCGGAAGGAGAGGCCCGCCTCGAGGGTGTAAATGTCGCCGGTGTCGTAGGTGGGTCGTCCGGCGGCGGCTTCGCGCGAGGAGACGCCGTAGTCGTGGTTGGCCAGCCGCGCGGCGGTCCAGTTGACGCCGAGGTGCGGAGTGAGCTGGATAGCGGCGGGTTCAAAGGTTCGGTCGAGCTTCAGGGAGGCTTCGCTGCCGCCAATGTTATTGAGCAGGTCGTGCGATGCGCTCAGGGTCGCTTCCAGGCCGGCGAGCAGTTCCGCCCGCAGTGCGAAGCCGCCCATCAGTGTGCCGTCGCGATCGCCCATCCCTTTCAGCGCGGAGCTGTCGTCTTCGTCGTAAGCCGCGAAGCGGTAGCGGAGGGCCGCAGCGAGCCGCAGTTTGTCTTTTTGCAGGAGGTCGTAGCGGGCGTTGGGGCCGAAGACCTGCAGGCGATCGCCGATGTAGATGATGGAGGGAATGGCTCTGATGGTGGCTCCGCCGGACCCCTTGTAGGGAGAGCTGCGGACGATCGTTCCGATTCCTACACCGATCTGTCCTCTAGCGCCCAGAGGATTGCTGAGTTCGACCGGAAGGTTAAGCGGGCCCCCAGAGTCGATCCTGATTTGGGCCTGATTGTAAAACGGCGGACCTTTCGGGGTGTAGCCGTTGGCGAATCCAACCGGTTCTGACGGAATGCCGATAAAGTTTCTGTCGAGCCGGCCGTTGTTGTTGAGGTCGTTGTAGACCGCGACGGCGTAGATGCCAGGCGGAATGTTTTGAAGCCGGATGGTTTTTTGTCCGCACGCCTCTTCACGTTGAACCTGAACCGGATCGATGAGTTTTCGGAACGCGGCGGAGCTATCGAACAACTGCAACTCGATGCTTCCCTGTTCTACTGGAGTTGCCAGTGTAATGGTCAGCTCTTCTCCGCGGAGCGAAACCGCAACGAGTAGACAGCAAAGAATGATCAGTTTTTTATTTTTCATATGTGCATCCTGCTAGAGGTGGTCTGATGAAAAAAAGTAAAAAAGTAAAAAATTGAGATACGTTTCCGACTCTGCCGTACGGTCACACCATTAGGACTCAAGGACTATGCGGTTTTTGCAGGGGCTTCATCGGCAGATTAAACCTTCTTCGGGGTGAATTATGCTGATGGGTTTCATCTTGTTTCTTCGCGGACGCTTTGGATGCTCCCCACTAATATTCATACGAGGAAAAACACAAATCAGGTCGGGTTTATGTGTTTTCATATATAAGAGTACAGCCCTCAGACCGTCCGAACCGTCCGTGACGAGGTTTCCATAAATCACGACTGGTATCTTGTCTATCTGCCCCAAGGGGCGCTTATGAAGTCCACGATGGAGAGGACCCCCTGAGATTCCAACTGCCGAAAGGTGATGTCAATAATCCCCGCGCATCTATGCCCATTTGATAATCGGGCCTTACCGGAAAATTATTTTTACTTTTTTTCGCCCGTTGATTCGGTTGCAGACAGTTCCATCTGATTTCGTGCCTGTTTCAGTCTGTCGTACCCCGTCCACAGCCCATTCCCTATATAGTAAGAATGTCCCTCCTAATAGTTGATTAAGCTTCTTTAGGTATGAAGTCCCAATTGTAACCCTTCAACCTAAGGAGCCGGAATTATGCTACATGCAATCAAAAACCTGTCATCGAACCAAACTGAACCCTGCGAGCCCTGGAACGTCAAAACCAGTAGGCAGCCCAAAGACCGGTGGGCTAACCATAATCTCGACCACTGTTTCTATTCTGGATTCGAGGGGTTGATTTCCGGGATTCGTGTCGACAAGAACAACCCCGCTGTACGTATGCACTGGATCGTCGCTGACTATGACGCCCAGATCGACCAGCATATGCGCGACTCGGTTTTGGATCGCTGTCGCGATTTTCGTCCTCAGTACATTTGTAAAACAATTTCCGGTGGTGTCCGGCTGCTTTGGCGGCTCGAAACTCCGTTTCAGCTCCACAGCAACGACCTGACCATCCGACTCATGCAGCATGTCCGCAAAAAGTTGGGGCTTCAAATGATCATGGTCGGGCTGGACACCACCGCCTTTGACAATCCCTGTCAGTATTATGAAGTCGGTACAGACTGGAAGCCGATCTCCTCAGACGTCATCCCGGCGGCGTTTATGATGCAATGGGCAATTGAATCAGCCGAAAGATTCGACTGGAAAATATTCGGCCCCGATATTCATCTCGAAAAACTCGAAGAAGAGGTGCATCGCCAGTATCCCGGACGTTGGATAGGTCCGTTTGAATGCGGAGTCCGCGGCACCCGTTTTTGGGATCCCTGTGCGGATAACGAAACTGCCGCCATCGTGCGCGACTCCGGCATGCAGTGTTTTACTGGTGGGCAGGCGTTTATGCCGTGGTCAGCTATTTTTGGCACATCCTTCGTGCGAAAATATGAAGCAGACCGCATTGGTGGCGCCATCGAGAATATCTGGTTCGATGGACGAGACTACTGGCACAAAATGCCTGGCGGGGCATGGGAATCACTCAACAAATCCGATACCGCCCTCGAACTAAAAGTTGCCAAAGGTCTGCGCGTGTCTAAACCCCGCAACGCCAACTTCAGCGAAATCGACAAAGCCCTCCAGCACATTCACAAACATCAGCGGATCACCTGTGCCGCCCCGTTGATCCATCGCCCCAAAGGGATTGTTCATCTCAATGGCTTGCGCATCCTCAACACCTCCACTGCAGCAGTCCTCCAACCGGCTGAAGGTGGGGCGACACCTCCGGGGGAGCCGTCTTCTACATCCGACATTCTACTTTCCACATCCCATCTTTGTAATCCGGCTAGCCGGTTCCCGTGGTTGGAATCCTATTTTTCAACCCTTTTCGATCCGACTGAACAGCTTGACTACTTTTACGCATGGCTGCGCCGCTGGTATAAATCCGCTCTCGAAAACCGCATGTTACCCGGTCAGGCGGCTTTCTTCGCCGGTGCACCCAATACCGGCAAAACACTTCTATCCACCTTGATCCTTTCCCGCATCTTTGGCGGGCATACCGACGCCAGCTCATTTCTATCCGGCGATGACAACTTTAACTCCCACCTGTTCCAGTCCGCCGTCTGGGCGGTGGACGATGTAGTTCCTTTGACGGATCGCAAGTCACATATGAAATTTTCGGCCTTGATCAAGAAAATGGCAGCTAACCGTACGTTTTCTGTCCGCGAAAAATTCAAAGTCGATAAAACGATTGAGTGGAATGGTCGGGTCGTCGTCACCTGCAACACCGATCCGGAGTCCATTCGAATCCTGCCGGATGTCGATTTGTCTAACCGCGATAAAATCAACCTTTTCAAGGTTGCCAAACGAAAAGATTTTTCCTTCCCTAGGGATGTCGCCGACACCATCCAGACCGAGCTACCTTATTTCCTGCGCTGGCTTCTCGACTGGACACCTCCCGCCCATGTTATTGGTGAATCCCGTTACGGCGTAGAAACCTATTGCGAAGACACCCTGTTTGAGGATGCTCGCCATTCATCCAGCTCCTATTCCTTCCTCGAAGTTCTATTGAAATTCTTCGACGGACAGGCCGATGATATCTGGACGGGTTCTGCCACCGATCTTCTCACGGGCATGCTCAACGACGGCGATGGCCTGGCCGGTGTCGCGTCAAAATACACACCCAATCAGGTTGGGCGTGAATTATCCAAACTCGCTTCCCAAGGCTATTCGCTTACCCAGCGCCGGAGTCATGTCACCCGTGTTTGGGATATCAATATTTCTCACATCCGCGACGGCATCAGGTAAGGATGGCTCTCGTCCGTTCTTCTAGTGTTGTAGCCGCGTCCGTTGGGCGCGGTCTTTCTGTTTCCGGGCGCGTCACTTGTGTCGGATGCGTCGTGCGTCAACGCCATTTAAAAAGTCTCTCTATATTTGCACGGGTTGCAGAGTGGCTGTTCTCTATATTCTATATACTTCTATTTATAATGGTATTGCTGACGCAGCTGACACAGGCCTTTGTTTGCAAGGGTTTCCTGCGTGTCACCAACCGCGTCAGCATGCCTGGCACTCTGGAACTGACGCACCAAACCCTATCGGAGCCCAACCAAGCGCCCTTTGTCTCCGGTCTTTTACGCCTACCCCCAATCTTGAACCACGACCCAGCGAATTTAAGGTGGAATCC
>CAYYYX010000034.1:16486-25353 GCA_964476065.1 uncultured Verrucomicrobiota bacterium | reverse complement strand
CTCTTCATCCGTGGGACATGAGTTGTTCCTATAAACGCAAATCCGAGATGAACCTCTTTTAGCCTTCTTGCAGGACGCGGAATGTTGGAATAGAGGAGTATTGGAGTATTGAAAAAGATCAACAGCACCTCTTTTTTTTCATTCCGCCATTCGACCATTCCATCACGCCATCGTTCCATCATCCCATTCCCCTGTTTACTGCTTGTCAAACAGGGCTTTACCGCCTAATAATCCGTCCAATTGTTCAACAAGGAGTTATTGTCTATGAGTCACAAAAAATCACTCGGTCTCATCTTGGTCATTCTCGGTTTCATTCTGATTGCCCTCGCGGGGCTCCACACGATCAGCAACCCCGAAATCTTTACTCACATTGCTCTGGGACAAGCTGGCGGTAGCTCGGGAGACCCCCTCTCCTACACCATGGCGGATCAACCGTGGATCGATATGCACCCGCTCTACAACACATTGGTAAGCGGCCTCTGGGCCATCGGGGGCGCCGGCCTCATTACTCTTGTTCATATTTCAGCCATTCTGGCAGCTTTTATTCTTATGCTCCGATTCGGAAAGAACTGGGGCGGCCCGCTGAGTCAGGGACTCTCCCTTCTCCTGTGCACATGGCTCTTGCTTCCCGTGTTCAATCCGGGACCGACGGCCTTTTTTCTATTGTTCACGACCCTATTTTTGACCCTGCTCTACCGGGTTAAAAACTTCACCCTACTCGCCGGGTTGCTCCTAGTTCTTCAGATCCTCTGGACCAACATGCATCCCTCCTTTCTCTTGGGTCCGATCCTGATCCTTGTCTTCGCCATTGAAAACTGGCAGGAAACCCACAGTAAAGGGCGCACCTCGATGGTCACCCCGCTGACCAACCGCCTCTTTGCCCTTTCTGCCGCTGCTCTAGTGGTGACCCTGATCAACCCGAATCTGATTAACCTGCACCGTCACATTCTCTCCAACTGGACAGTTCTAACCGGCACCGACGGACTGGAATGGATTTCCCTCTTTAGCAGCGGATTCCCGCAAGGCTTCATCAGCAGCCTGACCATCTTTGCTCTAATCCTTGGTGCGGGTGGACTCATTACCCTTCAGAAAAAACTGCCGGTCATGATCACCCTACTGGCTCTCGTCGGCGCCTTCCTAACCGTTCGCTCCATCGGCTCCCTACAGTCCTTTTCCCTGCTGGCCTTCCCGTTCCTGATTCTCAGCTTCAGCGCCATCGGCGAATATCTCACCCGAACTCTGACCACCGCCCTTAAAGCCACGGAAAGCACGCTGAACAACTTGATGACAATCCTTGTTCTGATTGTGATGGTGTTCACCGTTGGCGCAATCATTACAAACAGGGCGTACACAAACATGGGAAGTGCGTCCAGCTTTGGCCTAGGTGTTCAAGAAGATGCCTTCCCGACTGCGTCCGCCGGAATTCTTGAGCGGGACGACTTTCCAGAACGAATCATAAACATCGCCCACGACGGCGGATACATGGCGGTCCAAAATCCGCAGAGTAAAATCTTCTGCGACACGCGCACCTCATTCTACGGCTCTGATTTCTATAAAATGCTTAACAAAGCCCTGCTGGGTCAGGCCGGAGCCTGGAAAACGATCCTGTCCGACTGGAACCCCCATGCGATCATTCTGAACGGTGGCTGGTCGAAATCTGGAGCATTCGCTACTCGACGGATTGCCGAGCGAAATAGAGAGGGAGTCCAAGCATGGAAAATGGTCTACTTTGACGGAACCACTATCATTCTAGTCAAAAACCTTTCCGAATATGAAACGCTCATCAACGACCCAAGCATCCAGCAATACGGCGGCAACGTTCTCGAAAAGGCTCGCCAAACGTACCAACAAGGAAACAACGGTCTGTTCAAAACCGGAAACTCCGCGCGCCTCGTGGGTGCCGGCGACCTCTATCTCGCCCTGCGCCGCCCTGTGGAAGCCGAAGCGGTCTATTCACTGCTGGTGAAGAATAGCCCGAACATGGCGACCGCATGGCTCGGCCTCGGGCAGTCGCTGATTCTCCAGAAGAAACTTACCCAAGGTATCGGCTACATGGAAACCGCCGCCGCCATCACCCCGCGCAGTGCACGGGTCTGGATGGGTCTTCTGCAGGCCTACCGCATGAAGAACGACGAACCCAACGCCCGCAAAGCCGCCGAGCAACTCAACAAATTCTTCCAAGCTGAGGAGGCGACGGTGGAGCAGCAGGAAGCCGCGACACAGAAAAAGAAAGAGGCGGAGGCCAACGCCGCCGCTCCGCAGACAGAAAACGGACTCGACCTTCCGTCTGAACTGAAATAAGCGAACAGAGCGTGTTCACGAAACGCCCCGGATTTCCGGGGCGTTTTTTTATGGCTAGAGCATTTCATGACTGAAACACCGCACAACCCACCCCGACCTGCGGCCACCCCTCTCCCGAGGAGGGGAATCCAAAAGCAATGAAGCACGGTCCCCTCCATTGGAGGGGTGCCGGAACGGCGGGGTGGGTTCTTCGTTTCTGCACGGCATCTCAACCGTTACGCTCTAGAACAACCGCGACTTCGCCGTCGGCTGATGGTTCTCAAACAGGTGCGAATAAGCAAACAAGGCAACCCCTCGGCAGCCCGCCCGGCGGGACACCTCAATTTGCCGCCGAATCTCCCCCGCATCGCCCGCACAATTGATGCCGACCACCAGCTGCCGGCCCGTGGACCGGCGACCCAAAACGTGCTTCATCTTGCTGAGTCGTTCGTCAAAAAGTGAGGCATTATAATTCATCGGCACCAGCCAATCGACGGCTCCTGTTTTCGCCCAATGACGGCTATCCTGAAACGCCGTGTGATACCCCGTCGCAAAATCAGCCAGCACACTGGACGAAAGAATGGCATTCGGATTTCGGGCCTTAAAGACTCGGCGAAGGTCCTCCACGATCTGCGAAACCGACGCGCGGCGAAACGCATCCCACTTTTTACGTGAAGCTGACCGCCCCATTTTTCCCAGCGAAACCGGATCAAACGAGAAGCTCGAGTGCGCCTTGATTTGCTTCACCGACGCGTTCCGATACACCTCGCGGGCGACATCCTTGTAGTCGTACGGAAAACGAATGTAGTCGAGATGAAGCCCCGCAAGTTCATAACGCGCCAGCTCGGCGGCAATCTGCGAAAGATGAGTGCGAACCTGCGGATGCGCCGGATTCAAAAAACTGTACCATGCGCTCGTCGGCTTCATCCGTGCGCCGGTCGAATCGACCATAAACCAGTCGGGATGCGCCGTCCAAAGCTGACCCGCCGCGCGCGGCGGCTCCGCGAACCCCCGCCAACCGGGCAACACATTGATGTAGGCATGGAGCCGAACATGATAGCGCTTCGCCCAGTTTGCGGCCATCTGAAGCGGATCCCATCCCGGATCGGTTCCGGTTGCGGACACATCCTTGCCCGAGAGCTCAAACGCCCACGGCTCAACCCGGCTCGGGTAAAACGCCGTCCCGTTCCCGCGAATCTGAAAAAAAATGTCGGTAAAGCCTGCCTGTGCGCAGTTGACGATGATCGACGAAACATCCGTCGGCGACTTGTAATCATAGCGCGTCACCCAGATCGCGCGCACCTCCGACCGGGGCGACGGTTTAGATCCAGCACATAAAACAGCGGGCAAAAGAAGAATCAGAGACAAAAGAGAATGCATTTTCATCCGCGGAGCTTACCTGTTTTTTCCCAACCATTGGAAAAATATTCCAACTTTTTCCCAACCCTTGGAACGAAACCATACATTGCAAGGTATGGTTTCGCTGTTTTTTCCAATGGTTGGAAAGCAACTACGTTGTGGCTTGCTGTTTTTTCTAATCCTTGGGAAAATGCTCTTCGAACTTTCCAATCCTTGGGAATTTATGCCGCCCAAGGCGGTAACGGAGAACATGATGAATGAACTGATGATGCCAATGATTCTGGGTAACGTGATGTACACGTTCACCGAGAGTACGATACCGGGAAAGGTGATCGTACTGATTCTCCTCGCCAGTTCCATCGGGGCCTGGCATGTGATGGCCACGAAGATGCTCCAGCTTTCGCGCGCCCGCTCAGGATCCAATCGTTTTCTAAGCCTCTTCCGCAAAAAATCCAGCCCGTTTGATACAGGGGTGCGAATTCCAGAAAGCCCGCTGAATGCCATCTACGAAGCCGGATGCTCCGCGGTTGCTACCGAAGGTGGGGATAACCTGACGTTGCATCAGATTGAATCGGTGCGCGCCGTGGTCGACCGCACCATGGCCGACGAGGCGCTGAAGCTCGAAGATCAGATGGGCCTGCTCGCCACCGCCGTGAGCGCCTGCCCGTTTCTCGGCCTGCTCGGAACGGTTTGGGGTGTGATGGATGCCTTCGGCGGCATGGCCGCTTCAGGCGCTGCAACGCTTTCGGCGGTTGCTCCCGGGATTGCAGGCGCACTGCTCACCACCGTGGTCGGACTGCTCGTCGCCCTGCCCTCGGCCATCGGCTATAATCTGCTCACTTCGCGCATCCGGCATCTGGCGGTGCAGATGGATAATTTTTCGCAGGAGTTTGTGATCGCCGTGCAACAGCACTTTAGTGCAACAGGTGAATAACCATGGGAAGACGAAAAACCAGCCTGGTAGCACTCAAGGAGATCAGCGAGATCAATATGACCCCGCTGATGGATCTCACCTTTATTCTGCTGATCACCTTTATCATCACCTTTCCGCTGATTGAGCAGGGCATTCCGGTCAACCTGCCCAAGGGGTCGGCCGCAGATCTGGACAACCCAGACTCGCTGAACATCACTATTGATGCGCAGGGCGTTCTTTTTCTCGACGATGCAACGGTCAGCCTCGAGGCGCTGACCGGCGAAATGCAGCGCACCGGCGAGCTTGCGCCGGACACCACCGTTTATGTGCGGGCCGACGAGCGCATCGATTACGGCCGCGTCGCCGAGGTGATGAAGATTTTGTACGATGCAAAGATCACCCGCATGGCTCTGGTGACTCAGGCGGAGGAATAGGTGATGTTGAAGAGCCCCGCCAACAAACTATTCTGGTGGATCTTCGGGATTCATGCCGCTGTGATCGGCGGCCTGCTGATTGCTCCGCTGTTCCACCGCCGCCCCCCCAAAGAGATCGTCACCTTTGTCGAGTTTGTCAGTGAACCTCCGCCGGCTTTGCCCGTTGTCGAGACGCCTGTAATAGAAAAAGCGGTCGTTGATCTTCCTGCCCCAACCAACAGAGTTGAAAAGGTGAAAACTCCGGAAAAGCCAAAATGGAAACCCGCCCCAGTGGTTCGGCAAAACAAGCGTGTGACAAAGACCTCCGAAAAACCTGCGCCTGTCACACCCTCAAAAAAGCGAGTTACATCCAGCGATATTCGAAACGCTCTGGGTTCTGGAGGCGGAGTGGTGGATCCGCACGGAGCCTATTACAGTAGCGTGCGGGAACGAACGTACGGAGTCTGGCAGGTTCCGGGCGGCGTGGCGTACGGCCTTTCGGCCCAGGCCTCCATCACCATCGGGGCCGATGGATTCATCTCGAACCGCCGGCTCATTCGTCCGTCCGGAAACACCGCGTTCGATCAATCCGTGCAAAGCGCTCTGAATACCCTCAACCGCCTGCCCCGCCCCCCCGCCGACCTGCCCAGCCGGACGATCACCATCGAATTTGTGCCCCAATAAAGTGAATCGACTTCCAACCTTTGGAAAAATTCGCTAGAAACTGGGGCTATGAAACATGTCCTTCTTTTAAGTCTCTTCGCCCTGCTCATCGCCCCCGGCTCCCAGGCACAGGTGCGCGTGGTTAAATCAGCCGACCGCAAAATCACCCTCGATGTTTCGGGATTGCGCGTCGTAGGCGATGCCGCCTCGCAACGGTTTTTCCAAACCTTGGAAAAAGACCTGCGTCTCTCCGGCTGGCTCGAACCGCGGCGCGGTAGCGGGGAACTCTATCTGAGCGGAAGCGTCGGAGCCAGCGGTCGAAAACTGAAGGTGATTGCTCAAGTCGCCCGCCGCGGTGAGTCCACCCGAATTTTTTCCAAAAGCTATTCCATTGAGACCGATCGCGCGCGCACCCTCGCCCACCGCGTGGCCGACGACCTCGTCGAAGCCATCACCGGCCACAAAGGAATTGCCTCAACAAAAATCGCGGTGGTGGGAACCCGCTCGGGTGCCAAAGAGCTTTATCTATGCGATGCCGACGGCGGAAACCTGCAACAAATCACCCGCGACCGGAAAATCATTGTCGGCCCCAACTGGGGACCAAACGGCGACTCGATTGTTTTCACCTCTTTTGTGCGCGGGTTTCCCGATGTCTACAAAATCAACCTGCGCAAAGGCCGCCGCGACCGGGTCGCAGGATACCCCGGCCTCAATACGGGCGGAGCTCTCTCGCCCGACGGAAAAGAGTTGGCGCTGATTCTCTCAAAAGACGGGAATCCCGAGTTGTACATCAAAAACATCCGAAGCGGAAAGCTCCAGCGACTCACCAGCACCCGACGCACCACCGAGGCCAGCCCCTGCTGGTCGCCCGATGGACGACAATTGGTCTATGTCTCCGATCAAAGCGGAACGCCCCAGCTCTACATCATCGCCCGCGCAGGGGGACGTCCGACGCGCCTCAGCAACCGGGGGTCCGAGAATGTTGCGCCGGACTGGGGGCCCAACGGACTCGTCGTCTGCGCCAGCCGTTCCGGCGGACGGTACGTGATCGCCACCATCCAACCCGCAACCGGACAAACCACCTATTTGACATCTGATGGCGCCGATTATGAAGATCCATCATGGGCTCCCGACGGCCGACATATCATCGCAGCCCGCTCGGTGAACTATCAATCCAGCCTCTACCTCCTTGACACGGTGAACGACCCTCCGGTAGCTTTGCTCCACGGCGGTGGAAACTGGCTTTCGCCCGCTTGGTCGCCGAGATAAATAATACCGAAATAGGGGTAGGTCATCATGAGAAAAAATAGTTCTTTCCTGAGTCTAATACTTTTACTGATCGTCGCATCATTGACCGGATGCAAAAGCCCAAGCCTAAATCCAGCCGGAGTTTACGGATCCGGTGTTGTGGGTGAATACAGCATCCCGCTAGCGAGCCGTTTCACGGGGGGCTCCGAACATGTCGGTATGTTTGAACCGGTTTTGTTTGCCTACGATAGCGCTCAGGTGAGCTCCGGGGAACGGGCAAAAGTAGAAACCGTCGCAAGCCACCTCAAACAGAACCCATCCGATGCCATTATTCTTGAGGGACACTGTGATGAACGCGGAAGCCGTGAATACAACTTGGCCCTCGGCGAACGCCGCGCCCTAGCCGTTCGCACCTATCTGATCAGTCTCGGCATCGCCAGCGACCGCACCCAAACCAAAAGCTACGGCGAGGAACGCCCTGCTGTGCCGAGTCACGACGAGGCCTCATGGAGTCGAAACCGCCGCGGTGAATTCGTGCTCTATTACTAGAAAGTAATTTATTGGGCATTGGTTGTTTTCTATTAGGAAACGTCACAAATACAACTGGGGAATTCTCCAGCCAAATAACGAACAACCAATGACGGAACATGCTGAGTTTTCTTTCAAATCCAATTTTGATGCAGCTGCCCATGGCCGAAGCCGGGCAGCTGCTCTTGGTGATAGGCATCTCCTTCGCCATCATCACCCTGATCTCAAGCACAGCCCGTTTCCATAAAATGATTCAACTGGGTGAAGATTCTCTTATTTCTGTCGATGACTGCAACGACTTCTTCTTTATTCAGGTCACCCGTTACCTTAGTAAAATCAATCGTGCATCCTCAGGTTTTATGATTTTCATTATCCAATTCCGTAGCGACAAAGCCGAGTTGCGCCCTGTTCAGGAACAAATGCTCCAAGGACTAAAACACATCATTCGAGAGGACTGTGATAAGGCATGCCTGTTTCGCGAGGACTGTGTGGCAGCCCTGATCGACACCGAAGACGAAAAAACTGAAATGATGGCGAGCCGAATGGCAAGCGAGCTGCAAGGCCTTGTAGACAGCCTCCTGAACGTGTCCTCATTTCGGGCCGGAGTCTCCTCTTTCCCCCTCCACGGCCAGCATTCTCGACTTGTCATCGAGGCTGCAAGCGAAGCCCTTGAAAGAGCTGATTTTGGGAGTTCACAACCCATCCTCATCGCCACGACACCCGAGATCGAATTTGAAGGGGACGCTGAACAACCTGATGAACTCGGCGAAATTAGCCGTGAAGATAAAAATGCCGCGCTCGACCCCCTCACTGGGGTTCTTAAACCAGCAGCAGTCGGTTCATACTTCCGCAAGTACCTGCTCGAAATCCGTCGAAAAAAAGGCCCTGCCGCCGTGCTTTGTATTGGGATCAACCGAATCGATAACATCATCAATCTACATGGGGAAGACGCTGCGGATGCCGTCATTGCCGGCGTCGCAAAACTCATCCGGCAATTGACCCGAAACTGCGACCTGATTGGACGCTACCACCGGGATGACTTTCTCGTATTAACCACTTGCACCCTCGAACAAGGTGAAATGATCGGTCTGCGTATTCGTGAAGCCGTTCAAAAAGAAACTTTCCGATTCGAAGGAAAATCCATGAAAACCTCCATTGCAATCGGAATCACCGGACACCCTGAACATGGGAAAAACCTGCGAGAGCTTTTCCGTGGCGCCTATGGCGCACTCGAAATCGTCCGCGGATGGAATACCAGTTCCTGTCTGGTCTACGATCCCGCACAGCACGCTGAAAAGATCAATCATGAGCAAACCTCTTAAACTTGGCGTCAACATCGACCACGTTGCCACCCTTCGGCAGGCGCGCGGAACCCTCTACCCCGACACACTCGAAGCTTCAAAAATCTGTGCCACGGCCGGTGCCGACAGCATCACCATCCATCTGCGCGAAGACCGCCGCCA
>CAYYYX010000034.1:12064-16386 GCA_964476065.1 uncultured Verrucomicrobiota bacterium | reverse complement strand
CCGTTTTCCAAGGGTTGGAAAACGCTGTACGCGAAATGATCGAAGCCATGAACCCAAAAGCGTAATCCATGAACTTCACCGCCATCGACTTTGAAACGGCTACCGGAAAACGCAACAGCGCCTGCGCGGTCGGCATTGTCACCGTCGAGAACGGCATCATCACCGAAGAATACTATTCACTCATCCAGCCCCCCGATAACGCCTACATCCACTGGAATATTGCAGTGCATGGTATTCGCCCGCAGGACACCGCGAACTCTCCCTCTTTTTCAGAGGTTTACCCCGAAATCAAAAAACGGCTACAGAGTCGCACCCTTGTCGCCCACAACGAATCCTTCGACCGTAGCGTCCTTAAGCGCACCATGGAGCACTACGCCCTCGACTATGCCGAACTCGGCCTCACCGAGCGTTGGGAATGCACCATGCGTATTTATAAAGCCAAAGGGTTTGTTCCCTACAAGCTGGATGCTTGCTGTAGCCGGATGGATATTCCGCTCAAACACCACGAAGCCCTCTCCGATGCCATCGGATGCGCCCACCTCTACCTGCGGCGCTAAATCAAAAGAAAGCCCTCTCGGTTGATACGTAATTTGTTCTTCACCTTATGCGCATATGCGCATAAGCTAATAACCATGAACTACCAACAGGCAAAAGAACGGGCGAAGGTACTGAAAGCACTAGCACACCCCATGCGTATTCTCATTGTTGAGGCGTTAGAAAAAAAGGATCTGTGCGGACGCGATCTGTGCGCACTGGGGACCATCAGCCAATCCAATGTATCCCGTCATCTGGCCATGCTTAAGCGGGTCGGGATTATCAGCGACCGGCGAATCAATATGCGGGTGATGTATCGGCTGGAAACGCCGAGTGTCCTCGAAACGCTGGAACCCGCAGCCAAAGCCGTTCGCAAAGACATCCAGCGTCGGACAAAACGCACAAAAACCATATAGCACCTCTCCCCTTTTTCATTCGACGACAAAACGGTTCGGCGCGTATCCTGTGCCTATGAAAACCATCTCCGCAGAAGAAATGCACGAACTCGATCGCCGAACCATTGAAGAGTTCGGCACACACGGCGATGTACTCATGGAGCGCGCCGGAGAAGGCGTCGCCGGAATCGCACTCGATATTCTCGACGCCCGAAGGGGGCACTCCGTTCTACTGATTGCCGGCACCGGCAACAATGGCGGCGATGTGTTCGCCGCCGCCACCGCTCTAGCCGCCGCCAACGTGGGTGTTGACGTGTGGATTTGCGGGTCGCAGCGGAAAATTAAAGGCGACGCGGAATATCACCTCAAAAAGATGATCCGCGCAGGCATCACCCCGAAAGAAGTAGAACGCGAAGAGGATCTATTCCCCGACAGTCCGCCGAACCTGATTATCGACGGCCTGCTCGGTACCGGATCGAAAGGTGCACCGCGTGGGTTTATGGCCCTGCTGATCAACTGGATATGCATCGAAGCACAAAGCGCCTTTGTGCTTTCCATCGATATTCCATCAGGTATCGACGCCGACACCGGCAATGCCGAAGGCCCCGCCGTCGAAGCCGATCTAACCGTAACGCTCGGCCTGCCGAAAACTGGCCTAATCTGCGAAGCGGCCCTCCCCTATGTCGGGCGACTGGAACTCGTGGACATCGGCATCCCGATCGGCTACACCGAGGCGGTACAGGGCTGTCTGAACGCGGAACTGATTGACCGCACCGACATCTTTCTGGGTCGCCGCGATAACGAATCCCACAAAGGGAGTTATGGTCACGTTCTGCTCATCGGCGGATCCAAAGGATTTACCGGAGCCATCGCAATGGCCGCCCGCGCCGCGTTACGCTCCGGCGCGGGACTCGTCAGCATTTTGACCCCTGAAGAAGTTTATCCCGTCGTCGCGCAAGCCGCGGGCCCTGAAGTGATGACACACAGTTTTCCAACCCTTGGAACTTTAAAGGTCGATTTCTCCAAGCATTGGAAAAAAGTGACCGCCGTTGTTGTCGGTCCCGGCCTCGGAGAATCTCCGGAACTGATCGAACAGCTTCTGAAACATTGCACCGTCCCATTGGTGCTCGATGCCGACGCGCTCTGCGTTCCCCCGAAAAAAATTTCCGAAGCAAACTGTCCGGTCGTGCTGACTCCGCACCCCGGCGAGTTTGAGCGACTCTTCGGCGCACGGGTGGTTGACCGCTGGGGTCAGGCGTACCAGGCCGCCGAACAGACCGGCCAAACCGTTGTGCTCAAAGGAGCCGGAACCGTCGTCGCCCAACAAAACGAAAAAATCGGAATCAACCTAACGGGTAATCCTGGCATGGCAACCGGCGGCTCCGGCGATGTGCTCGCGGGAGTGCTGGGTGCATTTCTTGGGCAAGACATGGACTCGTTTGAAGCCGCTAAAACAGCGGTTCATTTGCACGGACTGGCCGGAGACATCGCCGCAGAACGAATGACGCAGGAAGCCCTGATTGCAACGGATATAATTGAAGCCCTGCCCACCGCGTTCCGCGTCGTCCGGTTCAGCTAAACAGCGCGGCGGCGATTTTATCCGCGGTCTCTTCGAGCGCTTCGTCGCTATAGGGCTTCATCGGTAGTTCCCCCCAAACGGGCGCGGGCCAGGCCGGATCGGTTTTGTAGCGCACGATGTGATGCACATGCAGTTGCGGAACCCTGTTACCGATGGCCGCGATGTTCATTTTGTCGGCCTCAAAAAGATCCGCCAGTATTGCAGAAAGAAACGCCGACTCTTCGGCTAACAGACAGCGATCCTCAATGGATAACTGATGAATCTCCGCGAGCCCTTCGCGCTCTGGAACGAGCAGTACCCACGGATAGTTGCTGTCGTTAATCAGACGAATCTGGCACAGCCCAAAGCGGCCGATCAGAACCGAGTCATTTTCCAAGACTGGATGAAGCTCAAACATCATTCGTCATATTTGCGGGTTGGCGGGTTGCCTGAAGAACCGTCTGCCAAATCCACCGATCCGGCTCCACCTGTTTACGATCCCCGATCAGCGGAATCGGCAAATGAACGAGGCGATGGTTATGCAGACCGACGATCATATTGGTCTTTCCGGCCATTCCTGCATGCATCGCATTGTTACCGAGAGTCAGACAATATTCCGAGTCGTTGGCGCTGGCGGGCGTGCTGCGGATTGAGTAGCTGGGATCAAAGTATTTCACATTGATCTCGGCGCCCTGCTCCGCGAAACATCGTTTCAAGTCATCGCGCAAAAAGGTTCCGATATCGCCCAGCTTCGTATTGCCGGACTTATCTTGCCCCTCTTTGTGTTGCACCAGATTTTGTCCTGCACCTTCCGCCACCACGATCACGGCGTGATCCTTCTTTTCCAGGCGCTTACGCAGATGCTCGTAGAACCCGTTGGGGCCTTCGAGATCGAATGGCACTTCCGGAATCAGGCAGTAGTTCACGTTGCTATTGGCGATCGCGGATGAGGCAGCGATCCAACCGGACTCGCGGCCCATCAACTTGACAAGGCCCACGCCGTTGCGATAGGCCTTGGCTTCGGAGTGTGCGCAGTTGATCACATCCCATGCGCCTTCCACGGCGGTTTCAAATCCGAAGGAGCGCTCCACGAGGGCAATATCATTATCGATCGTTTTCGGCACCCCGATCACCGCAATATCCAGCCCCTGCTTCGCCACCTCTTCTTGAATGTCGCGGGCGCCGCGCAAGGTGCCATCGCCACCAATGGTGATCAGGATATCCACCTTGTAGTGCTTGAGCGTATGAACGATTTCTTCCGTATCTTGCGAGCCACGAGACGATTTCAGAATGGTGCCACCCTTTTCATGGATGTCGTCTGTATTCACGGTGGTCAGCTCAATCGGAGGATGAAAATATTTGGAAACCAGTCCTTCATATCCATACTGGAACCCGAGCACCTTTTTGACCCCGTAGCCCTCCAGCGCGCAGAAGGTCACGGCACGGATTACATCGTTGAGTCCGGGGCACAGCCCGCCGCAGGTCACAATCCCAACCGTGACGTTTTTGGGGTTAAAGAAGATCTTCTCTCGCGCACCCGCCAGCTGAAAAAACTCGAGCTCATCAATGGAGGCCGCTTGTTCGATATCACGAGCCAATGAATGACGAATCACGCCGTCTTCATCGCTATAGAACCGCTGGCGTTTCGACTTAAAGGGCGAATCGACTTTGCATTCGCCCAGCGTATCAATTGGAATAATTTTGCTCATAAAAACCCCTTAAAACTGCGAAAGAAAGCGGACATCGTTTTCGTAGAGATTACGAATGTCTTTGATGCCGTACATAATCATGGCAAGGCGCTCAATGCCCATGCCAAAGGCGAAACCAGTGACTTT
>CAYYYX010000034.1:0-11964 GCA_964476065.1 uncultured Verrucomicrobiota bacterium | reverse complement strand
ATAGAAGGTATCCTGCTCATCGCGCGACGGATGGTCGGCGGGCGTATTGAGCGCATCGAAATTATTCCAAACGGTTTCGATGTCCGGCCCGTCGGCGACGGTGAAGCCGAGGGTCTGAAAGATTTCGGTGATGCGAGCCGTCACTTTGCTGATCGGATGCTCGGAGCCGAGCGCGGGCCACTGCCCCGGAAGGGTCGGATCGAAGGCTCCTCCCTTTTTCGGTCCAGCAGACAACGTGGACTGCTTTTCTTTAATCAGAGCGGTTAGCTCCTGCTTCAACTCGTTGGCGCCTTTACCGAACAGCGGCTTTTCCTCGTTGGGCACATCCTTGAGCTGCGCCATCACATCGGTCAGCAGACCTTTGCGACTGAGATATTTGATGCGCACCTCTTCGAGCGCGGCGGCATCCGCCGCCCCGTTCGCTTCAGCCAGCGCCGTTATCTTGATTTGATTGAGTTCTTCTAAGTTCATAATTTTCCCACTATCTGGAAACGTGGTGAGGACACCGCGTCTACGTTTTCCAAGGTTCGGAAAAGTTAGCGGTTAAAGCTTCCAATGTCTGGAACTTTTGAACTATTTTTTCCGTTTTCCTTTTTCACGATATTTAGGATATTTTCCAATGGTTGGAAACATTTTCCCACCCATTGGAAAGGCGCGGTCAACGCCCGCGCCTACAGAATCCGATCTGTAGCCACCCGCGATGAGGGCGGCCTTATTTGAGGGCCATCTGGATGAAGATCATCACGAAGAGCGCAACGGTTTCCACAATCCCGAGGGTGGTGAGATAGTTTCCGAAGCCCTGCCCGGTTTCACCGAGAGCATCGGAGCCGGCTGCGCCGACTTTGCCCTGATACCAAGCAGACATGCCCATCGCGATTCCGCCGAGGATCCCTGCGCCGAGTACGGCCGGCCACATAACAGATGCGCTTGCGAGCAGTGCCATTTTGTTAAAGGCGAGCAGGAGCAGCAAACCGTAAATCGTCTGCGAAAGCGGTGCGCCGATGAATACCAGCAGGATGAAGGGCGCCGGTTTGTTTTGCGCGTAGCACTTTTTCCAAGCGCCGATTCCGGCCATGCCGGCGGTTCCGGTTCCAAGTGCTGATCCGATAGCTGCAAATGCGAGCGCAGCGGCTCCACCGAGTTTGATCAATGCGGGTGCGTATGATGCGTCCATTGTATGTCCTCCATTAATTTGAATGTCTAAACTTAATTTATTTCCACAGGTCTTAAAAAACCAAACTTGTACCACGGATGGCAGAGCCGTCCCACGGATCAGGAACGGTGTAATTCCGTTTTTATTCATCCGCGGGGAATATTCCTATCGTTTGGTGTTTTTTAAATTATTATTTTCGTCTGAATTCTTCTTTTTCTGCTCGTTTTGAAAAGGGATTAAAGCGTGTTCCTGCCCATTCGACTCCGGCGTGTCCGGAAAACTCGAGCGTGTTGAGTCGGATGCCGTGAACCATGACGCCCATGGCACCGAGAATAATGTTCAAGCCGTGACCGGCAAAAAGAATCAGCGCCGCACCAATGGATCCGATGCCGCTGAAGCCGATATCCATCGCCATACCGTTGAAGGCCTGGGCAATCGCGAGGGAGGCCGCGCCCACCGCATAGAGGCGGACGTAGGAAATGATATCGACGAAGTTATTGATGATATCCAGCACAAGAGTCACGAGGCCAAAATAGGATTTGGTCAAAATTAGGCTGATGACAATCAGTAGAATCCCTGTGCCGAGCAACGGCATCTGGGTCGCGACAATCCACGCGGGAAGTTTCATATAAAGCACCATCTGCAAGACCACGGAAAACAGGGCCCACGTTGAGCAAAGCCATCCCAGATCGGTCAGCGCCGCCCACGAATTGATTTTCCGAATCAGGTTCCATCCATGCGCCAGTGTTAAATGAAGGGTTCCTATGGCGAAACAAATGAACATGACATGGTTGGCGGCAAGATCTGAATTCCAACCGGCGGCAGTCTTTCCGGTTAGATAGTTGCTCGACAACCCTGCAAGCGGAGCGGGCAGTGATTCGAGGGCAATCCCAAAGTAGTTTCCGGTCAACATGCCGAAGACCACGCAACAGGCACTCATCAACAACAATAAGTTCAACGCGGGCTGCGCGGTTGCGTTGCCCCGGGTCTTCTTTTTTCCAAACAGGCTCAAGCCGATAAACAACAGTCCATATCCCGCATCCCCAATGAGGAATGCGAAAAAGATACTGAGAAAAATGAGAAATAGTGCGCTGACATCGAGTTCTTTATAGCCGGGGATCACCCCGATCATATCGAGCACGGCCTTGACGGGAGAGACCCACTTCGGGTTGCGCAAAAGGGTCGGCACGTCATCATCTAACGAAACATCTTCAACGAGCAAAGCCCAGCCCTGTTTTACAGCGGTCGCGCGCAGAGTTTCTTCCTGCTCGGCGGGGAAGAATCCGCGCAAATAAGTGACCTCTTCGGTTTTTCCCATTCCATTTCGGGCTTCAAGGTATTGGATATGGTCTTCGGCCTCACCCGCCAAATGAGCGACAGAATCATGATCGCCCGCGAACCCAAGGAGCTCTGCATCGATCTGCCCCAGCTGAGTCTGCAAAGAAGCCTGCTTTGTTTTCATCTCCGCCAGAGAGGTCGACGGAAGTGCGATCTCCTCCGCATCGATCATCCATTCGCCGCGCCCGATCATCGCAAAATAGACCGAGCTGCGATCGCGACTCAGCTCAACAAATTTCAAGCCTTCCGGTGCGGACGGAATATCTTTAAGCGGCGCTTTATACAATCCAACGGAAACGTCATCGGCCTGAAGCGCGCGAACCGTTTCCGGAGAAAAATCGCCCAACGGCTCCGTATGACGAATTTCCAGATCGAGCGCGTCTCGCTTTTCGCTCAACTCTTGTTTGCGATGGATCAGTTCCCAAACCGCATCCACGGTTTCGTGCGGAGTTTTTCCGGACGGTTTTGCCTGCGGATGCTTGGGTAAAATTTCTACGACGCGTTGCAGGTGAACCAAAAGATTACGAGCTTCCTCCAGCCCCTCGCCTTCCGGCGGCGCCACATGCTGAAGGTGCAAAACTCCCATGTCGCGCAAAGATTCCAGCGTCTGCTCGCGCGAAGAGCGCGTGCACAGCAACGTCAGTTTTTTCATTTTGACGATCATGAAAACATCCTTGGAGTACCGGAGTGTTGGAATACTGGATTACTGTAGAAGAAAGATGAATATCTACCCATCACTCCATTTCTCCAACACTCCATTTTTCCATCCCTTTTTTTCATCACACAACCTCTGCAATAGCGCTGGATTTATTCTTCGCGATTTTGGAACGGGCGACGGCGGCGGTCTGCTGGTCACCCATAAAAATACGGATGACTCGAATATTATCCTGACACTCGGGAATCTTCACTTTCTCAAACAGGTTGACGCGCTGCGATGTGGTCCGCAATTCATCAGACAGCAAACGGTGCTGCTCTTCGATGATCTGCCGCTCGACCCGCAGGCTAATCAGCTGACGAAGCAATTCAATCCCCGCATCCACCCAGGGCGCAGTTTCAAATAGGTCGGGTATTTCTTCAACGAATGAAATATTTCCAAAGATTGGAATCGTGACTCCAGCGATATTCCCGTTGGAGCGCTGGACCTCAGAAACTTGGATATAGGGTGTGAAATTGAACGACTCGGAGAAGAGCTTTACCCACGCGGCGAGATCGGCCCGCGCCTGATCTTCTTCGGCGCGTTTGGCGGCGATCTGCGCGTCGAGCATCCGCAGTTCCATCTGCAACTGTTGCTTCTTCAGCAACAGCGTCGGCAAATAGCGCGTGAAGCGACTCAGCGCATCGCGCTGGGCCTTCAACTCATTCTTGGTGTATTTTATTTTTGCCATGCGTTTGTGCGGGTATGGGCAGGTTGCAACCTGCCCTTACGATTTCGGCCAGAAGGCATCCGTTAGTTTTGAAGCAATTCCGGTTTCCTGCGGCTCAAAGCAGTCGGCTAGAATATTCCAGCCGAGGTCGAGCGCTTCTTCGAGCGGAATGTTGACGGAGAGCGCCATCATTTCCTTTTCAAAGCGGTCGCCATATTTGAGCAGTTTGGTGTCCCACGCACTCATACGGAAACCCATCGACTGTTTCTCGAGCGTTTCTTTAAAGGAGGCGTAGAGCTGGATCATGGTGTCCATGATGGTGCGATGGTCATCACGCGTCCGATCGTTCACCTGCTGTTTCAAACGAGAAAGCGAACCGAATGGCTCAATGCGTCCGTTTTTCAGGTAGAATTGCCCTTCGGTGATGTAACCGGTGTTATCCGGAACCGGATGGGTCACATCATCGCCGGGCATCGTGGTCACCGCGAGAATCGTGATGGAGCCGGAGCCTTCGAAGTCGACCGCTTTTTCGTAGCGGGCGGCAAGCTGGCTATAGAGGTCGCCGGGGTATCCTCGGTTCGACGGGATCTGCTCCATCGTGATGGCCACCTCTTTCATCGCGTCGGCAAAGTTGGTCATGTCCGTGAGGAGCACGAGCACACGCTTATCCTGCAGCGCAAACTTTTCGGCCGTCGCCAGCGCAATATCGGGGACGAGCATACACTCTACCGTCGGGTCGGCGGCGGTATGCACATAAAGAACCGAACGCGAAAGCGCGCCGTTTTCTTCGAGGGTGTCGCGGAAGTAGAGATAGTCATCGTGCTTGAGCCCCATGCCACCGAGAATGATGATGTCGACTTCGGCCTGCAACGCGATGCGGGCGAGCAGTTCGTTGTAGGGTTCTCCGGCGACCGAAAAAATTGGAAGCTTCTGCGATTCGACAAGTGTGTTGAACACATCGATCATCGGAATCCCGGTGCGAACCATGTTGCGCGGAATAATGCGTTTGGCCGGATTAACCGACGGCCCGCCGATCGGAATTTTGTTTTCGGTAATTTCCGGCCCTTTATCGCGCGGCACACCGGATCCGGTGAACACGCGGCCCAGCAGATTTTCCGAGAAGGGAATCTGCATGGTATTGCCGAGGAAACGGACTTTCGAGTCGGTTGCAATCCCTCGCCCTCCCGCAAAGACCTGCAACGACACGCGACCCTCATCGAGTCGGATGACCTGTGCGAGGGAGGTGCCCATATCCGAGGTGACCTGAGCGAGTTCGCCGTAAATCACGTTCTCGGCGCTGACCACAATCACGTTCCCTGCAATCTGTTCAATTCGATGATAAACCTTATGCATAACTTATTTCTCCATTACCAAAGTGTTTTTAATCCGGCGGACTGATAGGTCGAAAATGCCGAATCTTTTGTGATTAAAACCAACCCTTCCTGAATGGCCTGCCATGCGAGCAAACGATCAAACGGGTCTTTGTGCTTCTCAATAGGAAGGCGATAAAAAGAAGCCATTAAATTCGTCGAAACTTCCTCGATTTCTAAACCCATCGCCCGAACCTGTTCCGGGAGTTCATCGGGAAAACAGCCGCTCAACTCCAGTTTTCCCAACTGATACTTCAACGAGATTTCCCAAAAGGAGAGCGCGCTGACAAACACCTCGTTTGATGCCATCTCAATCGATTTTTTCGCCACTGAACTGATACGACGCGGCTCAAAAAGCGCCCAAAGCAAAACGTGTGTATCAATCAACGCTTTCATTCTTCGCCCAATAGTTCTTCGGCACTGATTTTAAAACCCTCACGCACCTTATAGGTCGCCTTTCCTTCCATCACACCGAGCGTCCGCTTCTTTTTCTTCTGATATTTCTTATACGGGATCATGACGGCCACCCGTTCTTTTTTCCGCCCGTAACTGATCGCAATCTCCTCCCCGTGCTGAACATGATCCAGCACCTCGGAAAAATGCGCCTTAAATTCTCCAACGGCTAATGTTTTCATATTTTCCACCTCTCCACCCTTAGGAAACTCTCTTTTTGACAAGTTGTCAAGATGCTGCTCTCGACCGATTTTTCCAATGATTGGAGAGGCCTCGTTCTTGCGAGGCAGCAACCAAAGGGCGCGGCAACCCTGCCCTATGTTTCGTAGCTGGTTACCTCCGCGATCTGATGATCGAGCTGCTCTTCCTGTTTTTTAAATTCGTCCGTCTCAAACACGATCTGGTTCCAATCGCGAGTGGTCTGGGTGAGTTTCTGGAAGAAGCCGCGCGCGGCTTCCTGGTCGGCAAATTCGAGTTTGGTTTTGAGCAGACGAGAAATGAAACTGAAGACGTGTTTCTGACGTTCCACCGAGCTGGCGGCATCGACGTCATTGAACGCGTTCTGCTGGAGATAAACGGAATCGAGATATTCGCTCTTCAGATAGACGATAAAGTCATCAATGGACGTCCCCTCTTCTCCGACCACTTTCATCATCTGGCCGACTTCGTTTCCGTCGCGCAGAACACGGCGGGCTTCCGCCAGTTCTTCGGCATCCACGACACTCGGGTATTTGCTCCAGCTCTCAAGCGGATCAATGGCGGGGTAGCGACGCGCGTCGGAACGAGCACGGCTCAAACCATGGAATGCGCCGACCACTTTGAGTGTCGACTGCGTGACGGGTTCTTCAAAGTTACCGCCGGCCGGCGAAACGGTTCCGCCGATCGTAACCGATCCGGTTTCGCCGTTATTGAGGCGAACCACGCCGCCGCGCTCGTAGAAAGCGGCGATGACCGATTCAAGATAGGCCGGAAAGGCCTCTTCGCCGGGGATCTCTTCGAGACGTCCGGACATTTCGCGCAGGGCCTGCGCCCAGCGCGAGGTGGAGTCGGCGAGCAGCAGGACATCGAGCCCCATCTGGCGGTAGTACTCAGCGAGCGTTACCCCCGTGTACACAGACGCTTCGCGCGCGGCCACCGGCATGGAGCTGGTGTTACAAATAATAAGGGTACGCTCCATCAGGCTCTTACCCGTTTTCGGGTCGGTCAGTTCCGGGAACTCACGAAGGGTTTCCACCACTTCCCCGGCGCGCTCGCCACAGGCGGCAATAATCACTACATCCACATCGGCGTGGCGACTGGTGATCTGCTGAAGCACGGTTTTTCCCGCGCCGAAGGGACCGGGAATACAATAGGTTCCTCCGCGCGCAACCGGAAAGAAGGTGTCGACGATGCGCTGCGAGGTGGCGAGCGGCTCGGTCGGACGCAAACGTTCGGCATAGCATTGGATCGGTATCTTTACCGGCCAGACCTGCATCAGCTTCACGTCGTGCTCGTGGCCTTTATCGTCCGTTACGACCGCCACGGTGTCTTCAACAGTAAACTCACCCTCGTCCGCCACAAACTTAACGGTCATCCGGCCCGGCAGACGGAACGGCACCATAATTTTATGATCAAAAATCCCTTCAGGAACCTGCCCGACCGCGTCGCCAGCGACCACGGTGGCACCCGCCTTAACCAGCGGACTGAATTTCCATTTGTCATCGCGCGGCAGGGCTTTCAGATATTTACCGCGCTGCAAAAAGAAGCCGCACTCTTCGGCCAGAGCCGGAAGCGGATTTTGCAACCCGTCGAAGACCTGCGTCAGCAGACCCGGGCCCAGCTCGACGGAAAGCAAGTCGCCAGTGAACTCGACCTCATCGCCCACTTTGAGCCCGACGGTATCTTCAAACACCTGCAGCTCGGCATGATTCCCGCGAATACGAATGACCTCTGCCTTGAGCTGAATGTCGCCCAGTTTGGCAAACCCCACCTCGTTTTGAATGACGGGGTTTTCGAACTCCACCGTCAGCAGATTTCCGTTTACTCCAACAATTTTTCCTAAATTCATATTATTTCCTGCCTATTCAAGACTGCTACCGCAGATCAGTCAGAACAATTAAGGTCAGAATAATTTTTCCAATCATTGGAAACCTAATCCTGCCAGAATCATTCTGACCTTAATTATTCTGACGAAACTCCCTCGCCTCTGTCTTCTGTCAAAACCTCTTGTATCAATTCTTCGACTTTTGCTTTTCCGGTCTCTTCATCCAATTCCGCCCAGCGCTCCGCGATACGCACCTTGATTGCAAAGGCGAGAACGCCGGAAAACCCGAAAGGTTGGGTCAGCGCCAGCTCATCGGCCAGCATCCAGCGAATGCGATCAACATCCTCTTCCTGTTCCAATGGATTCGAACGGCTCAAGGCATCCGAAACCCTTTTCTCGATGGTTACGCTAAACCCGTCGAATGGTTTTAAAAACTGAGTCGCATCGGTGCCACGATTTTTGGCGCGCAAACGAACCACGGCATCACGCAGCTGAACTTCACGGTTCCAATGCTTGGAAGCCAAATCGAAGGATGGTTCGCGGTTTTCCAGAGCAGCATCCACCGCAGAAAGCTCCTCGGCCGAAAGGTGCCCAACACAGGACGCACGAAAGCCCGCACCATCCATCGGTGGTTTTTCACCGAAGCGCAGGTGCGGCAGTGACGCAACCAGATACCAGTGTTCTTTCATATGTAACCGTTCAAATCGTTAAATCCGTTCAAATCGTTTTTGACCTCTGTCCTCTGACATCTGTCTTCGGCTATTCTGCCGCCGTTCTGGCAACACGGCCGACGATTTCAGCGAGCTTGGGGCGGAGGAAAGCGGTCAGGGCTTCGGCGATGGCCTCCTGCGTGAAGTCGAGATAGGCGTGATCATCCGCAAAACTCACCTTAAACCCTTTAAGGATTTCGTTATCCACATGTAGCTCGACTCCGCCACCCATCTTCTCGGAATATTTGGCGGCGAAAAACTTGACCAGTTCTTTCTGATCCGCTTCGCTAACCAACAGCTCAATACGGGTTTCGCCCTGATTCTCAGCGCAGGACATGTTCACCAGCATCTTCTCCAGCACGTCAATGTTCAGAGCCTCCTTGGTTGATTCTGCAACAATTTCGGAAATGATGTTTTCGATGCCCTGCCCAACCGTGATGAGCACATCGCGCGCGGACTGTTCGAGCGTCGCAATACTGCGCTGTGTAAACACCTCGGAATCCGTTTCGGCTTTAGCGATAAGCTCCTTCGCCTTCGCTTCAGCGGCGCGGACTATCTGCGCCGCTTTTTCTTTCGCCTGCGAAAGGATTTCAGCGGCTTCGGTTTCAGCCTTTTCGACCCCCTCTTTACGGATCTGATCCAATAACGGTTGTAGTTCTTCAGCCATAGTATGCTCCATGCGTTTTTAAATTTAAGCCGATGATTCTACTCAGCGCCCCGCCCCCTGCAACAAAAAGAGTAGGAAATCAGGCACTAAGGCACGTAGGCATCAGGCACAAGGGCGCACAGCTTCCAATGGTTGGAAGATTCTGACCGCGCGCGAGCAACGCGACGCATAATTTGCGAAGCAAATAGCGACGAAGGAGTGGTTCAACACGTGAATGATCGCGAAAGGTGGAGCGGGCTCTCCGAGCACGCTCAAAACGCACACGGAGTTCGCGCTCCACAAGAACATTTCCAAGGGTTGGACCTGCGTGTCCCGCCATAGCTCGAAGAGCGACGGCGGAAGCTACTGAGAAAGTGCTTTTTGTTCTTCAAAAAGAAGCGACCGAAACGAGAGCGGCAACAGTTGTCCGCAGATGGACACCGATGAACGCAGATGCTTCCAATGGCTGGAAACTGCGACCCCATAAACCATACCTTGCAAGGTATGGTTTCCAAGGTTTGGAAAAACAGGGGCTCACTTTTCCAATGATTGGAAATCAAACGGTTACACACCATCCTCCCCCATACTCATGAGAAAGTTCTGCGTAACTGACGTCGCCCCTGCGGGATATATCGTAATACGATATATCACTTAGTGATATATATAGACCCAGCTTCAAGAGATTGGAACTTTTTGAATCACTTTTCCAAAGCATTAGAAAAATGTCGCAAGCCGAAACACAGTTTCTTCCGAAGATTGGAAACCGCTAGATTTCGTCTTCATCTTCTTCGGAGACGCGGAGGATTTCTTCGACGGTGGTGACGCCGTCGAGGACTTTTCTCCAGCCATCGTCGCGCAGGGTGTGTAGCCCGTGCTTGAGGGCTTCGCGTTTGATGTCGCTGGAGGGGGCGCGGTTGATGATGAGCGGGCGGATGTGGTCGTTGATTGCGAGGATTTCGTAGATGCCGGTCCGGCCTTTAAAACCGGAGTTACGGCATTCATCGCACCCGACCGGTTCATAAATCGATTTGTTTTCGAGTTCTTCGACGGGGAAGCCCTCGCCCTTTAAAAATTCTTTTTTCGTGTCGTCAATGTCAACGGCCTTTCGGCAGGCGGGACAAAGACGACGGATCAGGCGCTGGGCAACGATTCCTTCGACGGAGGAGGCGACGAGGAACGGCTCGATTCCCATATCGAGCAGTCGGTTGATGCTACCGGCAGAGTCGTTGGTATGCAGGGTGCTGAAAACAAGATGTCCGGTGAGCGCGGCGCGAATGGCGATTTCGGCGGTGTCGCGGTCGCGGATCTCACCGACCATGATGACGTCGGGGTCCTGACGCAGGAAGGTTCGCAGTACGTGGGCAAAGGTGAGACCAATTTCGGGCTTCATCTGCACCTGATTGACGCCGGCCATTTCGTACTCGATCGGGTCTTCGGCGGACATGATGCGTTTGTCGACGGAGTTGATGGTGTGAAGCCAGGCGTAAAGCGAGGTGGATTTCCCGGAACCGGTCGGGCCGGTACAAAGCAAGATGCCGTGCGGGCGGGTGATCATGCGCTTGAGAACTTTTTCGTCGTCCGGAGCCAGGCCGAGCTGTTCCATGCCGATCATGCCGCTCCCGCGCAGAAGCAAACGCAGGCTGACGCTTTCGCCGTAGACGGTGGGCATGGTGGAAACACGAACGTCGATTTCTTCGCCCTGAATGCGCAGGCTGATGCGTCCGTCCTGCGGAAGGCGTTTTTCTGCGATGTCCATGTTGGCCATGACTTTGATGCGCGAAATGATGGAAGACTGGAAGCGTTTGAGGGTGGCGGGCACGGGGGTCTGATGGAGTACGCCGTCGATGCGGTAGCGAATGCGCAGGTCGATTTCCATCGGCTCGATGTGAATATCGGTGGCGCGGTTCTGGTGGGCTTCCCAAATGATCTGGTTGACGAATTTTACGACGGAGGCTTCTTGATCGAGGTCGTTCAAATCCTGTTTGAGAAGGGTGTCGCCGTCGAGGTCGATGCGGTCGTCGTCCTGCATCATGCGATCGAGGGTTTCGGCGCCGACTCCATAGAGGCGTTTGGCGGCCGACTCGATATCGGCGGCAGGACTGAGAACGAGTTTCACGCGGCCCCCGGTGACGAGACGCATGGCATCGATCAAACCGGGTTGCAGGGGATTGGCCGTTGCAATCTGCAGGACTCCGTTTTCCTTAGCTACAGGAATGATGTTGTATTGAAAAATGGCTTTGGGCGGAATTTTTTCGAGGATTTCAGAATCGATCTCCGCCTGTTTGAGGCGCAGGAACGACAAGCTCATGGCTTCGGCCAGCTTCTCGAGGAAGAGTTCTTCTTTGACGTCCGTGGCTTCGATGACCGCTTCGGTGAAATCTACGCCGTCGCTACCCACCGCAGGAATGATCTCATCAACCTGTTCGGGCGTGAAGAGTCCGGTCTCCTGCAATAAGCGAACAAGCTGACTACTGTTTTTCATAAGAAACTCCATCTAAGGGATAAAAACGTCTCATATTTCCAGTGATGGAAGAAACAAAATCGACCCCGCCCGCTCCTTTCGCATTTCTGCTACTCACCGCGGGCGACGCCTTCTTATTCGCCGCCTCGCATTCGCGAAGCCGCCGGACAAACAGGTAGTCCCTGATTGAACACTGCCGAAGCAGATCCACCTTGCGCTTCCGAGGCGAAACCGCCGCCTCCACCAGCAACTCCAAAATCCCCAACGTTCGATCCGCCAAGCGTGTTCCAAAAATAAACCGCTGGTTCTTCGGAAACCCATCCACCCGGTCCAACAACCAGTTCGCTGTCTCGTGCCATTTCACCAACAGAATGGGTTCGTCCGGTTTCATTCTATAAAAAAATCCGATCCGCGTCGCGGATCAGATTTTTCAAAGGGTAAAAGAG
>CAYYYX010000033.1:0-25560 GCA_964476065.1 uncultured Verrucomicrobiota bacterium | reverse complement strand
CAGACTGGCGCTACAATGACGACGGATCGGACAAGCCGGACTTTGTGCTGAATAAGCCGAAAACCAAAGCGGCTGAAATTTTGGTCACGCGTAGCAACTGCGGTTGTGGATCGAGCCGGGAGCATGCCGTTTGGGCGGTTGTTCAATACGGCTTTAAAGCGGTGATTGCACCGCGTCAGGATGATCAGCCGGGTTTTGCCGATATCTTCTGCAACAACTGCGCCAAAAACGGACTGCTTACGATTGAGCTTTCCGAAACGCAGGTGGATGAGATTTTCCAAACATTGGAAAAAGAGCCGGGCGTTCAAGGAACCGTGGATCTGGCCGCTCAAAAAGTGACAATTCTTGCGTCATCCGGTGCAACAGATTATTCCTTTGAAATTGCAGCAGACCTGAAAACAAAGCTTTTAGAAGGGCTGGACGATATTGCTCTGACGCTTCAGTATGAGACCGACATTACGGCATATGAAGCCGCCCACAGTTGAACTGTGTGCGGAAATGCGAAATCAGAATTTCGAAATTCGAAACAATGATTAAATTTGTGAAATTAGAATTTTCCAACCATTGGAAATTTGTTTCGTGCTTCGATATTTGGATTTAGAATTTTTCAGCACCGGAGGTGCCTTATGCAGGACAATCGCTATCTGATTCCGTTTCTTGGCATCATCACCTTGGTGATGGTTGGCTTTGTTCTTAAGGCCGCTCAAGTGGTTATCCTGCCGTTGATCATTGCCTGGCTGCTGTCGTATCTGTTTGCGCCGGTAGTTAACTTTCTGGCGCGCCATAAGGTGCCCACTGGCGCGGCCGTGTTGGCGGTTCTTCTGATTCTGATCGGATTTTTCTATCTGATTGGATTCTTTGTGCAGACCCGTGTCATGGGCTTCATCGGCGAGTACGATGAGTACGCTGGCCAACTGCAGCAGATTTCTACGGATATCGCAGTTCGGTTCAACCTGCCGGAGGGCTATCTGAAGGATTTTGACTGGACTGGTCAGATCGGTAAGCGGCTCGTCGTTGCTTCTGGGTCATTTGTCAGTATCGTCAGCAACATGGGAATGATTACCATTTTCTTGGTGTTCATGCTGCTCGGCAAACCTTATGGCCGTCGCAAGCTAAATGAGGCTTTTGCCGGAGAGCGTGCGAAGAAACTGACGGATGTCACGGACTCCATTACCGGGCAGATCAGCCGCTACCTTTCCATTAAAGTGGCGGTCAGCGGGATTACTGCCATTCTGGTATATTTTGTCCTGTTGATCATGAAAGTGGATTTCCCTGTCACTTGGGCTGTCCTCACTTTCCTGCTGAACTTTATCCCCACGGTGGGCTCTGTGATTGCGACGATTCCGCCGGTGTTGGTTGCGCTGGTGAAGTTCTATCCCAGTTTCTGGCCTGCCGTAATTGTTTTAATTCTTCTGCTTTTGATCCAGCAGACCATGGGAAGTTTTGTTGAACCGAAGTTAATGGGCGACAGCCTGAACCTTAGTCCGGTCGTGATTTTGCTCTCTCTGGTATTTTGGGGCTGGCTGTGGGGAATTACCGGCGCATTGCTTTCTGTTCCAATCGCCGCTGCCATCAAAATTGTCTGCGAAAATATTGATGCCCTGAAGCCGATCAGCGTGTTAATGGGGACCGGTAAAAACCTACCGCGATCCATCTAATTCCGTTTTGGAGATTTTCTAATGAGCCTTCCCGATCTTTTGTCCAATCCCGATGTGAAAAAACGTATCCGCGAGGCACTGGCCGAAGACCTCGGTTCGGAAGTCGTCGATGTGACCTCCGATGCACTGGTGCCGGAAGGTCGTCCCGCCACCGCTCATCTGGTTGCGCGTCAGACCGGCATGCTGGCTGGCGCAACCGTAGCTGCCGAAGTCTTTTGTGAGGTAGATCCAACTCTTAAAATTAAGGGAGGATTGATGGATGGAAGCGAAATGAAGCACGGGGATATTGTGCTGACCATTTCCGGCTCGGCCCGCAGTATTCTTGTTGCCGAGCGCACCGCGCTTAACTTCATTCAGCGCATGAGCGGTATCGCCACACTGACCCGTGAATATGTCAACGAAGCCAACAATTCGGCGGTAAAGATTCTCGATACCCGCAAAACGACGCCAACTCTACGCCCGTTCGAAAAATACTCAGTCCTGTGCGGCGGCGGAACAAATCACCGCATGGGTCTATACGACATGGCCATGCTGAAAGACAATCATCTGGCTTACTGGGCCGAAAACCACGACAGCGGTATTTGCGGCGCAGTGCAGGCTGTTCGCGACCGTTTCCCGGACCGAAAGGTCGAGGTGGAAGTCGATACGATTGAGCAGTTGCGCGAAGTGTTACCCGCCAAACCTGATTGGGTTCTGCTCGATAATATGCCACCGCTTATTTTGCGCGATTGCGTCAAACTCTGCGACGAGATCTGTCAGACCGAAGCCTCGGGCGGCATCACGCTTGATACGATTCGCGAGATCGCCAAAACCGGCGTCAATTCGATTTCGATCGGTGCACTGACCCATTCTGCACCCTCTGCTGATTTGGCATTAGACTGGGCGTAGTGTTTGAAATTGGAAACTCGAAACTGGAAACTTGAAATGGCTATTCCCAATAAAGTGAAGGTATCCGCACCCGATTCCTCTTCAAGTTTCACGTTTCAAGTTTCAAAGTTACCCT
Source organism: uncultured Verrucomicrobiota bacterium (assembly GCA_964476065.1). Taxonomy (GTDB): domain Bacteria; phylum Verrucomicrobiota; class Kiritimatiellia; order Kiritimatiellales; family Tichowtungiaceae; genus Tichowtungia. The sequence continues at coordinate 22,899 of CAYYYX010000033.1, read as the reverse complement.
CTCTGGTCGTGGACATTGGAAACACCAGCACCTCGCTGGCGCTGGCAGGCTCGACAGGGTTGAGTTCTGTGCAGCGCACGGAATCAGGGCTGCCTGCGTTGAGTCTTGAAGTAATCCCTCAGCGCGCGGTGATTGCATCGGTGAAGCCGGCTGTGAATGATCGATGGCAAACCTTTCTGGGCGAGCAGGGTATCCATGAAATTTTATGGGTCGACCACACGGTCGATCTGGGCATACCGGTTACATACCCCCAGCCGAAATCGATTGGCGCGGACCGGTTAGCCAATGCCTGTGAAGCGGCGGCAGCTTACGGTACGCCCGTGGTAGTTTGCGACTTTGGCACAGCGCTCACCTTTGATATTATTTCCCGCGATGAAGGCTATGTCGGCGGAATCATCTGCCCCGGTCTGCCGTTGATGTTCGATTATCTGGCCGAAAAGACGGAGCTGCTGCCGCATATTCAGCCGGTGCAGACCACGGCCGTAATCGGGAAAAGCACCGCCGAAGCGATGCAGGTCGGCGCGCATTTCGGCTATCTGGGCATGGTGAAAGAAATACTCGCCCAGCTCGAAAGCAAGCTGGGGCCGGAAATGAAAGTCTGCGCCACCGGCGGCTTTGCTGATTGGGTTTTCCAAGGATTGGAACATCCGGTCCCGGTTGATCCGCAACTGACTCTTAAAGGTCTCGCGCGGATCGCATTGCTCAATTGATTTTCCCAATAGCTCACCACGAGTGTTTGGAAAAGCGGGCGATGAGCATTTTTAGGACATATCTTCGGTGATGGCGATAATTTGTTCATCGAGCGGATTTTCAGAGTCGATATAAGGAATGCTTCTAAACGTGCTGGTTCGTTGCAGTTGCTGAAGGATGTCGGAGATCTTATGCACTTCCTGTGCGCACTCCTTGATTTGCTCGATTTCCTCATCGGCGGTCACATGACTCAACAAAAGATCCATCTGTATTTGCAAAACGGTGGCGGGCTGGCCGATGTGGTGGCAGGCTGCGCCCAGCGTTTGGATCATCACCCGTTGACGCTCCGCCTCCAGTAAAGTCTCCTGTTGCTGTTCAATGGTTTTTCGCAGCGCGTGTTCCACACGAAACTGTTCTTCTGCGATTTCCATTCGATGACGCATCTCTGCCAACACGCAATTAAAGTTATCTTCAATGTAGCGGATGTCATCTGAATCCTGAGTGTGGGTCAGCTGGATCTTTTCCGGCAGGGTGCCCTGAGCAATTTCTGTGATGTATTGGCGGAGTTTAAGAATGTTGTTCGGATATTTCTTCAGAACCAGAAACCCAAAAAAAGCAATGGATAGGGTCAAAATGAAGGTCAGAAGAATGAACCAGGGCGAAAGATTATCGGGGTTGCGCATAACGGTTACGCAGATATAAAATAGCGATAATGAAGGGATAACTGCTAAGAGAACCACCGCAATTTTTGCCTGATTTCTTGCATCAAGTGTTACGAGAGAGGCAGCGCGAGGTTTTCTCTTCATTACGTCATCCATTCTTGCTTTAAATTTTGACTCATTGAGTTTGAGATCATAAATTTTTTGAACAAGGTTTTTTTCACATATTATATTTACCTGTTTTAAGCATTAAATATTTTACAGGTTGATTAGTTCTTGCGCATGAGCAACCAGAGGAAAAACGGACCGCCGAGCAAGGCGGTAATCAGTCCGGCTGGCATTTCAACGGGTGCCAGTAGTGTGCGGGCTAGCCCGTCGCATAAAACCAGAAAGGTTCCGCCAAACAGAACCACTGTCGGAAGCAGCACGCGGTGATCCGCGCCGAAAATCCGGCGACAGATATGCGGAACCATTAAGCCAACAAAGCCGATCGGTCCACAGAAAGCAACTGCCGCACCGGTCATTAGCGATGCGGCGAAAAAGAGGAGCTTGCGGGTGCGCTTCACATTCACACCTCGTGCGCCGGCCAGCTCGTCGCCGGTTAGAAGCAGGTTCATTTCGCGGGTGAGAAATGCGCATAGAAGTAGACCCACCAGTGTGAACACACACAGATTGATCGGCGTTTGAAATCCGATTACAGAAAATCCGCCCATCAGCCAGCGGATCATGCGGAAGGTTTCGCCCGCATCACTGAAATACTGAATCAGCAGAATCAGGCTAGAGAAGAAGAAGTTTACGGCGACGCCGGCCAGCAACAACGTATCGGTGGCGAATCCGCCCTTGGCGCGTGCCAGTCCGTACACGAGAAAAACGGCCGCTAGTGCGCCGGCGAAGCCAGCCAGCGATGTGCCGGCGATACCCGCAAGAACAACGGCTGAACCAAACCGCATCCACAACGCCGCGCCGAGCGCTGCGCCGCCGGAAACCCCGAGCGTAAACGGCGTCGCCAGCGGGTTGCGGAACAGGGCCTGAAAAATCATGCCACTAGTCGCCAGCGCCACACCTGCGAGGAAGGCCGTCAGTACGCGGGGAATCCGCAGCTTCATCAGAATATCCATGCCGGACGGGTCATGCAGCACATCCGTACTTCCAAGCATTGGAAAAACCAGTAGCGCCGCAAGGCTTAACAGAATCAGGATGGCTAATTTGAGTTTCATTTAATTATTCTGATCGAAATTATCGGTGATGGGGGCGAGGGTTTGGGTGCGGATGAAGGTGGTTTCGAAGAGGTCTTTGAGCGGTTCGGGTTGGATGAGTTTGTCCGGAGGACCCTCAAAGAGAACCGATCCGTTTTTCAGGGCGATGACCCGGTCGGACCAGTGGGCGGCGCTGTTGAGATCGTGGTTGACTGCCACAATCGTAGCGCCGCACTCGCGGTTAATTTTTTTCAACAACTGCATCACCTCGGCCTGATGTTTCCAGTCGAGAAAGGTGGCCGGTTCATCGAGGAGCATCACCGGTGTTTCTTGCGCGAGGGCGGCGGCGATATAAACCTTCTGGCGTTCACCGCCGGAGAGGGTCCGCAACAGGCGGTCGCGAAACGGCGTGACCCCTGTGACTTCCATGGCCCGTTCAACCGCATCGATATCTTTTTTCTGAGCGGGCGAGAGCGGCGATAGGTAGGGATAGCGGCCCATCATCACGAAGTCGAAAACGGGCAGGGGAAATTCCATGTCATGGGTCTGCGGAACATAGCTGACCTGACGGGCCAGTTCTTTTGGGTCGACCGCAGAGCATTCTTTTCCGTTAATCTGCACACTGCCTCGATAGGGATACATTCCAAGTAGACAGCGCATCAGCGTGGTTTTTCCCGCGCCGTTCGGGCCGATGATGGAGACATATTCTCCCTGTGCAACATCCAGCGAAACTAAACGGATAATTTCTGTCTCGCTTAGGTCAACCGAACATCTTTTTACCTCAATGACCTTTGTCATGAATTGCCTCAGTTAAATCTTTTAAGAGAGAACCAAACCGCGGACCGGGAATAAAGGCATATTGGTTGGTCATGATCACGGCGCGGTAGGGTTTCCAAACTTCGGAAGCAGGCTGAGCCTGCGTCTCGTCATTTTTCCAAACCTTGGAACGTTTTCCTCCAGTGTTTGGAACAAGGTCAATGACGAGGTCCGGTTGCATGGCATGGAGGCCTTCTGGCGAGATTTCAGGATATTTAATGGCGGTCTGTTCGCAGGCATTGATACCGCCGGCAAGCGTGATGAGTTCGTCATAGAAAGTGTTTTTGGCGGCGATATACATGCGAGTCATCTGTTCGTCGTGACCGATACAGACTAACACCCGAGGTTTCCAATCATTGGAAGAAGCAGAAGGCCCTGACGCAGTCCGTTCCAAGGTTTGGAAAAGTTCCTGCGCTTTGGTTTCTGCGCCGCAGGCTTCGCCGATGATGAGAATGGATTGAAGGATATCGGTGACATGTTCGTGTGGAACGCCGAGAAAGTCGATGCCGAGTTGTTTGATCTGTGTGGCGATTTCTTCCTGTGAATCTAGTCCGATCACCAGATCGGGCTGCAGGGCGATGATCATTTCCCAATTGGGATCGTAGGTTCCGCCGACGATGGGTTTTTCTGCGGCTGCGGGCGGATAGGCGCTGTATTTGCTGACGCCAGCCACTTGATTGCTCAGCCCCAATGTGTAGAGGATTTCCGTAACATTGGGTGCCATGGAAATGATGCGCAACCCGTCATGCGGCATGCGTACAGATCGCTCTCCGCAACCGGCTAGAAGGAAGGCAAGAGTGATGGTGAGAATATATTTCATTCAATCTCTCCAAGGCTAATTTTTACGAACTCGGTGCTGTTGGTCATGGGGAGTTGCAGGGTTTGTCTGTTTATATTTCCATTCGTGGAGGAAGTGATTAATTCAGGAATGGCATTGCTCCAGATGCCGTTCAGGTCGGGGGTTTTCTGGAATTGCGCCCGTACATATGCTGTCTTGCTGAGGTTGACCTCTAATTGCATAACGGCTTCAGAGTAACTGTTAATCGCAGAGGTCAGTTCGATATGCGGTTTGTCGGACGGATCGGTCGGGTCGGTTCCCATTCCATATTCATAGAGGTTGCTGGCTCCATCGTGATCGGAATCCAGTGTGGTGTCATTGGGAATGGACTTTGATGCGCACCACAGGCTGAAAGTGAGTGGGGCGTTTGTGTTGCCTGCGGTGACGATCTCATATTGCTGATAGACATCGGTGGCGGCGGCATAGGTCTCATTTCCGGGTTGATAGGCCCGCAGTGTAGCTGTTCCGGGGGTGTTGCCAATATTGAGTTGCGTGGTGTTGTAGATGACATATGCGGAAGCAGGACCTTCCGTGACTTCAAAGGCAACGGGCAATCCGCTGTCAGTGGTTGCCGTAAGATTCCATGCGGATGAGTCTGCAATCTGGTTCGGGATGTGATCTAGGTAGATGTGCTGCAGCTTTTCGGCAACGGTAAAGATGCGGATGACCGGGACGGCCGGTGTGAAAACAGAATCTCCGGGCTGTGTGGCTTGGATTTGAATGATGCCCGAGTTTGTGAAGGTGAGTTGGTTGCCGGTCAGTTGTGCCAGACCATCGATCAGAGTTAAGGTGACGGGCAATTCACTGTCGGAGCTGGCATCGAGCGTGACGAGGCCGGTGTCGATGCGCTGGTTTGGAATCGATGGAAAGGTGATGGTTTGCGGGGTTCCGGTGATCGTGATTTGATGGATGGCGCCGATGGCCTCGAGATCGAACCCGCCGGAGCCAAAGGTGGGGGTGGGGTCATAGATGGCTCGCCCGGAGGCCTCTTTTGAGGAGCCGTCTCCGATGATGTCCACAATGCGGATATACTGAATGTTGTTTAGATTTAGAAAGGGATAGTTATGGGTGAGTGCGGTTTTGTATTCCGCTGAATAAACACTGTTGCTGCCGGATATCGCGAGGAGATAGGTTTCTGTTAGTTCGTCAAGATCGAACGGTGTGCCGTAGGCTAGTTGATATTTACTTGCGAGGCCGTAGATTGAAATGGTGTTGTGTCCTGAATATCCGCCGACAGAATTAGTTCCCGCGTAGAAATTCGGAAAACGAGTAAAGTGAGTTCCATCGGAGGAAACTTCAACCCACGCCAGTTCAAGAGCGGTGTCGCTTACTCCGTTTTCAAATACGGCAAAGTCGAATCCATCCCCGTCAGTAATTGCTCGGCTGAAGGTCATGGTGATCTGTCCGCCATTACCGAGGCAGACGATGTCGTAGATGCCGCTGGTGGCTGGTCCGAGCGCTTTTTGCGGTGTTTTCCACAGTGCATCGGCTTCGGTTCCGTACGAAATCTGTGTGTATCCATCCGCCCATCCGGTGAAAAGAGGGCTGTCTTTGTGGATAGCGGTGGTGGTATCTGAGGAGGGCACCCCCGGAAATGGAAATTCGATTGATGTTCCCGGCAGAGGCTCACTCCATCCCGGCAATGTGCAGGTGATCAACAGTATAACGGTGGTAGATAATTTTCTCATTAGAACTCCAATGAAGCACCGGCATAAAACGAGCGGCCTTGTCCCGGATAATAGCCGCTGTTGTATGCGTTGGTTGCATACCGTTTGTCGGTAAGGTTGTCGATTTTAGCAAAGACAGTGACATGCTGGCCGATGGTCCAGTCCGCGCGCAGTCCGAACAGGGTGTAGGAATCCAGTTTTTCTGTCCGTGTATTGGTGAAGTCGCCTCCCTCGAACTGATCGGAGAGCCAGGTGAGAGTGCCACTGATACGCAATGGTTTGACCGGACGAAACCACAGTTCGGTTGTATTCTGAAACTCAGGAACCAGGGGGACGGAATTGCCGTCGTTCGGCCCGCCGTCAAATTTTGCTTTGACGAACGACAGCATGGTAGAGGCCCCGTAGGTTTCCTTTTCATACGACAGGTTTAGATCGGAGCCGATGTGTTTTGTCGCGCCGAGATTTATGTTTTGTCCCTGACCGAGATTGTTATAAGCAGGTTCGTAACCGATTTCGTTCTCGAGCGTCAAATAAAACAGAGTTGCGGAGGCGCTCCAGCATTCTGAACGGTATTTCACCCCGGTTTCAAAATCATGACCCTGTTCGGGATCTAAATTTTTATTCAGCGGGTCAGCCTGTGCGAAACCCTGGTAGGAGGCGGTTTCATCGAGCGATGGGTAGCGATAAATCCGGCTGTATCCGAGCCATGCACTAAAGGAATCTGTTGCCTGCCAGTTCAGCGACAGATTGTCCGCCCATCCGGTTTTCCGGACGGTTCCATCAAATGATGTGGTTGGGTCTGGTTGCGCCGGATAGTTTGGGTTGGGGGCGGGCTGCCCCCACGGGTTGTAAATGAAGGGTTCGAAATCGGCCTTTGTATACTGTTTGTTTTTACCGGTGGTATACGCGCATTCATAACGGGCTCCCCCGCTGAGCGAGAGGGTTTCGGTCACCTCTTTTTGCGCGAACAAAAACGGTCCGACGGTGATGCGACTGAGTTGCGCATGATTAAATGTAATGCCCTGATCTCCTGATAAATCTATTGTGTCGTAGAACAAATCGAGGCCTCCGGTGATAAAGTTTTCTTCATTGCCAATGCGAGCTTGCGGTGAGAAAGAGAAGCCCTGTTGTTCGTTATTATTGATCAATCCTCCCATTTCTGAATAGACATTACGCAGGTTGAAGCCGCTGTTAATTTGTATAGAACCCCATGTGCGTTCGCCTTCCCACAGAGCTGTGATTAATAGGTTTGTGGTATGTGCATAGTCGTTGGGCTTGAAGGACTGGGGCGGGTCATCACGATATTGGCTATAGGAGAGAGGGCCAGGAAACTGGATGAAGTTTTCGCCGACCGCAGCTTTCAGGATAAGGGTATCGGAGTCTCCTAGCAGGCTTCCTATTGATAGGTTGACATTTTTTGACCAAGATAGGGAGTTGTCACGGAAGCCTTCATCGCGCTGGTAATTGGCTCCGGCGGTATAAAATAGGTCGCCGGTGGCATCAGAATAGAACGCGTTGTATTCCTGAAATCCATAGCTTCCGGCGGATGCCTTTAGTTTGATTTTTCGAGCACCGCCTTTCTTTGTGGTGATTTTGATGACGCCGGAAAGGGCATGGTTTCCGTAGAGTACGTTTTGTCCACCGCGAATAACCTCAATGGACTGAATGTTTTCCAAGGGAAGCTGCTGCCAGTCGAGAAGGCCCATGTCGGCCCGGTTCATCTTCTGGCCATCGACAATAATAAGCACGCGCTGACCGCTGTTTTCACCAAATCCGCGCATGGAGATTTCACCGGTATTGCCTTTTCCGTTGGAGGAGCGGACGTGCAGGTTGGCTATCTGTTGCAGAAGTTCCGGAACGCTTCGGGCCTGCGACTGCTCGATGACTTCAGAGCTGATTATCGACACATCGGCCGGCACCGCCATCTCGGTGCTTTCGAAGCGCTGCGCCGTAACGCGGATGACCGGAATATCCCGTTTCTCAATTTCATCCGAAAACGCAAAAAGCCCTCCTGTCAGAGCGAAAAGCATCTGAAGCACGAGAACTCTATTTTGCGTATTCATGATTTGGGTTCAGGCCATCTAAACGATGGCCTGAAATATGAATCAGCGCATGCTGTTCCGGTAGCGACGGAAGCCGAATATGCCGAGCGATCCGAGCAGGGCCAGCAGGGCACTGGCCGGTTCGGGAACAGCCTGCATTTCATCGATAGCAAAATAGCCAGGGGTATTCATCCCAAACCCACCCGTGTCTGATGAGGAAAGTGAAAACTCGATAGAACGCACCGTTGAGCCCAATGATGTCAGGTCAACATACGTCCAATCGCTAAGGATGTAATCCTGCCCGTTATCCGCGAACCGGTAGTCCGCCAGATAGAAATCAACGGTTCCTAGGCTGGTGCTAGTTGCGTTGAATCCTTCGACGGTCAACTTAAACCAGTCTTCATCATCGCCGGATACTCCGCCGAACTGTTTTGAAAAGCCGCTACCATTCAGCATGTCGAGAGCGGCATACGTTGTATTGTTTGCGTAAAAGCCGTTGACCGTTTGGTCGTAGTTGAATGAGGCAGTAGGCTGTGTGCCGTTAAATCCCATATATCCGACGGTATAGACTCCGTTATTTGAGTAATCTTTTCCGTCCCCGTAAACGGCGTATTGATTACCATTGCCTACGGTCGTGGTGTCGTTTACATCAGAATAGGCGAGACCTTCCCAGTAGTATCCGTAGGTGAAATCTTCAGTCATGTTGAACGTTATGCCGTTATCCGTCCAGTTCTGTGCTCCTCCTGCATTGGGTTTGTAGTACCCATTGGGAGAGGTGTTCTTGTCGTCAAAAGTGGCGACATCGGCGGCGGAGTGGGATGCAATAATCCCGAGGAATGCAATAAGTGCAGTGAGCTTCTTCATTTTGTGCCTTTCTGTCCCTTTACGCGGGGACGGGTTCAGGTTGTTGCAGAAAGGACGGCTCTCCGGCTTTAACGGTTGCGCGACAGCGGCTGATTCTCACAGCACTTTCCCGGCACTTCTGCAGTAAGGAACGAAACGTAGAGAGAAAGTATGTGCCGGTCAAGCGGGTTTTCCAAACATTGGAAAAAAATTAGGATTCACTTTTGCGGGAGTGATAAAGTTTTCGGTAGCGCGCCGGCGTGATGCCCATCCATTTGCGGAACTGCTTGATGAAATAACTCTGATCGCCGAAGCCGGCTTCGTAGGCGATGTCGGTGCAGCTCATGTCGCTTTGTTCCAGAAGCCGCTGCGCTTCTTGCACACGAAGTTGGTGAATATGCTGCAGAACGGTTTTCCCGGTCTGTTCTTTGACGAGGTGAGAGATCCGGAAGGTGCTCAGACCCACTTCCTGTGCGAGCATTTTAAGCGTAACCGGTTCATGAAAATTTTCGCCAAGATAATCGAGAACATGTCCGACCGTTTCATTCGTGCGGTTCTGTCCGTGCAGGTAGATGTTGCGCATAAAGTCGTCGAGCGAATCGGCCACCACGTTACTCAGCGTTTCAAAATCGCCGGCATCGATAATGGCGGCCATCCAGTCATGGTTTTTCTCGATCAGCGAACTCATGTTCGGGCTGTCTTCGATCGCATTGCGCACGAGGTAGCCCATCATCTCGATCACATGTGCCTTAATGAGCCGGATGTCTGCTGTATGGGAGAATAGGGCGCCTAGCGTTTTGTTCAGCTCGCGCCGCGCGCCCTTCTGATCGCCGGCTTTCATCAACGAGAGCAGGGTGCGTTCATCATCCCGGAGCGTGCGGTCGCCAAGCCCCTGCTTGCGGCGGTGAATTTCTTCGGCGATCTGTTTTTGCCGCAGGGCCTTTTTTCGGTTTTCACCGAGCAGAGAAATGTCCCAGTCCACCGTGCAACAGGTGAGCGCAAATAAAAACTCCGCGGCCTTGTGGGACTGCTCGTGATCCCACACCGACAGCTTATTCACATAGTTTTCGGCCGCGGCGCGCGGCGCCCCAGAAGCGGTTAGATGATTGACGGTCTCCAGTTGGTCATAGCTGTCCTTCTCCGTCATCACCTCGCCGCCGACCAGTCCGCCGCGCACTTCGCCGTCGCGTACCAGCGGCACAATCCAGCTGAGCACATTGGGCACTAGAAAAAAGGTATAGGCCTCCCCCCAGCGGACGCTCTCGCTCAGCGCGTGGGAGCGTGCATTCATCAGCGGTGGAAGGTTGGCGACCGCGTCGCTGGCTCCTTCCCGGATCCCGGCGGGATTCACCTCATACAGGAATGCATCGTGAGATTGTTGGTAGCTTTTTTTGATTTTACTGAAGTCGCTCTTGGACAAGATCGCCATATTTTATCCCTTATTTTAGCTGATTTGATGAGTTTTAATCGTCATTTGGACACATAGCCAGCAAGATCGTTATGTAAATTTTATAATCAATCTATTCCGTTCCGCCTTTAACCGGTACATTGTTTGGCATCATTTAACCCAAACGGAGAAAACCTCATGGCGAAAAACGAAGAACTGTTTAATGCAATTATCAAAGGGAAGCGCAAAGATGTTTCCGTACTGGTTCAAACGGCTGTAGACAGTGGCGCGAATGTCGCAGAAATTTTGATGGAGTCGATGATTCCCGCTATGCGTGAAATCGGTGACCGCTTCAGCCGCAACGAAGTGTATGTTCCCGAAATGCTCATCGCCGCCCGTGCGATGCAAGCCGGTCTCGACATCGTTGAGCCGCTACTGGCCGGCACGGGTCATGAACCGCTGGCACGGGTCGCCATTGGAACGGTAAAGGGTGACCTCCACGACATTGGTAAAAACCTGGTTGCCATGATGCTCAAGGGCGCGGGCTACGATGTCACCGACCTCGGCGTCGACTGCGACATCGCTAAATACGAAGAGGCCGTTAATAACGGCACCCAAGTTCTTCTGCTCAGCGCACTGCTGACCACCACCATGCCGGCGATGAAAGAAGTCACCGAACACTTCAAAGGGAAGGACGTCAAAATCCTCATCGGTGGCGCACCTATTACACAGGAATATGCCGACGAAATCGGAGCCGATGGTTATGCTGGTGACGCCAACCAAGCGGTCGGTGCCGTCGAAAAAGTATTGGCCTAAATTTCACCCCAAACACCCCGAACTATCGGGGTGTTTTTTAATGGAGAAAAACATGAGTAAATCTATCGCTATACCCACATTGGATCAATTTGTTTACGGGGTTTGCCCTAAACCGGTCAAAACCGCCCGCGGACTCGAACTCGGAACCGGAACCGTCTTCCCGGAAGTGAACTTCACGCTTCCGACCATGAACATCAACGAAGAGACCTGGCCGCAGGTTATTGCGCAGTACACCGAAATGGCCGACGACGTCATCCGCCGTGCGATCGAACTCGAAGTGCCACAGCTCATGATTGAGTTCGAAACACTGCCGGATATGACCATTCGTCCCGAATGGGCGCTGGAAATTAACCGTCTGCTGGCCGACAAGCTCATCGAGGCTCAGGAAAAGAGCGGCATCAAAACCGCACTGCGCTTTACGCCCAACGACATTCGTGAATTCTCCCGCCCGCCGATCATGCGGAGTGGAAAATACTGGGATAGCATGCTCGAAACTTTCGCCAAAGCCGGCGAAGCCGGAGCCGACTTCCTCTCTATTGAATCGACTGGCGGCAAAGAACTGTGCGACGAAGCCCTCATGAATGCCGATCTGCCCGGCGTGGTTTTCGCCCTCGGCGTACTCGCTTGTCGCGACATGGAATTCCTCTGGAAGCACATGGTCGACGCCTGTAAAGCTAACGGTGTTATCCCAGCGGGTGACAGCGCCTGCGGATTTGCCAATACCGCCATGGTACTGGCCGACAAAAAAATGATTCCGAAGGTCTTTGCCGCCGTCGTGCGCGTTGCCACCGTGCCGCGCACACTCGTCGCGGTTGAGCAGGGCGCCGTCGGCCCCTGTAAAGACTGCGCCTACGAAGGCATCTACATCAAAGCCATCACCGGCACCCCGATTTCCCTCGAAGGAAAATCGGCCGCCTGCGCTCACTTGAGTCCCATCGGCAACATTGCCTCGGCTGTCTGCGACTGCTGGTCCAACGAGTCCGTGCAAAACGTACAGTTGCTCAGCGGCAAAGCTCCCGAAGTCTCGGTTGAACAGCTTGCCTACGACTGCCGCCTCATGAACACCGCCGCCGCCTCGTCACCCGAAGACGCCTTGCGTCTGCGCGACTGGCTCGTCGACTCCGATTCCGCGCTCGATCCGCAGGCCTATGTCCTACGGCCCGATGTCGTCCTGCGCATTTCCGAAAAAATCATGCAGGAAGAAACCGCCTACGGTCGCACCCGCGCCGCCGTGGCCGCCGCCATCGACGAACTGCGCAAAGGAGCCGAGTCCAAGGCTTATCGCCTTGAGGAGCGCGAAGAATCTTGGCTCGACATGATGGAAATGGCCATCGAAGACGACATTCCGGAAACCGAAGCCGAAATGATCGCTCAGCAGGCACCGCTTGTTGATCCCGCGAAATGTGACCTTCGCGAATACGGCATAGAATAAGAGGAGAGTATAGGAGTGATGGCGTATGGGAGTAGTGGAGTGTTGAATTTCCATTGCTCCGACATTCCAGCACTCCAACATTCCATTCTATGAATATTCCTCTCCATTTGATCGCCGGCGCGCTGGGGGTGGGTAAAACCACCGCCATCCGGCGGTTCGTGGCGCAGTCGCCCGATTATGTCGCCGTCCTCGTCAACGACTTTGGCGAAACCGGCTACGACGCCGCGCTCATCGGTGAAGTGGGCGGCGGAAAGCTACAGGTTGAAAACGTTCCCGGCGGATGCCTCTGTTGCACCTCCGCCGCGCAACTGCTTCCGGCCCTCAAAATGCTCTGCGAAAAACCGGAAGTTGAACGGATCATCGTCGAGCCGAGCGGAGTCGCCTTGCTCGATCCATTATTGAAAATGCTCCAGGCCGCCGCGCCGGAGTGCGGATTCGAACTCGCTCCGGTCATCGTTCTGTTTGATCCCGCCCAAACACGACCCGCTACTCTCAAACTGATCCCTTACTGGAAACATCTCGCCGACCGCGCCGACATCGTCGTCGCCAACCGCTGCGACCTCGCGCCGCCCGAAGCCACCGATGCCTTTTTCCAATGTTTGGAACGTTGGGAACCAAAGAAACTGAAACTCGTCAAAACCTCGCACGGCGAACTGCCCGCAGAATTGTTTGATCTGCGCGGACACGTTGAGCGCGTTGGGGAGGGGCACCATCACCACGCCGCACTTCCGCCCGCCGGAACCTTCCGATCCGACAAAATTTTTCAGCTCGAAAAGTTGATCACGCTACTCGAAGAAATTGCGCCGAAAACCGAACGCTTCAAAGGAATCTTTCAAACCGAGCAGGGATGGGTTCGCCTCGAAATTGCCGCCGGACACATCGTTCAAAAACCGGCGTCCGAGGCAAAGCAATCTTCTGCCGACTGGATCAGTGCGCCAGAGTTGACGGCGCGTCTTGCCGCCTGTGGTTAATTCGCATTCATTCGTCAGCAAACTCATCGTAAAGTCAGACAGTATTTCCTATTCGTTACGGATGGCTTACAGTAGGATTTTTCGCCTATGAATCTGGTATTTAAATCCAAGGGACAGAGCCAGTCCGTTGCAAGCCGCAACGGCGCAACGCTCGCGGAGCTGGCCGCCGGGGAGGGGCTTGCGCTCAATATGCAGTGCGGCGGACAGGGTGCCTGCCGCGGGTGCATGGTTCAACTCGGGGAAGGGCTCTATCGCATCGGCGAAACCGAAACGACGGTGGCCGCCGGTCAGACACTCGATGCACGCGCCTGCAAGACGGTTGTTCTCAGTGACGTCGCGGAAGTAACGGTTCCGGAGCGTTCGCTGCTGAAGATTGGCGAGTGTTCTTCCGCAGATTTTTACGCCACCCGTGAAAACCTTTTCCAACCTTCGGAAAAAAATATGGGTGCAGGCTCAGCCTGCTTTGGGATCGCGGTCGATATCGGTACGACCACCGTTGCCGCGCTGCTGGTGGACCTCTCGACCGGAACCATTCTGGCGCGTGAGTCTGCTTATAACCGGCAGATTGAAATGGCCGATAATATCGCATCGCGCATCGCGCTCTGCGCCGACATTGAAAATGCCGGCAAACTTCAAAAGCTGATCATCGAAGAAACCCTTCTTCCAATGCTTGGAAAACTTTCAGAGCAATTGTTCCAAGGTTTGGAAAGCAACTGCGTTGCGTCACAGCGCTTCGCGGTGCAAGGGCAGGATGCACGTGATGTTTTGAAACGTGTGCAGAAGATCATCTTCTCGGGAAATACAGTGATGTGCCATTTGGCGCTCGGGCTGTCGCCGCTTTGCATTGGAACCATTCCGTTTGAGCCACTGACCAAAATCTATAGCGAACATTCCGCGCCGGAGATCGGGTTGACGAATTGTCCGAATGCCAAAGTGAGCACGGTGTCATCGATTGCAGGCTATGTTGGCGGCGACATTGTTTCTGACCTTTATATTTCGGAGTTGTCCGATGATCGCATCGAATTGCTGGTCGATATTGGAACTAACGGCGAGATCGTGCTGAACGATCAGGGAAAATGGATGGCGACCGCGACCGCCGCCGGCCCGGCTTTTGAAGGCGCGGGGCTTCTCCATGGTGCGCGCGCCGCCGCAGGCGTGATTGATCGCATTGAATGCCAAGCAGACGACTCGATCAATTTGCATGTGCTTCTTGATCAACCGCCGACAGGTCTTTGCGGCAGCGCGGCGGTGGACTTTATTGCGTCGGCACTCAAAACCGGCCTGCTCAACGAAATGGGGCGCTTCGACCTCGACCGACTGAAGGCCGCCAGCCGGTTTGTGGAACTCGATTGCCACGGACTAAAGGTCAACGCCTGCGTGCTGGTTCCTATCGAGGAATCGGGACTAGATGAAGCCATTTTGATTACCGAATTTGATATTTCACAAATCCTGAAAGCGAAGGCGGCGATTTATGCCGGAATCTGTACGTTGCTTGATCGCGCGGGCCGAAGCCTACATGAGATTGAACGCTTGGTTCTAGCGGGCGGGTTCGCCGCGCATCTGCGCATTCCAAACGCAATCATGATCGGTCTGCTGCCGGAACTATCGCTCGAAAAATACGACGTGGTCGGCAACGGATCGCTCGCCGGCGCTTACGCCGCTCTCGGAGTTTCCAATGTTTGGAAAAACCTCCAAAAAATCTCTGAGCGGCCGGATACCTGCCATCTGGCGGAGACCGATGAATTTAATAACCGGTTTGTCGATGCACTCGCGTTGCCGAATCTTGATCCCGATGAATTCCCGGGCGCGGCGCAGCCGCCGGAATTATGAAAGATGAACTATGAAAAAAGTTAAAATTACTGAAGCGGTGAAGAGCGGGCGTGTGTTGGTGTCCGACGGAGCCTGGGGAACTTTTTTGCAGCAGAAAGGACTGAAGCCCGGTGAATGCCCTGAGCTGTGGAATATCGAACGGCCTGATGATGTGCGTGCGATTGCGCAGAGCTATTTTTATGCCGGTGCGGATATGGTTGAAACCAACAGCTTCGGCGGCAGCCGCTTCAAGCTGGCGCATTATGGATTGGAAGAACGTGTCGCAGAAATCAACGAGGCGGCCGCGCGGCTTTCGCGTTCGGCAGCGAAGGATGATCAATGGGTGATCGCCTCCATCGGCCCGACCGGAAAAATGCTTTTGATGGGTGATGTGACTGAGGAAGAATTAACCGCCGGATTTGTAGCCCAGGCCATCGCACTCGAGCAGGGCGGGGCGGATGCCATCTGCATCGAAACCATGAGCGCGCTCGACGAAGCCGCGTTGGCGGTGAAAGCCGCGAAGGAAAACACGGGTTGTGAAGTCATCGCGACCTTCACCTTCGAACAGACCGTGAGCGGCGACTACCGCACCATGATGGGCGTTTCGCCGGAACAGGCCGCAGAAGAAATGATTGAAGCCGGCGCGGATATCATCGGAACCAACTGCGGTAACGGGATTGAGCGCATGATCGATATTGTTAAAGTACTGCGTGAGACCGCTCCGGATGTGCCGATTCTTGTACACGCCAATGCGGGCCTGCCGAAAAATATCAATGGGGTCGACACCTTCCCGGAAACGCCGGAAGATATGGCCCGTCAAGTCACCGGACTGGTTTCGGCCGGAGCCAATATCATCGGCGGTTGCTGCGGAACCACTCCCGCACACATTCAGGCAATGAAGGCAGTAGTCCGTTCCTGAAGACACGATCGTTATATAACTTCTACATAAACATCTTGTTTTCGTGTGTTTGCAGCAAAATCGTTATACTTTTTATGTGTCGCTATCTATTTGATGTTGTTTCGTTCTGTTAGAGTTTTTTCCGTAATTTTTCAATAGGGAGAACAATATGAATGGAAAAGAACTGCTACTTAAAGCCCTCGTCGGCGAAGAAACCTCACGCCCGGCATGGCTTCCGTTTGTGGGATGCCATGGCGGGTTCTTGATCAATAAAACCGCGACTGAATATTTGCAGTCGGCCGACCTGCTGGTCGAAGGGCTCAAAAAAGCCAAAGAGCTTTACCGCCCAGATGGACTGCCGGTGATGTTCGACCTGCAGGTCGAAGCCGAGATTCTCGGCTGCCGTTTGCACTGGGCCGATGAAGTGCCGCCCGCCGTGGTCAGCCATCCGCTGGCCGAAGGAAAAACCATTGCCGACCTGCCGGAGTTCGACGAAACCAAAGGCCGCTTTCCGATTGTTGTCCAGGCATTGGAAACGCTCAAGAAGGAGATCGGTGACGACACGGCGCTCTACGGCCTGATCTGCGGCCCGTTCACTCTCGCGCTTCATCTGCTCGGCAACGATATCTTCCTCGATATGTATGATGAAGAAGATGTGGTTCTGGCGGTCATCGATTATTGCGCCGACATCTGCATCCAGTCCGCCGACATCTATCTCGACCACGGCGCGGATGTGATCGGTGTGGTCGACCCGATGACCAGCCAGATTTCGCCGGATCATTTTGAACAATTCGTCACCCCGGCCATGAACAAGGTGTATGACCACATCCGTGCTCGCGGCGGCATTTCATCCATCTTTGTCTGCGGGGATGTGACTCGCAATCTCGAGGTGATGACGCAAACGACTGCCGACAATATTTCGGTCGATGAACAGATCGATATGGTCCACCTGCGGGAGCTGTGCGAAGCGCAGGGCAAATCGTTTGGCGGCAATCTTAAGCTGACCTCCGTGCTGTTGCTCGGCGACGAAGACGACGCAAAAATGGAAACCATCGGCATCCTGGAGAAGAGTGGAACCAAAGGGTTCATTCTCGCTCCGGGCTGCGATCTGCCATACGCCGTGCCGGTTAAAAACCTGCAAGCCGTCGCCGACATGGTGCACGACGAGTACGCCCGCGAGGCCGCAAAAACTCTGACTGCTAAAGACGCCGACGCATTCGACGATATTAACCTGCCGAACTACGGCATGGCCAATACGGTGCTGATCGATGTCATCACACTTGACTCCACCTCCTGCGCACCCTGCCAGTATATGATGGAAGCGGTCGAGAAAGCCGCCGAAGTGGCCAGCCCGATCTGCTACATCAATGAGCACAAAATTAAAGTGCGTCAGGGAATCGGTATGATGGTCAAGCTGGGCGTCAAAAACCTGCCGACCATCTGCATCAACGGCGAAGTCAAATTCGCCTCCATCATCCCCGACCAGAAAACTCTCGTCGCCGCCATTGAAGCCGCCGCTGGCATTTAAAAATTCGATCAGAATAATTTTTACAGACATTGGAAACCGCAACTAGAATCATTCTGTCCATAATTATTCTGATCATTAAAACGGAGTTGAAGACATGCTTCCAATTTGTCTGGTTACTGGGTTTTTGGGAACGGGAAAGACGACGCTGTTGAAAAATATCGTCGCGCAAAACCGTGACCGAAAAATCGTTTATTTGATCAACGAGTTTTCCACGCACGATGTGGATGGAGCCATCGTATCGGCGGAAAACCCGAATGTGGTCTCCATCCCGGGCGGAAGCATTTTCTGCAAATGCCTCGTCACCGAATTTATCGGTCAGCTCACGAAGATTGCCGCAGAGCATTCGGATGTCGATGGGGTGGTGATCGAGGCCAGCGGGATGGCGAACCCGAAGGTGATTGAACAGATGCTTTCAGAGACCGGGCTCGACGACCGCTTCCGCCTGGCAACCGTCATCAGCGTGATTGACCCCAATAGTTTTCTCAAATTGCGCCATACATTGCCGAACATTCTTGCGCAGGTAGAAGCTTCCGATGTCGTGCTCATCAACAAAACCGATTGTAACACGCCCGAAAAAACCGAAGAAACCGCGCAAGCTGTTCATGAACTGAATCCCGCAGCTGATCGAATTCAGACGGTGCAGTGCGACGTGGAGATTGATTTGTTCGCCCGCCATTCGCCGCGTGGCCTGCACGGAGAGTACGCCAAGTGCCGCGATCCGAACTATGCGACCTTCGTCACCGAAACGCCGTTTAATGGCGATGTTCTTGAAACGTTTGTTCTGGAGCATGCGGATGATATCTACCGCGTCAAAGGAACGCTCGCCGACGAGTTTTTCGACTACTCAACCGCCGGTGTCATCCGTACCCCGCAACTCGGCTCACAACCGGCCTGCCCCGCCGAAGGCCTTGGGGTCTTGGCCTGGATCGTAAAAGGCGGAACGGAAGAGAAAATCACCGAGGCCCTTGGCGCTTTTTAAGCTTTTATGCGCATCCGCCCTTGTCGCAGGAGCATTCGCCGGAGCCGTTGAAGATTCCGTTGAGGATGCCGCTGGCGCATCCGACGCCGGTTTTGACAGAAAGGGCTGTCACGGGGCAGTTGCCCGCGCAAGCCCCGCATTCCATACAGGCATCCAAGTCGATGATGTGTGCTTTGTTGTCTGCGATAGCAAAGACCTCGTGCGGACAGACGGCGACGCAGAGGCCGCATCCGGTGCAGGCTTCCTGATCGAGTTTCAGAGTGGCGACATTTTTTAGATGTTTCATTTCAATCCTCCGAGAACAATGCAGAGGGTTCCGGCGATGGCCGCGATCAATTGAAGCGGGATGGCGATTTTCATTTCCTTTTTGACGCCAGACATCGAGGTGTAGGTCGAAGTGCCGGTGAAGTTAAGCGCCATGAAGGAGACGATGGCCATCAGCATCAGCCCCCATCCGCCTTCGATGAGGTTGGTGGGACCCATCAATTTGGCGGTGCCAAGCACCGCCCAGAGCACGAGGCCTGCCCAGAGTCCTTTGAGAGCGAAAGAGCGGCCCGGGATCCGCGGCAACAGCATGGGTACGATTGCCCCGCCGGTCAGCCAGCCGATAAAGACGAGGCCGAAGGCGCGCGGCGTTCCATCAACACTCAGGCCGTTGCGGGAAATTCCCCCGAGCAACGCGAGGGCAATGGCTAGGCCGAGCGCCTGTTTGAACCAGATGATAAGCTCGACGGGGATGACGTCGATTCGGTCGCGCAGGGTGAAGCGGACGCGGCGCATTGCCGGAGTAGCTTTAAAGTTGGCCGCGAGGAATGCGGGGAGATCTTCGGCCCGGACGGGTCCATAGAGCACGCGGAATCCGGACTGCTTGGCCACCTCGGTGGCGGAGACGCCCGGCGCACCGAGCTGCGGGACGATTAGTTTGCGGTGTGAAACGATTTGGTCGAGCTGTGTTTTGCTCACGCGATTGACGATTTCCTCGGTTCCAAAGGTTCCTTTGCCTGCCGCGCACCAGACGTTGATGCCTTGGGTGTCGAGTACGAGAACCCAGCCGTCGGTGTCGTCGAGTGCGCAGCGCAGGTAGTCGAAGGAGAGTTTGTAGTTGGCGGAAACGAAAACGGGCGATGCGGGGGTCGGTGAGCCGATGGCATAGAGGCCGGGGTCAACGGTATAGTCGTGGCGACCAATCGCAAAGCGGACTTTCAGCGCGCCCCTCCGGTCGCGGGAGGTGAGGATCGTTCCAACCGTTGGAACGTTGCCAACGGGAGTTTCCGTCTCGCCGGTCATCCAGGGTTCGCGCTTCGGCGCGCAGTTTTTTTGCAGCAGCAGTCGCTCATATCGTTTCCTTAGGGTCGTTATGAAGGGAATCCCGCGGATGGCAAAGCGATCCCACGGATATGTTAAAGAGAGATGCCTTTGATTTGAACCCCTTTTTTCCCAAAGTTCGCCGCGATTCCCCATGGGACATCTAGGCATCTCATGAATGATAACCCTCGTTGAATGTTAAATTGGTTGTCATCAAAAAGGGCTGTGAAAACAAGGAGCAGATGATTTTCAATAAGAAGGCAGTCAAAAGGGGTTTCGCCCAGTAAATGACCTTGGAATGCAGATTTACCGACTGGAGATAAAATGAAGCTCAATCCCTGCTTCTCAAGGCCGAACTGGATTAGTTTTTCTAATACCTCTGTTCCGTATCCGGTTTGATAGGCTTGGTAAATTTCCTGTAGAGTTTCCCTGACTCGAAGCCCCGCACTCCTTTTTTCGCCGGTAATGTGATCGTTCCAGCGTTGCCAGTCTTCTTGATATTCATAAGCGGGTTCATCGTAAATGATGCGCTCGATATGCACACGATCCAGCCCCATGTTAACCAGTAACCCCAACTTATCTTTTCGCCGCTTGAGATAATTGAATATTTGAACGTGCTCTGGATTCTGCAAGCGCCTCGGAACGGCTTTCAGCTCAATTGTGATTTTATCCCAAACGATCAGGTCAGGATAAAGAACGTGCGCGGTATCTCCGGCAAAAAGAAGCGGGTGGGGCATTTTGCTGGAGTGCGGGATATTGTTTTCTTTCAGCCAGAGGGTCATTGCTTGGTGGTAGATTTCTTCCTGACGTCCCGGCCCAACTTGATTTTGTACTTCGAACAATCCTTTTCGAAGTAAGGATGTTTCATTCTCATAAATCATGTTTTTGTCTCTATCCGTGGGGCCGCTTTGCCATCCGTGGGATGATTTCTGCTTATTAAACTGCTTGGTCGTTATGAAACCAGTTTGTGGTGCGGTTGGCAAACCCGACGAGCGCCAGCATGACGGGAACCTCCACGAGAACGCCGACGATGGTGACCAAGGCGACCGGAGAGGTGGTTCCGAAAAGGGCGATAGCGACAGCGACGGCCAGCTCAAAAAAGTTGGAGGCGCCGATCATTCCGGCCGGAGCAGCGACGTCGTGTGGCAGTTTAAGCGCTTTGGCGGCGAGGTAGGCGATGAAGAAGATCAGGACGGTCTGGAGAATCAGCGGCACGGCGATCAGGCCAATATGAATCGGGTTTTCTAGAATGACGTTGCCCTGGAACGAAAAGATGATCACCAGCGTCAGGAGCAGGCCGAGGATGGTGGTGTTTCCAAACCTTGGAAGAAAGGTGTTTTCAAAATAGTCCGCGCCTTTAGTTTTCAGCATGTGGGCTCGAGTGAGTACGCCACCAGTGAGAGGAATCACCACAAAGAGTACAACGGAGAGAAAGAGGGTATCCCACGGGACGTGGATATTGCTGATCCCCAAGAGGAACTTCACGATCGGCACGAAGGCAAACAGAATGATGAGGTCGTTGGTGGCGACCTGTACGACGGTGTAGGCGGGGTTGCCTTTGGTGAGATGGCTCCAGACAAAGACCATCGCGGTGCAGGGGGCGGCACCCAGTAGAACCGCGCCAGCCAGATATTCCTTCGCCAAATCGGCTGGGATGAAGTTTTTGAAAACAACATAGAAAAAGAACCAGGCGATTCCGAACATGGTGAACGGCTTAATCAGCCAGTTGGTGATCCACGTGATGAAGAGCCCTTTGGGGTTTTTTCCGACGTTTTTCACGCTCTTGAAATCCACCTTCATCATCATCGGGTAGATCATGAGCCAGATCAGGATCGCCACAGGAATCGATACATTGGCGTATTCCAGTTTTCCTAAAAATTCGGGAATGGCCGGCAGATATTTACCGATTAAAATTCCGGCGACCATGCACAGGGCGACCCAGACGGTGAGGTACTTTTCAAAAAAGCTGATTCCGGTGTTTGGGTGTTCACTCATATTTATTCCTTATTTAAAACAGGGCATTGAAAAGCAGTCCGATGAAAATGATGCCGAGGGTTGCCGTGATCACAAATGCAGCAATCAGTCGTGGTTTCATCACTTTGCGAAGGAGAACCATCTCCGGAACAGAAAGCGCCGTGACGGCCATCATAAAGGCGAGCGCGGTTCCGAGCCCGACGCCCTTCCCAATCAGGGCCTCGGCAATCGGAATGGTGCCGAGTGCGTTGGCGTAAAGGGGTACGCCGCACAGGACAGCGATCAACACGCTCAGCGGTTTATCATCGCCGGCATAACGCGCAAGAAAGTCTGCCGGAGCCCAGCCGTGAATGGCCGCGCCGATGCCAAGCCCGATCAGTAGATAAATCCAGATGCGGCGTACAATGCCGCCCGTCTCTTCCGCCGCGTAGGCGAAACGTTCTTTCTGTGTCATCTCCGGCTTCAGTTTATTGAAGGCCTCGCCTTCGAAGGCTTCGCGTTCCAAATAGGCTTCGGGGTTAAGTTTTCCGATGATCAGTCCGCTGATCACTCCGATGGTTACGCCGGCCGCAACATAGGTGACCGCTACTTTCCATCCGAAGATGGCCAGCAGAATCACGAACGCCGCTTCGTTCACAATGGGCGAGGTGATTAAAAACGAGAATGTAATGCCCAGCGGAATGCCCGCCTCAATGAATCCGATAAAGATCGGCACCGAGGAACAGGAACAGAACGGTGTGACGATCCCGAGAAGGGAAGCCGCCAGGTTGGCTTTTACTCCTTTGACGTGTGTGAGCATCTCTTTTGTTTTCTGCGGCTGAAACCAGCTTCGTAAATACGAGATGATGAAAATCATCATCGAGAGCAGAATCAAAATCTTAATCGTATCGTAGAAAAAGAAGTGCAGGCTGCTGCCAAGCGGCGACTCCACCGATGTTTTAAAAACGCTTTCAACAAACAGCGTGATGAGATTTTCCAACCATTGGAACATGTTACATCTCCTGAGAGGTTTTCGGTAGGGCGACGCCTCCGGCGGAGCCGTCATTCCT
>CAYYYX010000032.1:0-25891 GCA_964476065.1 uncultured Verrucomicrobiota bacterium | reverse complement strand
TGCATGCTGCAAATCTATATGCAGGGGCCACTTGCGTCAACTTGATACCCCGCATCCCAATTAAGATCCCAATCGCCAGTGGGCGCGCTTTCAGCCACGCCATAATTCGCGACGATAATTGCCGAAGAAGGCAAGCAGAAAGCTGCCAGAACGAGGAGCCGTAGCCCTTGTTGAAAGAGTTTTTTCATAACCAAATAGAGTACCAAAACGGTCTGGATTATCAACTATATTTTGGTTCTATGAACACGGGCGGGTGCATGTAGAGCGGCTCTAACGGCTCGGGCACGGTCTGCATCAACGCTAGCTCCGCGACCTCTTTGGCGTGCGGAAAGCGGGGGGTTCCAAGGTTTGGAAAAATCTCGGTCAGACGCTCGGCTTCGGGGCTGACGACAACGGTTCCTTCAGGAACGGAGATCTCTTCGTAGGGGACAAGCTTCCAGTCGTCCAAAAGCTGTAGACGCGGTGTCCTCACCGCGCTTTCTCTTTCTCCGGCAGAACGCGGTGAGGACACCGCGTCTACGTTAAACACCCCAATCCAGACCTGTCCGCGGCGGGCGTCGCCGACGACGGCGATCTGCTGTGGGGCAGACATTCCTGTCTGCCCTCCGTCCACCTGCGCAGACAGGAATGTCCGCGCCACTTGAAGAGCGAGTGCGGCTCCGCTGCTGACGGTGCGCACCTCGGTTTGGGTCGGCAAGGCAAGCGCCTGTGCGATCGCAAAGCTCATCCGCATGCCGGAGAACGACCCCGGCCCGCGACCCACCGCATAAAGAGATATATCATTATATGATATATCGGTGTCTTCGATCAGTTTTTCCAAGGTTTGGAAAATTGTGTTGTGACGCACGCGCTCAGCGATCCAGCTTTTTTCGCCGAGCAACTCACCGTCTTTGAGTAGGGCCACAGAGCCCTGCCGCGAGGAACATTCAATGCCTAGTGTAATCATATTTTCAGCTCATCAAACCCACCTCGGCCTTCGGCCACCCCTCCCAAGGAGGGGACTATCCAAACTCCCCTCCTACGGAGGGGTGCCGGAACGGCGGGGTGGGTCATTTATTTACGGGAATGGATTTTCTATTATTTCGATGGTTCGCACCTGCTCGTCATCGCCGCGTTCGAGGCGCACATGAATGGTGGACGGCGGCAAGAGCTCGCCCGCCCGCTCGGCCCATTCGATGACGGTGAGGCCGTCGGCTTCCAAATATTCGTCGATCCCGAGGTCGAGCGCCTCCTGTGGGCCGGAGAGTCGATAGAGGTCGATGTGATGAAACGGGATGTCGCCTTGATACTCACTGATCAGCGTATAGGTCGGGCTGCAAACCGGCTCGGCGACACCGGCGGCCTGAGCCAAACCTTGCGTAAAACAGGTTTTGCCCGCGCCGAGATTTCCGTGCAAGGCAATCACCGCCGGAGTTCCCCCGTCGACTCCGCTCAGGGCAGGCAAACCTTGGAAAAATTCCGCCGCGATTTTCCACGTATTGGAAGGGCTATTAGATGTCCATTTCATATGGGAGTAAATATGAAATATGAAAGACGAAAGATGAAAGCGGTATTTTCACATTTCGGCAGTATTCCTGTTTCATCGTTCACCCTTCATTTTTCATCTTTCTCTCGAAAGGTGATGGCAAACTGCTTCGGCGCACTGCGAACTTCCATGCCGTCTTCATACACAGCGACCGCCTGAACGCGCGCGGGGCCTTCGCCCAGCGTGCGCTCATCGAACACCCGTTCCGTTCCGTACGCCGCGCGAGCAAGCTCGCGGGCGTTCCAAAGGAGATAGACCTCTTTCGGGATTTCTTCGCCCTTGGCTTCGGCGGTGAAAACGATCTGCTGCGGCGCGCGGTCTGTCAGTCCCGTAATTTCCAGTGAACGCCCCTTTTTGTTGATCATCACGGGAATATCCCGGAACCCGCCGGGCGTTGTCTGCAGGTTGGCCTGCGCGATGAGGCGAACTTCGTGCCAGCCGTCGCCCATTTCATCAAACGGCAATTCGACCAGGGAATTACCCTCGCCATACTTGATCTGCTTTCCGTTTAGCAGCGCGCTATAGAACACTTGAGTCGGAATCGAAAACTTGGCTTCGGCCACAAAGGCGGAATCAAGATCGCTGGAAATTTCTTTGCTCAACCCAATTGCACGCAACCTCGTCGGCGGAAGGCCGGCGATTTGCGAGAGAGGGTTGCCGAGCAATAAAACTTGAAGAGGGTTGGCAACAGATTGACAAAAACTCTCCAGAGCTGTGCACCCAGCGGCGTAATGAGCATAGAACCGAGCGTGAGGGAATTTTGCCCAGTTGTTGTACGGTTCCACCACCACACCCGCCGTAACCGTTGCGCCCGCTGTAAGCCATTCAGTACATTTGCTCTGCCCCTCCTGGAATTCGGCAGAAAAACTGGTGAGATGTTCCGCCATCGCACCGGGTGCAAAGGTGCCGAAGTTCGACGGCTTCACTTTTTCCGCGCCGGTCATGACTCCCATCAGATTGGTTTGCATGAGCATCTGATTGGTTGTGATCACCACAGATCCGCCGCGCATGGCTACCTCGGCCTTTACACCCTCGAACTGCCACTCACGCGGGCCGGAGCGTTTTTCGTCATCGGTCTTCACCAAAAGAATGCGGGGGTTCTTTCCGCTCTGCCGGGCACGCACACCGTTTTCGATGCAACGGATCACGGTCTCCATGTCGGTGCCCTTTTCGCCGATGTAGCCCAGCATCATGCTAGGGAGCGGCATTTTGTCTTTGAGGCCACTCTGCCAGGCCATCAGTGAACGAGGCGGAAATTTTTGGGGACTCTCTTTTCTCGGCCCAGCGAAAAGCGGCGATACAATCTCTCCAAATTCTACCCCCTTCAGGTCGCCGGGCACCTCTCCGCGAAGGAAGGTCAGACCCATAATGGACATCTGCTGGCGATCATTGGAGGAGGTGACAATACGAATCGGGAAATCAACCGAATAGACCCAGGCCAGAATCTGATCTTCAAGGCCGCGCTCCTGAAGTGTTTTCAGCGCCGGATTATAAATGTTCTGTTTAAATTCTTCGGGAGTGCATTCGGCGCGGCCGACCACCATCGACTCGGGAAGATCGAGATAAACCACGTTCCCGCCCGGCACGCCATGGAGCCCCGCAAACACATTGGCCGCTTTTTTGGACGCCTGCGAATTCTCGTTCACCAGCACCGCAACCTGATGCGGCATCTGAGCCATTACGGTTTGTGCCAACAACACAAACAAAAGCCAGGTCCTGTTTCCCCAATGCATCATTCCACCTCTCCATTACTCCATCATTCCACTCCCGTCAGGCTACTCCCTTGACGAAAATCAAACAAGACCGGATACTCTGTACTCGTGAAAGTAAAAGCCGTCATCCTGATTCTACTGACTTGCACCCTGTCTGGCCTTGCAGCCGAGGAGGGTTTTAAACGCTATCAACTCATCATCGACAAACATCCCTTCGGCGAAGAGCCGCCGGAAGCTGAACCCATTCAGATTCCCCTCAGCCAATCCTTTGCCCGCCACCTGCGCCTGACCATGCTTGAAGGATCGGGTGATGATGTGCGCGCTGGGATCATTGATTCGAAAGAAGAGAAAACTTATATTCTACGCATCGGAGAAATTGAGGGCGGGCTGGAACTGACCGAAGTCGACCTGTCCGCCGAGTCAGCGTGGCTTCGCAAAGGAAGTGATGTGGCTCTCTTAAAACTGGGGTCCGCCCCACCCGAACCCCTTTCGAAACGCGAAGTGACCGCCCGACGATCCTCCTATGCCAAGCGCCGTAGCGCCCGGCTGGCAGCCACCCAGAAAAAAGCAGTACCCCAAAAACCCGAGGTGCCGCGCCTGACGGGTGCAGCCCTTCGCGCACATCTGGAGAATGTTCAAATGAACGCCATTCGCGAGGGCATGCCGCCGTTGCCCCTGCCCCTCACACCGGAAATGGATGCCCAGCTCGTTTCTGAAGGCGTGCTTGATCCCCAGTAAGGGCGAGATGCATCTCGCCCCTACTGCAAATTTTCGACCATGCGAAGAATCACATCCCCGACGGTCTGCATGCTTTCAGCGGACAGCTTGTCCATCGTGTCCTCTTCCGTATGCCAATAGTCATTCAGGCCCGGCGCGGAGCCGTATTCAAAATCGATCACATCAATCGCCGGCATTCCGGCCAGCAGAAACGGAACGTGATCGTCGAGCATCGAACCCGGTCCAAGGCTGAATGTTGGCCGGACACCCACTTCATGTGCCGCAAAGAACAGCTCCTTCACCAGTTTCTGAGAACTGTTGCGCGGAATCATGATGTTCAAATCTTTATCCCCCACCATATCGAGCAGAATCACCGCCTCAACCACCTCCGCTCCGCCACCGGTCAGAATCTGTTGTGCCAGCCACCGACTGCCGTGCAGGCCGTCGGTCGGGCCGTATTTCGCACGGCACTCTTCGCCATCGAAAAATGCCACCAGAAACTCGGTTTCAGAAGGTGCGCGTTCCGAAAGAACTCGGGCCAGCTCCAGTAATATCCCTGAGCTGGACCCCGAATCGTTCGCGCCTTGAAAGTCCTCTGAAATTCCTGACTTCGTATCAAAGTGCGAGGCGAGAACGATCAGCCGGTCCGTGTTGCCCGGCAGGCTCCCGAGCACATTGTTAAAAAACATTTTTCCCGCCGGAGTCTCTTCCGAAAAGGTGTCGACGACCGTTTTATACCCAAGGGCTTTCAGCCGCGTCTCTAAATGAATTGCCGCAATGCGTCCGCCGCCTGTGCCGGCATCGCGCGGAGAGATCTGCACCAGCGCTTCCGTTTCCGCAAAAGCCCGCGCGCCCTCAAATGCGCCGGAACCATTCGGTTTACAACCCGCAAAGATCAACGCCGCACCAAGCAGTAAAAAAGTTTTCATATACATCGGACTCCACCCCAAATTTACATCATTTTCATAGTGCCCTTAGAAAAGGCCACATCGAGCACCACAATCATGGCCCCCTGTTTCTTATCTAAATCGCCGGTAATCCGCTCAATCCCCGCCACCAGCTCATCGACTCGGCTCTCCGGAACCATCGCCATGATGGTGCGGCTCCGGTTTTTGTCTTCGTTCATAAAGCCGATAAAACTGGCGAACAACGGGATGTTGGATATGTACTGCCCCATCCCGGACGACTCAATCACGGTAGCCCCTTCAATCCCCTCCTCGATGTAGAATTCGAGTAGGTCGTAAAAGAAGGTGTCCTCATACAGGATGACCTGTAGTAGCTTTTTCTTTTCCTGCAGGTGCTTTGGCTTTTGATCCCGCGTTTTGCTCAGGAACATCTCGTAGGCCACCGAGCGGGTCGCCGCGTGGAGCAGTTCATTGGTGATGTTGGATCGGGTGATGATGTTGGAGATCGCCGCCAGAATCTGCAGATGCTCGCGCACGCCATCGGCCGGACCCAGCAGTACAAAAAACACCTTCACCTTCTTCTTATCCATCGCGTCGAAATCGATCCCTCGACGGGTGGTGACAATGAACAGGGCAAACCCCTCCGCCTTCTCAAAGCGAGCATGCGGAATGGCAAAGCCTCCACCAAATCCAGTACTCCCCTGCTCTTCGCGCGTGAGCAGTCCTTGATAAATCTCCTCTTCGCTCACCGCATCGAACGACGGAATCTTTTTCGCCTGCCGGGCGATGCCCAGAAGAATTTCCTCGCGGGTTTTCGCGGGCAAGTTGACCGCACAGGCTTCTTCGCTGGTAATGTCATACAGGTTCATCGAACACCCTCCATCTGATTCCCTCGAATGATGGCCATTTTTGAAAGCGGCGGGCCGAGCAGTTCATTCACAAAAACCGAAAGCATCACGATGTTCACCAGATTATGAATCAGCGCCTGCTGATCGGCAGAGAGCCCCTGCATCAGCGGCGAGGCCTGAATCAACAAAACCAATCCGATGGCCACCCCGGCCTGCGGGAGCATACACCAACCGAGATTCTCGCGAATCGGTTTGCCGATTCCACTCATGGCGCAACCGGCCCAAACTCCGCCGTACTTCCCAATCCCGCGCGCGAGAATGTAAACCAAACCCAACAGCAGAATGTCGCCGCGCAAAATCACATCGAGCTTCAGCTCCGTACCCGCAATCACAAAAAAAAGCGCGTACAGCGGCGGCGTGATCGGCTCCAAAATCCGGAACAGCCGATGGTTACGCGCCGAGAGATTCACCAGCACACTGCCGGCGGCCATATTGGTCAACAGCGGCGAAAGATGAAAAACGATGGAAAAGGCTGTCATAAGAAAAATGACGCCCAGCGAAACAATCAGGATCTCATTGGTGCCGTTTTTATTCTTCGTCATTTTATGCAGTAGCGTGCCGCCCACCACGCCAACCAGAATGGAAAAGACCACCTCCAGTAATGCGTGGAACACGCCGACCGCACCGCTCACCTCTGCGCCGACACCGCCCAGTAGATTCGCGGTAAACGCAAACACCACGCTGAACAGAATCACGCACCCCGCATCGTCGAGCGCCACAATACTATACAGGTAGTCGACAAACCGCCCCCGCGCACGCAAGGCCTGCACAACTGCAACCGTGGCCGCGGGCGCGGTCGCTGTTGCCACGGCACCGAGCAGTAACGCAAAGGGGGGCTCCATCCCGAAAAGAAGAAGACCGCCGGTGACCGCGAAAAAGGTGGTGAAAATCTGAACGACAGTGATGACGACGGCTGCGCGGCCGATTCGCTTGAGCTTCGCCGCAGAAAACTCCGCGCCGATCGTAAGGGCAATCAAACCAAGCGCCACTTCGGTAATGATCTTGAACGACTCGTTCATCTGAGCCGGAAAAATTCCAGTTCCGGACTCGCCGACGAGTAGGCCGGCCACGATATAGCCGGTAATTTCAGGAAGCTTGATCTTTGCCGCCAGCTTGCCAATCAGATAGCCCATCATCAAAAGGAGCCCCGCCGCGAACATCGGATGATGACTCAGCAGTTCCTTAAAATGACTCAATGATGCAAAAAAGTTTTCCATTCGACAGCCTCAAGCGGTTACAGTACTCCTTCATAACAAATAGCGAGCCCAGCATGAAACGAAATATAGAGTGGAAAGACAAAACAGCGGATGGTGTGCGACGAGATGTCCGCATCGTCTTCCCCGGCAAAGGGCAGGTGAAGTGGCAATTCAAGCGCGCGGATGAAGAGCGCTGGGACTACGATACCCCACCGAGTTCCGAAGATTGGGAAACCCTCCTAGAGAAGGTGGAAAATCTGTACAAACGCAACCGGTGCGCCCGGCGGGACCTGGAGGCGATTACCGCCCTAAAGGAAAAACATCAGGATGATTGAATTTAAACTCACCGGCGAACACATCGCCCTCTTTCAACTGCTCAAAGCCACCCACCTCTGCGGAACCGGCGGCGAAGCCAAAGTGATGATCGGCGAAGGCCTCGTCACCGTCGACGGCGATGTCGAAACCCGCCTGCGCAAAAAAATCCGCGTGGGCGAGGTTGTGGCATACGACGGCAATCAAATCACCGTGCGCTAGTTTTCCAAAGGTTGGAAACTAGGTCGTTTCAGCACCGCGCGACATCACCACTTTGCCGGTGCGAACAATTTCGATGATTTTGAATTTTTCAATCATCCCCATCAACGCATCAACCTTATCGGGGTCGCCAACGACCTGGAGCATGATCGACTCGTCGGTCAGATCAACAGTTTTGCAACCGAAGTGCTCGGCAATCTGTAAGGCTTCGCCGCGCCCTTCGGCACCCACTGCAATTTTGATGAGCCCCATCTCTTTGGTGACGGCGTCATCAAAGGTGTGGTCCGTGCAGTGTAGAACGTCGATCAGCTTCGCAACCTGCTTGATGATCTGCTCGAGCCCTTCTTCGGCCCCGCTAACCCCAATGGTCATGCGCGAAAAGTGACCGTCGATCGCGGCCGAAACAACGAGCGATTCGATGTTGTAACCGCGACGCGAAAAGGTCTGCGCAATGCGCGCCAGTACGCCGGGCTTGTTCGAAACGTAAACACTGAGTGTATGGATTGTTTTATTATTGATCATTTTGTAACTCCATTCTATCTAAAGTCTAAAAGTCGAAAGTCTCAAGGTCGGGAGCCAAAGACGTTGGACCTTTGACGTTCCGACCGTTGACTCTCTTACGTTGACCCTGTCGGTTTTTCCAATTTGATATGCGGCTTCGGCGCCTCGATCAACATGTCCTCAATCGGCTTGCCGGCCGGGATCATCGGGAACACGTTATCGGTCTTTTCAACTTCACAGTTGATGAGGCACGGGCCTTCGTTGTAGTCCAGCGCAGACTTAACGATGCGTTTAACATCGCCGGGGCGGCGCAGGTTGAAGCCTTTAATTCCATAGGACTCCGCCAACTTAACAAAGTCGGGGTTCCCTTCGAGATCAACCCCGCTGGTACGGTCTTCATAGAAGAGTTCCTGCCACTGACGAACCATACCGAGGTAGTGGTTGTTGAGGACAACAATCTTAATCGGCAACTTGTACAGCGCGGCGGTCGCCAGCTCGAACAGCGTCATCTGGAACCCACCATCGCCGCAGAAGCAGATCACGAGATCGTCGGGCCGTCCGAACTGCGCGCCGATGGCCGCCGGCAGGCCAAAGCCCATCGTGCCCGCTCCGCCGGAACTCAGGAAGTTATTGGGGTGATCCGTTTTATAGAACTGCCCGGCCCACATCTGATGCTGGCCGACATCGGTCGCAACCACAGCCTTGCCGTCGGAGAGTTTATAAAACTCGTCGATGACATGCTGCATTTTGAGACTGCCCTGCCGTTTGAACTTGAGCGGATATTTCTGTTTCCAGCCATCGAGCTTTTTGAGCCAGTCGCCAGTGTTCAGCGGAGCCACATGTGGTGTGAGTGCATCGATCACCTTCAAGGCATCACCGATGCAATGGATATCGGGCTGGATCATTTTGCCAATTTCAGACGGGTCGATATCGACGTGAATAATTTTGGCCTGCTTACAGAACTGAGCGGGGTCGCCCAGAATGCGGTCGTCGAAGCGCGAACCGAAGTTGATGAGCAGGTCGCAGTCGCAAATGGCTTTATTGGCATAGGCATTTCCGTGCATGCCGAGCCACCCGAGCGAAAGCTCGTGCGTTTCGGGGAAGGCGCCCTTTCCAAGCAGCGTCGTCGTAACCGGAGCCTGCATCTTTTCAGCGAGCGAGCGCAACGCATCCTGCGCGCCGGAGATCATGACACCATGTCCGGCCAGAATCAGCGGCTTTTGCGATTGGGCCAGTGCCTCCGCAATATCCTGAATGTGCTCGGCATTGATCTCGTCATCCGCATGGGTCTCGTAGCCGGGAATATCCATTTCGGCATGCAGGTCGACACTCATCGGGCCAGCACTCATATCCTTCGGGATATCGATCAGAACCGGGCCGGGGCGGCCGGTGGTGGCGATATGAAACGCCTCGCGAATGGTGCGCGGAATTTCGTCGGTGGATTTCAGCAGATAGCTGTGCTTAACACAGGGCATCGTGATATCGAAGATGTCGGCTTCCTGAAAGGCATCCTTGCCGATCATCCACGAAACCGACTGTCCGGTCAGACAAATCATCGGAACAGAGTCCATATGAGCGGTCAAAATGCCGGTAACAATATTGGTGGCGCCGGGGCCGCTGGTAACGAGGACAACGGCGGGCTTGCCGGTGGCACGCGCATAGCCGTCGGCCATATGGGCCGCGCCCTGCTCGTGACGAACCAAAACAAATTGTATATTGGTCTGTGTTGTAATGAGTGCATCAAAAATCGGAATAACGGATCCGCCGGAATATCCGAAAATATACTCAACGCCTTCCGCTTCCAGACTCTTTATGATGGCCTGTCCGCCATCCATGGTAATTTTTTCCATTGTTTTCTCCTGTTGAGACAAATCCGTTTTAAAAACATACGAAAACTAGCATCATTTTCGCACCCATCAAGGAAAATGATTATATTTTTAACGAATATGACGGGTGTTTTTGCTACGGAACCATTGATTGACAAAAATATTGTCTCTTTTTTGATCTAAACTGCGCGGCTGAAGTTTTGGACAACCCAAACCAAACTAAATGGAATGCGGTTTTGGCCGGAAAAAAACCCGCCCTTTGCAAGGCGGGGTTCTGAAATCTGACGCATCGGGTCAGGCTTCGATACGGAAAATGTGCACCGGGTTTTCGGGAGTCAATTCGACGTAGTTTTTCGAGCCCGTCCAGCGATAACGCTCGTCGCTCAATAGATCGTGTACTCCAAAATTCTGACCCTCCATCAGCCCACACTCCTCAAGCGGAAGCTGAACCTTTGTCGCCTGTTTGTGATGGGGATCCAGATTCACCAGCACGATAATGACATTCCGCCCATTACACGCTGACTTCACATAGGCTATGATCTGATCGCTTTCGCAGGTGCAGAAGCGAAGGTTGTCGTATTCCTGAAGCGCCGGATTGGCGTGGCGAACACGGTTGAGACCACGCACAAAGTCACGAATCCCCTCTTGGCTCCAGTCGCGCACCTTAAACTCGTACTTCTCGGAAAAATTCAGCTCCTCTTTACCGGGGAACGGCTCGTTTTCGCAGAACTCATACCCGGAATACATGCCGTAGACCGACGACAGCGTCGTGGCCAGTGCCAACCGGATCTTAAAGGCGGACGCATCGGCGTGGTGCAAAAAGGCGGGGTGAATGTCTGGGGTCGTCGGGAACAGATTTCCACGCATATATTCAGCCACGTGACCCTGAGTCAAATAGCTGAAATATTCCATCAGTTCCTTTTTCTCATCACGCCATGTGAAATAGGTATAGGACTGTGAGAACCCAACTTTCCCGAGCATTTCCATCATGCGCGGACGGGTGAACGCCTCGGCGAGGAACAACACATCGGGATATTTTTTCTGCACTTCGCGGATGACCCACTCCCAAAAGATAACGGGTTTCGTGTGCGGATTATCGACGCGGAAAATCCGGACGCCCTTTTCGGCCCAGAACAGGAAGTAGCGCTTCATCTCATTCCAGAGCGCGTCGCGGTCTTCGCAATCAAAGTTCAGCGGATAAATATCCTCATACTTCTTCGGCGGGTTCTCGGCATATTTAATTGTGCCGTCGGGGCGACGGTAGAACCAGTCGGGATGCTCCTTGAGGTACGGATGGTCGTAGGAGCAGTTGATGGCAAAATCGATGGCAATTTCAATGTCCATCTCTGCCGCTTTTTCAATCATCTGCTCAAAATCTTCCATCGGGCCGAGCAGTTCGCAGACCTCAAAGTGCCCGCCGGCTTTGTTCCCGATCGCGTACGGACAGCCGGGATCAGTCTCGGAAGCCTCGAGCGAATTGTTGCGCCCCTTCTTAAAACTCTTTCCAATCGGATGGATCGGCGGGAAATAAAGCACATCGAATCCGAGGTCGGCCACGTAGGGCAAAAAGGCTTCGACATCTTTCCAGGTGGCGCTGCGGTCGGGGTCGCTTCCGGTCGAACGTGGGAACACCTCGTACCACGAGGCAAAGCGGGCCTTCTTGCGGTCGACATACAGCGGGTAGAGAGCGCTCACGCCCGTTTCGACTCCTTTACGAAGCGGATGCGCACAAACGGTTTGATCAATTTTTTCAGAGAACATGACTGCGGCCTGCTCGCGGGGAAACTCCAACGCTTCGATTTCTCGAACCCATTCGGTGATCAACGCGGCATCTTTTTTCGGCGCGCGCTTGGCGGCGTCCTGCATCAGGTGGAGTCCTTCGACCGCTTCGCTCTCGAGGGTTTCCCCCGCCTCATACTTGCGTTTGATGTCGTGCAGCCACGATGCAAAATGATCGGTGTACGCCTCAATTTTAAATTCGTGCCGCCCGATGTCCTTGGGCTCGAAGGAAGCCTCCCACAAATCCAGCCCCGGATTCTCGTGTTCCATTGGAACGCGGTTCCAACGTTTGCAATTCATGACGCCAGCGGCGTTACTCTCTTTGCGCCACATCAGCTCCGCGCGCAAAATACCGTGCCCTTCCCGAAAGGCTTCGGCCGAAACCTTCACAACATCGCCGACTTCGCGCTTCACCGCATAGCGTCCGCAATCGATCTGCGGCTCCACATTTTGAATAATCAGATAGCTTCCCTTGGGAATCATTTTTTCTTCCTCTTATTAATCGAAAACTGCTTCATCCACAGATTGCACAGATTAAGATTCTCAATCCTATAAATCTGCGAAATCGAGCGGAGCGGGTGGATAAAAAACATTCTGATCACTCTCTTTTCATTTTTTCAACCGGCGATAGAGCTCTGCGGTCTGCTCGGCGATCGCGGTCCAGCTAAAGGTTTCGACGGCGCGCGCACGGCTGGCGGCGGACATCCGCTTGCGCAAGGCCGGGTCAGCCATTAGCTGATTAATGGCTTCAGCCAGATCGCTCGAAAACTTCTCCGGCGCCACCGGCTCGAAGGGAGCCTCCTTCAACTGCTCGACCGGAACCAGCAGGCCCGTCTCGCCGTGGACGACCACTTCCTTGATTCCGCCCACTGCCGAAGCGACCACCGGCGTCTCGCATGCCATCGCTTCGAGGTTGATGATGCCGAACGGCTCGTAAATGGAGGGACAGCAGAAAAGTGCGGCATTGGAATAGAGTTCAATCGCTGTTTCTTTCGAAACCATTTCCTCAATCCAGATAATGCCGTCGCGCTGCGTGCGGGCGACCTCTACCGCATCGCTCATCTCCTTGGCGATCTCCGGCGTATCGGGTGCTCCCGCGCACAGAACCACCTGACAACCCGCATCAATATCCTTAATAGCGTTCACCAGATGAACGATTCCCTTCTGGCGGGTAATGCGCCCAACAAACAGCACGTAGGGCTTGTCTGGATCAATGCCATGTTTTTCAAAACAAAACTGAGTGGAAACGCACTGATACTCTTCCGTATCGATTCCGTTATAGATCATCTCGATCTTACTCTCATCCACATCGAAATGGTTCAGAATGTCCGCCTTCGTCTCCTTCGACACCGCGATCACCGCATCGGCCATCTCCAGCGCCGTCTTTTCGATCCAGCTCGAAAAATCGTACCCGCCGCCGAGCTGCTCGCGCTTCCACGGACGGAGCGGTTCGAGCGAATGGGCGGTAATCACCAGCGGAATGCCATACGAAAGCTTCGCGGCGATGCCGCCGAAATGTGAATACCACGTGTGGCAATGCACCACATCGGCACCCGAGGGCTTGATGTTGAAATCGATGTTGTGAGCCAGCGCATTGAGCACCGGCTTGATTCGCGTATCCGCATCAGAAAAGCGCGATGAGTCCACCGTCGTCCCGCGCACCGTCAGCGGTTTCGACTCGTCCAGTTGCTCCCCGAAACAACGGACTTCGACATCCATCAGCTCCGCCAGCTCACGGCTCAAATATTCGACATGGACTCCGGCTCCGCCATACACATTCGGCGGAAATTCATTCGTCAACAAAAGTGCTTTCATCGGTCAGTCTCCAAGTAATTAAAAATAGGGCTCATTTATGCGGCAAAGAGCAGATGTTGGCAAAATCATTATGGGCAAAATCATTTTTCCAAGGGTTGGAAAAAGACAGAACATCCAACGCAGTTGGCTTCCAATGATTGGAAAAACGGGTAAGGTGTGCGGATGAATAAACCATCCCAAAAAAAGCCCGGCCTGCAACAGCGTATTCTCGAACACCTCGCGAAGCCGAACTACCGTCCGCTCAGTCGCCCCGATCTTGCGAAAGATATGCGTATCCACAGCAAGGAACGTAACCAGTTGCGTCAGGCATTGATCAACCTAGAAGAAAAATGCGCGGTCGTGAGCCTGCGCAAAAACCGTTGGGCGCTGCCCAACACGAAGGACACGGTTTCCGGAACCGTGCGAGTGATGGAAAAAGGCTTTGGCCTGTTTGTATCAGATCACGGCGGCGAAGATTTCTACATTGCAAAGGGCGATCTCAAATGCGCGCTCCACGAAGACCGCGTGACGATTGAGCGGCTTCCCGTGTCCGACCGCAAGCCGATGCGGGGCAAATCTTTTGCGCACCGCAGCCCAGAGGGCCGCGTGGTCGAAGTGCTGGAGCGTAAAAACCCCGAAGTGGTCGGTTTGCTGAAAAAGACGCCCTACTACGCCTATGTGATCCCCGACGATCTGCGCATTGGCCACGATATCCGCGTGACTGAACGAAAAACGGGGCTCGAAGAGGTTCCCGAAAACAACAAAGTGGTGCTCGAACTGCACGACTGGACCGATCCGTTCAAACCGCTCAGCGGAACACTGATTGAAGATATCGGCGACAGCAAAGACCCCAACGTGGAAATGCAGTGTATTTTGCGCGCGCACGGTTTCCGTCAGAAATTTTCCGATGAAATCCTCGCCGAGGCCGAAAAGATACCGAGCGAGCTGCGCCCCGAAGACTACGAAAACCGCGTCGACCTGCGCGAACGGCTGACCTTTACCATCGACCCGGAAACCGCGCGCGACTTTGACGACGCGATCTCCATCGAAAAAGTTGCCCCCTCGACGGAGCTCGGGACAGGCACTCATTGGAAGCTTTCGGTGCACATCGCCGATGTAGCCCACTTTGTACCCAAAGGGTCGCTGATCGACCAAGAGGCGCTGCACCGCGGCAATAGTATTTATCTGGTCGACCGCGTGGTGATGATGATCCCGACGGAACTGACGACCAAAATCTGCAGTCTGAACCCGAATGTCGACCGCCTCGCCCACACGGTGGAAATCACGCTCGATGAAGCCGGCGAAATTGTCGATTCATCGACCTGCCGCTCGATCATCCATTCCGATGCGCGCTTGAACTACGAACAGGTGCAGGTGCTTTTCGATGGCGAAGAACTCCCCGATACGCCAGCAGCGGTGATTGAAGCAATTAATGAGCTTCGTCCAATGGCGCGCACCCTACGCAAAAACCGTCATGAAGTCGGCTCGCTCGAAATCAATACGCCGCAGATCAAATGTATGCTCGGCAAGGACGGCAAAGTCGCTGAAATCAAAAAGGGCGAAGCCAAAGAGGCCTATCAACTGATTGAAGAGTGCATGCTGCTCGCCAACGTGGTCGTTGCGCGCAAACTCAAAGCCGCCGAGTGGCCTGCCATCCATCGTATTCACGAAGCCCCAGACGAAGATCAATGGGCGAAGATGGGCGTGGAGTTGCAAGCCCTTGGGGTCGATGCCCTGCCCCAAAACCGGTTCGATATCAATGCAGTGCTCGCAAAGATTGCCGGCACGCCGCTCGAATATTCCGCGAGTCTCGCCATTCTGCGCAACCTGAAGCGCGCGGGCTATTCCGCCGAAGCGAGCGAACACTTCGGCCTCGCCTTCGACGACTACGTCCATTTCACCTCGCCGATCCGCCGCTACCCCGACCTAGTGATCCACCGCCTACTCGGCGCACTGGAACACAACGAGAAGCAGCCCTACCGTCTAAAAGATGTCGTGGGCATTGCCGGTCAGTGTACGCGCACCGAGAAGGAAGCCGACGCAGCGGAAAAAGAAAGCATTGCGCTGCGCCGCGCCGAATATTACCGCGACCTGCTCAATAAAGGCGAAATTGGCCCCTATAAAGCCTGCATCATTAAAGTGCTCGGTAAAGGTCTGTTGATTGAACTGCCGGCCACCCTGCAACGCGGGCTGATCGCCTTTGCATCGATCACCGATGACCGCTACGAGATCAACGCCAACAAAACGCAAGCCTCCGGGCAGCGCGGGCAAAAAGTGTTCAAAATCGGCGACGAAATTGACGTCGAGCTGGTGAAAGTGGATCTGGCGCGCAACTTCGTCGATTTCAACATCACGGGGCAGGAACAGTATATCGCCAAGAAAATGAAATCCCCGGCGCGGCACAAGAAATACAAAAAGGCCACCGTCAGCTTCACCGGCGGCGGCAAGCACGGTTCCAGCAAGAAAAAGCGCCGCAAACTCAAGTAGTCTGTGTTATGCGTCTGACGCATAGCATCGATAGCTCCGGATGTTACGTCACAAAAGCGCCGCGCTACCCCATATCTGGGAAAGATATTTGCATCACCACAAGATGTTGGATACGCTTTCGTTCGTCTTCCAGAAAAACGTCACGACGCTCATTAAACGTTCGCTAGGAAAAATAATGGAACAAATAAAAAAAACAATCATACGCCCATACGCCGGGAGAAAAAAACGATTGATTATTATAATTAATCGGTATGCATTTTTGTCCTTCTTAGCTCTGCCAATCATTGCTGGATTAGAAACGTATTATCAAAATAAATACGGCGACGCCGATACAACATACATCATGGGATTCTGGACATGGGTTTATGGAATCTCGTGGTTTATCGCATTCTCAATACGTCGGAAAAGCCTCAACGCGTTCGGTGCACATTTGAAAAACCAAGGCGGCAATATTGAGGAAAGTGTTTCGTTCTCTGATGACGGGATAGACTTGGATGTAAAAGGATACTTCACCGGCCATTATGCTTGGACATCGCTAACCTCTATTAAAAATACGAAGCGCCATATTCAATTCACAGTTGCAGGAATAGAAGTCATGCTTCCAAAAGATAATTTCTCACCACAAGAAATAGATGGAATTAAAATGTTATTAACAGAAAAAGCGAACCAACGCTTGCACTCTATCGCTGGCTCCCGCCGTCGCTACAGCTTTGGCGGACACGCCGCCCGCTCAGAGTGACGCGTGACGTTCATACGTCTAAAGAAATTTCAGTCCGGTTCTAACTGTTCGCGCTTTTTGTTACCACATCCTGCACAACCAATCCGGCGAGATTGAAGCCGAAGGCGCCGGTCATGTGTACCATGGACCCGTTGACCTGCGCTTTGGTTTCGCTCCAGTCATCCGTATCGGACTCCTCTGGCTCCGGCGCGTCACCGAACAGTGAAAAACGCTCCTGCGAATAAACACAGAGGCAGTCGCCGGTTGCGCCGTAGTGCCGCAGCCGCCTGCGAACAAATTTCGCCAGTCGGCACCCGTGGGTTTTCCAGATGGAGTCGACCCGGATGGTGGTGGCATCAAGCTTGCACGCCGCGCCCATCGCTGAAAACAGGGTGACGCCCGCATCCATCGCCGAGGCGATCAGATCGACTTTATGCGAGAGGCTGTCGATGGCATCGATGACATAATCGTAGCCGGACAGATTAAAGCTCTCCCGCGCACTCTGATTGTACACTTTCTGAAGCACGGCAATTTCGGCCTCGGGATGAATTTCAAGAAGCCGCGCCTTCAGCGCCTCAACCTTTAAAGTTCCGATATTTTTCGTAGTGGCCTGAAGCTGGCGGTTAATGTTGGTGACGCAGATGACGTCGTTATCCACAATCGTCAGATGGCCGACGCCGGAGCGGATCAGCGCTTCGGCGCACCAGCTACCGACGCCGCCGATGCCGAACAAAATGACTCGCGCGTCAGCGAGCTGCTGAAGCGCCTTGTCGCCGATCAAAAGTTTTGTGCGATGGAACTTCATCTGCCTTCGCCTCTCAATTCAGTCGAAGAGATGTCTTCGCGGAATTTTGATTCGGGAATCGCCTCAAAAAGAATCTTCGCATTCTCCGGAATTTTCAAATTTTCCAAACCTTGGAACCGACTGCGTCGGGTTTCAGCGCTCCCGACTTCGCCAAGGCTATGGCGGACAGGTCGCGGCGCAAGATCAGAATCTTTTTTCAATATTTGGAAATTCCGACCGGCGACGAGGAAAGAAGTTTCCCAGGATTGGAAAAATTCCCACTGATTTTCCCAACCCTTGGAAAATTCAGAAACCATACCTTGCAAGGTATGGTTTCCAACAAGGCGAGCGGCGGTGTCGGTTCCGAGCACAAAGGTGGTTTTGGGAAACAGTTCCGCTTTTTGAACGAAGCGCGGGGCGTGCGTGAGCGCGACGGGAATGTCTTTGATCGCCGAGGCACGGCGCAGAATCTCTTCTTCCGGAATATCAGGTTTATCGACATTGGCGCAGGAGAGTTCAAACACGCCGCGCAAGCCGGTGATTCCTTCGGCGACGGCGAGTAGGTTGCAATGGCCTTGATGAAGCGGGTTAAAGGAGCCGGGAAACATTAGCCCCCGCTCCGCCCCGACGGCCTGCGCGATCAAAACGAGCAACCAGTCGCTCAAGAGCACCTCCTGTTCTTCACGGGAGGTTTTGGAGAAATGAAGCGCGTAGAGTCTTTCGACCTGTTCCGTTTTGATACAGATGAAGGCGCGGTCGGCTCCGCGTCGTTCGCGGTCGGTCTGCAATGCGGCCGTACAGGAAACGGCGAGAAATTTGAAATTTGAAACTTGAAACTTGAAAGCTTCGGCCGCCAATTTTCGGGCCGTTTCAGAAGAACAGCTCTGCTCAATCTCTTCGCCCAGATAGGCGGACAAGGCTTCCGGCGAG
Organism: uncultured Verrucomicrobiota bacterium; assembly: GCA_964476065.1. Lineage (GTDB taxonomy): Bacteria > Verrucomicrobiota > Kiritimatiellia > Kiritimatiellales > Tichowtungiaceae > Tichowtungia. Next base: position 7,578 of record CAYYYX010000032.1, on the reverse strand, counting down.
TAGGGAATCTGCGCGTCGGCGACGAAGCGCGACGCACCGGGGGTGGTGAGCAATGCATTGAACGCAGTCGATCCGCCGCCGGTCGTAACGAGCACCGCCTTATAGCCGGAATCGAGGATGCTCTTGATTCGGTTTTTATTCATAAAATAAAAAGCCCGCTTCCCGGATACGGGTAAGCGGGAGCTACATGTAGCCAACGTTTACCTGACTAACAGGAAGGAAACGCTCTGTTTTTCAAAACCATCAATCAATCACGGTGACTTCGGTGATGGTAATGGTGTCGTTCGGAACATCTTGGCGACCGGTCGAAACGCCATCAATGGCTTTTACCACATCCATGCCTTCGACGACTTTACCGAAGACGCAATAGCCCCAGCCTTGTTGCGTCGGGGCACTGTGATTGAGGAAGCCGTTGTCTTTGGTGTTGATGAAGAACTGTGCGCCGGCGCTGTGCGGGTCGGAGGTGCGGGCCATGGCGATGGTTCCGATGTCGTTTTTGAGGCCGTTGTTGGCTTCGTTGTCAACGGTGTGTGGCGCAGGTTTCTGGGCCATGTCGGCGGTGAATCCACCCCCCTGAATCATAAAGTTGGAGATGACACGATGGAAGATGGTGTTGCTGTAGTGACCGCTCTCCACATATTTCATGAAGTTGGCAACGGTGTTCGGGGCTTTCTCGGCGTCGAGCTCAATTTTGATATCGCCGTGGGTGGTTTTCATTAAAATCATGGTCTTGGTTTCCTTTATAGGTTCGGGGGATTTTTCGGCTTCTACGTTTGCTTCAATTTCGGAACTGGAGCAACCCGCAATGAGGAGAGTTACCGCGAACAGACTAAACAGTACTTTTAGATAATTTTTCATGCGCAAAAACCTATGGATGTTTGGGGCGGTTGTCGATAAAGTTCGTTTCCAATTTAGAGCATGGACGGAAGATGTAGTAACCGCGAAAGAACGCAAAAGGAGAACCCTATGACTACGGATCAAATTATGGCACTATGCGATCAAGTTCGAGAAACCGCCTATAAAGTCCATCAGTATCACGGGAACGGATATTTAGAAAAAGTCTACGAAAATGCATTGGTTAACCGTCTGAGAAAAGCGGGGCTGGATGTAAAACAACAACACCAATTGATTATTTATGATGAAGATGGAACTGAAATCGGAGAGTATTACGCTGATCTATTCATTGAAAACGAACTTATGATTGAGTTGAAGGCCTGCAAAACAACCACACATGAGCACTACGCCCAACTTCTCCACTATCTGAAGGGGTCAGGAAAGGAACACGGTCTCCTGATCAATTTTGGTTCCTACAAATTCCAAATCAAAAAATTTGCAAAAACAGATCAACCAGAAAAATTCCCGAAAATCCCATCCTCCCCTCTATCCCTAATTTTTGCGTTCTTTGCGTTCTTTTGCGGTTAATACCATAGGAGTTTTACATATGAAAACTGAAGCATCTGCCAGCCTATTGATCTCGTGCCCCGACCAGCAGGGCATTGTCTGCGCCGCAACGGACTTCCTGATGCGCCACAACGGGAACATCATTGATCTGGAACAACACACAGACACCGAAGAGTCCGCATTTTTCATGCGCGTCGAATGGGAACTGGACGGTTTCGAACTACCCCGCGACCAAATCAGCGAAAAATTCCGCCTGATTGCCGACCGCCATCAGATGAAATACGAACTCCATTTCTCCGACTACCGCCCGCGCATCGCCATCTTTGTCTCCAAATTCTCCCACTGTATTCGCGACATGCTCTCCCGCTGGCATTCCGGCGAGTGGAGCGCCGAGATTCCGCTGATCATCAGTAATCACCCCGATCTGGAACCCTTGGCAAAGATGTACGGCATTGATTTTGAGTTAATTGAAATCACCAAAGACAACAAGGCAGAACAGGAAGCCCAAACGCTCAAACTGCTTCGCGAATACAATATCGATCTGATTGTCCTCGCGCGCTACATGCAGATCCTCTCCGATGACCTCTGCTCGAACTTCCCCAACCGGATTATCAATATTCACCACTCGTTCCTGCCCGCGTTTGTTGGCGCCAAGCCGTATCACTCGGCCCACCAGCGCGGCGTAAAAATTGTTGGAGCCACCAGTCATTACGTCACGTCCGACCTCGATGAAGGCCCGATCATCGAACAGGAAGTGATGCGTGTTTCGCACAAAGATTCGGTGGAAAGTCTGATTCGAAAAGGCCGCGACCTCGAAAAAATGGTTCTCTCGCGGGCCGTCTGGACGCACCTGAAAAACAAAGTGCTGGTCTACAAAAACCGAACCGTCATTTTCAACTGACGTTGAAGATATGGAATGCTGGAATACCGGAATATTGGAATACTGAAAGAGATAAAATTACCCGCGAACGACGGAACCGAACCAGAAAACTTTCCAGTTCGTAAATTTCATTCATTCGCTGGTCATCCTCCTTTTTTTAAATAGATTTAAACAGAACTTCACTATGGCCAAGCTCTATAGACAGATCCGCCGCCCATTCGAAACGGCTTTCTTTTGGTCCGCGCTGCAACTGATCCCTCTGCTTCCCCGTTGCGTGGTGCTCGGCATGGCATGGGTTGGAGGGAGCCTCGGTTTTCTTTTGGATCGACGCGGACGCGAAATCGGACTGGCGAATCTGGACGTGGCCTTTGGAGAAACAAAATCGCCTGCGGAACAAAAACGAATCCTGCGCCAATCCTTCATCACCATGACTCGCACGATGCTCGATGTCATCTGGTTCGGAACCTTCTCTACACACCGCCTTAAAAAATACGTTCGCCTCGACGAGAGCATGCAACCCCTGCTCTGCGATAAAAATCAGGTCTGCATCACGGCCCATTATGGAAATTGGGAAACCGTGGGCCAAATGATGGCTCAACGCGGATTCCCGTTTCATAGCATCGCCATGCCGGTCAAAAATGCAGTGGTGAATGACCTGCTCATCAAGCGCCGTGAAATCACCGGCCAGAAAATTATTTCGCGCGAAGGGGCGCTGCGCAAGCTCCTGCACGTGCTCCGAAATAACGGAAAAACGGCATTTTTGGTCGATCAAAACACGACAGAATCCGAGGGTGGAATCTGGGCCAATTACTTTGGCCTGCCCGTGCCCGTCACCCCGGCCCCAGCGGCATTAGCCGCCAAAACAAACAGTGAGATCTTTATCGGGTTCTGCGCGCCCCAACCCCGCGGGCGCTACCTTGTCTATATTACCCAAACCATTTCCCCGCCGGTGGATTCACGCCGGGAAACCATACAACAGCTGACCCAACAAACGCTCACGGCGATTGAATGCGAAGTTCGAACGCACCCCGAACACTGGCTTTGGCTCTACAAGCGCTGGAAAACAAAAAAACCCGGCAGTGAAACTGCCGGGTATCCGTTTTATTCCGACACCGCTAAAGGCGCGTCCCCGACGGAATCATAGTGTTTTTTGGAATCACGATGATTCCATCGCGCACCACATAGTACTCATTGACTTCGCCCTCGGCCTTGCCGTCGGGTGAAATGTAGATGCTGTCGCCGATCCGGACATTTTTATCGATGATGGCATTCTTAATGTAACAGTCTTTGCCAATCCCAAGCGGAGGAACTCCGGGTGCCTTTCCCGCCTGAGCTTCTTCATGCTCAAAATGATCTGCCCCCATGATCACGGAGTGCTCAATCACCGTCCCCTCGCCAATCACCGCACGGGTGCCAACCACGGAATGCAGGATGCGGTGGCCGGACACAATACAACCTTCCGCCAGTAGACAGCGGTTCAGGTCGCAGCAGTTGATTTTTGACGGCGGCAGATAACGCATATGCGTGTAGATCGGCGCATCGGTATCATAAAAGGTGAATTCAGGAATGAGCTCCGTCAGGCCCAGATTGGCCTCATGGAACATGCCGATCGTTCCGATATCTTTCCAGTACCCCTCAAAGATATGGCTATAGACCTTTCGATCCTTGATCGCGCTCGGAATAATGTTTTTACCGAAATCCGTGTCATCGTTGTCTGACAGCACGTCCGCCAGCACCTTCGCATTGAAAATATAAATCCCCATGCTGGCGAGGTAGCTTTCGTCGTCGTACATGGGTGCGCGAAGCTCATCGAGACGCGGTGTATCACCGGGTTTTTCAGCAAACTCAATGATCTTGTTCTGGTCATCCACGTGCATGATTCCCAGGTCAAAGGCCTCCTTGCGGGGGACCGGCTTGGTGCAGATGGTCACATCCGCGCCGCGCTCGACATGCTCTTCAATCACTTTGGCAAAATCCATCCGATACAGCTGATCGCCGGAAAGAATCACCACAATATCCGGGTCGCCGATCATATAATGCTTCATCGACTGGCGGACGGCATCCGCCGTTCCCTGGAACCAACCGCCCGAGTCAGGGGTTTGTTCCGCAGCCAGCATTCGCACAGAGCCCCCCGTGAACTGGTCAAAGATATAGGTGGACTGAATATGGCGGTGCAACGACATGCTGTTGAACTGCGTCAGCAGAAAGATCGAATTGATGCCGCTATTGATGCAGTTGCTGATCGGAATATCGACTAATCGGTATTTCCCAGCAATCGGAACCGCTGGCTTTGCCCGATCCGTCGTGAGCGGTTGCAACCGCGTTCCTGCTCCGCCGCCAAGAATCAATCCGATTATTTTCATGCAAGGTATCCCTTTCAAGTGTTTAAAGTTAACGCTACGCGCTGAACTTTTATAAGCGCTTGGCAGGAAACCGCCCAGAAGAAAATGGTTTAGACCCGCTTTTTCCCGGCCCATGCCAGGCAAAACCCTAAAATCCGGCGTAGCCGGTTCCAAGGGTTGGAAGGAAAAGTTCCAACCCTTGGAAAAAAACAACAAACCCTGAGGCGGTCAGTCCTTCAATGTTTCGTACTCTTTTGGCATGCGGCCTTCAATCAAGCTGTAGACTGCCGGGATCACGAAAAGCGTCAACAGGGTCGATGTCGTCAAACCAAACACCACCACCACCGCGAGCGGGCGCTGCACTTCTGAACCGATCCCGCGTGAAAGCAGAAGCGGAAGCAGACCCAGCACGGTCGTCATCGCCGTCATCAGTACGGGACGCAAGCGGAGCATGCCGCCTTCAATCACCGCATCATGCAGGTTCTTCCCCTCCCGCCGAAGTTGGTTGAAATAGCTGACAAGTACGACGCCGTTTTGCACCGCAATCCCAAAAAGTGCAATGAAGCCGACGGCGGCAGGAACGGAAAGATACTCCCCGGTCACCAACAACCCGAAAATCCCGCCGATCAATGCGAGCGGAATATTGACGATAATGATAAAGGCATCGCGCCACGCTCCGAAGGTCATCCAAAGCAGAATGAAAACCGCCATAATCACCAACGGAACAATGATTGAAAGGCGCCGCATCGCGCGTTGCTGATTTTCGAACTGACCGCCGTACTCCACAAAATACCCGATCGGCAGTTCGACGTTCTCAGAAATCCGTTCGCGGATTTCATCGGCCACGCTCCCGAGGTCGCGCCCGCGCACATTGCCCTGCACAATCCAGCGCCGCTGGTTTTTCTCGCGATTAATCTGAATCGGTCCGACCACTTCGTTCACATCGGCGACCTGTTCGAGCGAAACAAACGAACCATCATCCGTGGGAACCAGCAGATTACGAAGCGCATTCGGGTCGGCGCGGAACGCCTCCTGATAGCGCACATGGATTCCAAAGCGACGGGTATTAAGCAGAATTTGATCCACGGGCTCGCCGCCGATCGCCAGCTCGACGAGCTCGAGCACATCGCTGACGGCAATGCCGTAGCGCGCACAGGCGGCGCGATCGACCGCGATCTGCACCTGCGGTTGCCCGAAGCTCTGTTCAACCGACAGGTCAACCAGTCCCGGGACCTCTTCAATCGCTTCTTTAATCTCCGCTGCGGTCTTCTGCAAGACGTCGAGGTCTTCCCCAAACACTTTGATCGCAATCTGCGCTTTGATGCCCGAAAGCAGCTCATCGAACGCATTCTGAATCGGTTGCGTGAAGTTGAGCTGTGCGCCAGGAAGTTCCGCCAGCGCCTCTTCCAATTCGTCAACCAGCTCGGCCTTATCCGTGCCGGGATGCATCTCAATATGAATCTCGGCATAGTTGACCGGATGTGGATGACTCCCCGCCTCAGGCCGACCGATCCGTGAAATGGTTTCTTCCACCTCGGAGTGCTTCATGATCTCTTTTTCGAGCCGCATGACCGTTTTGGTCGCCGCTTCCAGAGAAATGGAAGGAGCCATGGAAACCCCGATCAGAATGGAGCCTTCTTCGAGCGTCGGGATGAACTCGGTTCCAAGCATTGGAAAAATCAACAGGCTGCCAACAAAAACCGCCCCGGCAACGATGACCACCCGGCCATGCCGCCGCAACGCGCCTTCAAGCAAAGGGCGGTACGCCGCTTTGAGTTTTTCCAGCAACGGGCTCTCTTTGTGTTCGCCCTGCTTGACGAGGTAACAACTGAGAACCGGCGAAACAATCAGCGCAACGGCCATCGAACCGAGCAGTGCAAACGTGATGGTAAACGCCATCGGGGTGAACATTTTTCCTTCCACACCCTGCAGAGAAAAGATGGGCAAAAACACCATGATGATGATCGCTGCTGAAAAGAAAACCGGCCGACTGACTTCGCGAGCGGCCGCCAAAATGACCGCCGATTTTTCACGCGTTCGATTTTCCGGCATCCCGAGATGGCGATAGATATTTTCGACCATCACAATCGCGCCATCGCCCAGCATCCCGATTGCAATAGCAATTCCGCCGAGCGACATCAAATTGGCGGAAACCCCATTCGCGCCCATCATAATGACAGCGATCAAGGCACAAATAGGTAGCGAGAGAACGACGATCACTGCACTGCGCAGGTTGCCCATAAAAACCAATAGGGTCAGCGCAACCAAAAAGGCGCCGGCCACCAGAGCCTTCTTGACCGTTCCCGTGGCTTGCTCAACCAGCTCGGCCTGCTCGTAGTACGGAACCAACTTTACGCCCTGCGGAAGCGATGCCTGAACTTCGGCCACTTTGACGTAGAGTTTTTCGATCACCTCCGAGGTGTTTTCGCCGAATAATTTCAGCACCAACCCGGAAACCACTTCCTCCTCGCCATTATGCGTGACGACTCCGCGGCGAAGTTCGCTTCCGTAGTCCACGTCGGCCACCGCATCCACCGTGATCGGCACGCCGTCGACCACCCGCACGGGAATATCGCGAATCTGTTGTAGGTCTTCGATGAGACCGATTCCGCGCACCAGCGACTCTTCGGAGCCCAGCACGAGAAACTGCCCGCCCGCGTTGCGGTTATTTGAGCGAATCGCTTCAACTAGTTCGTCGAGCGACAGATTGTAGCGATGCAATTCATACGGATTGACCTTCACCTGATACTGAAGCACATGCCCACCAATCGACAGAATATCGGTCACGCCCGGAACCGATTGGAGCTGGTATTTCACCACCCAGTCGTTGAGTTCGCGCAGATAAACATCCGGATCTTTTCCTTCGGTATCCGCCGTTTCATCGATGGTCAGATAATAGATGAAGCGGGGTATCAAGTTGACGCAAGTGGCCCCTGCATATAGATTTGCAGCATG